>DASWJG010000289.1:0-3221 GCA_036397315.1 Methyloceanibacter sp. | reverse complement strand
ATGGTGACGGCGGCGCTCGACCGGGGTCAGGCGCGGTTTCCGGTCCACGTCTTTCCCTTCCGCATGACGGACCGCAACGTCAGGCTGCACAGAGGCGACCGGTGGGAGGGCTTCTGGGCCGACCTGAAGAAAGGCTACGACATGTTCGAGACGAGCCGCCTGCCGCCGATGGTCAGCGTCTGCAAAGGCCGCTACGTATTTGAGGCCGGCAGCACCGAGACCGTCAGCCAGCCGGTCGAGGAGCGCTGCCCGCCGGAAATTGCCGGGAGCTAAACCGGCCAGAAGAAGGCGATGAGCGGTACGCCGGTAGCAAGCACGATGAGCGAGAGAGGCAGGCCGAGACGCCAATAATCGCCGAAGCGGTAGCCGCCAGGGCCCATCACCAACGTGTTGCACTGATGCCCGATGGGCGTGAGGAAGTCGCACGCCGCCCCGATGGCAACCGCCATCAGGAAGGGATCGGGGTTATAGCCGAGCCTCGCCGCGAAGCTCGCCGCGATGGGCGCCATGACGAGAACCGTGGCGGCATTGTTGAGGAAGGGCGTCACTGCCATTGCCGCGGCAAGGAGAAGCGCGAGCGCCCCGGTTGCCGGTAGCGACGCCGACGCTTGCGACAAGCCTGCCGCGATCAAGTCGGTGCCGCCGGTCGTGCGCAACGCGTCGCTCACCGGGATCAAGGCGCCGAGCATGATGAGGATCGGCCATTCGATCGCGTCATAGGCTTCCCGTAACGACAGCGAGCCGGCCAAGAGCAGGATCACCGCGGCTCCGAAAAAGGCGATCGCGACGGGAACGACATTGAAGGCGACGAGCGCCATGGCCGCTGCCAGCACCGCAATCGGAAAGAGACTGCGTTGCCGGCCGATGTGAAGATCGCGCTCGGCAAGGGGCAGGCAATGCAGCTCGCCAAGTGTCTCGGGCATGGCGGCGAGATTGCCCCTGAGCACGACGACGTCGCCGGCTCTAAGCTTCACCGCGCGCAAACGATGGGTGATGCGGCGACCCGTGCGGCTCACCGCGAGCAGATTGACCGCGTGGCGGTCGAACAGTTTGAGCTGACCCACGGAACTGCCGACCAGCTCGGAGGCCGGCGTAATTACGGCCTCCATGACGCCGATCTCGTCGCTCGGGGTGTCGATCTCATGGCCCTTGCCCGCGCGAGTCAGTTTCAGCTTCTCTAGGGCGACGATGCGTTCGAGCGCTGCCGGCTCCCCTTGCAAGATGAGAATGTCGCCGGCCTTGATCACCACATTGCCGGCGGGCTCATAGCGCCGCGTGACGCCTCTAAGCAGGGTGATGACCTCGATCTCGTTCTCGCCAAGCTCCTCGAGCGCCTTCACCGTTACGCCGGCGGCGGGCGAGTCCTCGGGGACCGTCACCTCGGTGGTGTAACCTTCGATATTGAAGGCGGCGTCCATAGAAGCCGCTCCCTTGCGATGCCGGGGGAGGAGTCGCCAACCGAAGACCAGAAAGAGGAAACCCGCGATTGCGATGCCGGCGCCAACCGGCGTGAAGTCGAACATGTTGAAAGGCTCTCCCAGGAGCTGCTCGCGCACCCGCGATACGATGATGTTGGGAGAGGTGCCGACCAGCGTCACGATGCCGCCAAGCAGCGCGCCGAACGACATCGGCATCAGCAGCGACGACGGCGAGGTGCCGGTGCGGCGCGCGAGCTGGAAGGCGATGGGCATCAGCATGGCGAGTGCGCCGATATTCTTCACGAAGCCGGAGAGCAGCGTCACCGAGCCGACAAGGGCGACGATCTGCCTTGTGATGGTGGTGAGGTAGGGCCCGAGCATGCGCACCACACGCTCGACTATCCCTGAGCGCGCCACGGCGGCGCTAACCACGAGGGCGCTTCCCACGATGATGACGATGTCGTCGCTGAAGCCCTTGAAGGCCTCTTTAGGCGGTACGATGCCCGCGACGATCGCCGCGAGCAGGGCCATGACGGCGACGAGGTCATAGCGCCAACGGCCCCAGGCAAACAGCGCCATCATTCCAATAACAATGGCAAAGGCGAGGAATTGGTCGAGCGTCATTGTCGCCAAGGCCCTAGGCGCACGGAGTGTCGGAAGATCATGATTTCATTTGCAGTTAAGCCCGCCAGAGAAATTCGCGAACCAGCCGTCGGTTCCTCACCGGGGAACCGGCCCGCCGCCGGATGTCGCATCCATGGCCGGCCGAGACGCGCTAAGATGGGCACGCTTCGTTGCGTCTAAGTCTGCAAAAAGGGGGGACGTCATGCAAATTCGGACTGCGCTCGTGGCTTGCGTGCTTGTGCTTGGAACCTTGGCCGCGATCACGTCCGCCTCTGCCGGCGATAATTATGGCGGATTCGGCCCAAGCGAGACCGGCACGCAGGAGATCGGCTCCAGTCCCGATAATGGAGTGGCGCCGCTAGACAACGGCGAGACCTTGCCCTGGCTTCAGCCGCAGAGCCAGCATCAGCAGGATGTTTACTCCGTCGGAGGAGAGCAGCCAGCGGCGAGCGAGGAATACGATATGGACGACGAGGGCGGCCACTAGCGGCGGCGCCATTCCACCCCGTCGCGAGAGGCGCCTAGCTGAAGGTGCCGTGGCAGTGCTTGTATTTCTTGCCGGAGCCGCACGGGCAGGGCGCGTTGCGCTGCACCTTGCCCCAGGTCGACGGATCGGCCGGGTTGGCGCCGCCGGCTTTGCGCGCACGCTGCGGCTTGGCCGCCCCACTGCCATTGCCGCCGGCATTGGCGGTCTCGAGCGCAAATTCATCCTCGCCGGTGGTCGGATTGGCGTGGTGCGCCTCCATCGGCGGAAGCTCGGCACCCTCGAGCGGCGGCACCTCATCCTGCCGCGCCAGCTCGACATGCATGAGCTGGCCGGTCACCGCCTCGCGTAAGCGCGCCAGCATGTGCTCGAACAGGGTGAAGCTCTCGCCCTTGTACTCGTTCAAGGGATCGCGCTGGCCGTAGCCGCGGAGGCCGATGACCTGGCGCAAATGCTCGAGCGTGACGAGATGCTCGCGCCAGAGATGGTCGAGCGTCTGCAACAGCACCCCCCTCTCGACCTGGCGCATGATCTGCGGCCCGAAATTCGCCGCCTTGTTGGCGGCCCTCTCGTCGGCGGCCTTGATCAGCCGCTCATGGAGCTCGGCGTCGCCGATGCCCTCTTCCGCCGCCCAGTCGGCCAGCGGCAGGTCGAGGTCGAAGATGTTCTTCATCGCCTCCTTCAAGCCCTCGATG
>DASWJG010000288.1:0-2857 GCA_036397315.1 Methyloceanibacter sp. | reverse complement strand
ATGGTGACGGCGGCGCTCGACCGGGGTCAGGCGCGGTTTCCGGTCCACGTCTTTCCCTTCCGCATGACGGACCGCAACGTCAGGCTGCACAGAGGCGACCGGTGGGAGGGCTTCTGGGCCGACCTGAAGAAAGGCTACGACCTGTTCGAGACGAGCCGCCTGCCGCCGTTGGTCAGCGTGTGCAAAGGCCGTTACGTATTCGAGGCCGGCAGCACCGAGACCGTCAACCAGCCGGTCGAGGAGCTCTGCCCCCCCAAAATTGCCGGGAGCTAAACCGGCCAGAAGAAGGCGATGAGCGGTACGCCCGTAGCGAGCACAATGAGCGATAGCGGCAACCCGAGACGCCAATAATCGCCGAAGCGGTAGCCGCCAGGGCCCATCACCAGCGTGTTGCACTGATGCCCGATGGGCGTGAGGAAGTCGCACGCCGCCCCGATGGCAACCGCCATCAGGAAGGCATCGGGGTTATAGTCGAGCCTTGCGGCGAAGCTCGCCGCGATGGGCGCCATGACCAAAACGGTGGCCGCATTGTTGAGGAAGGGCGTCACCGCCATTGCCGCGGCAAGGAGAAGCGCGAGCGCTCCGGCCGCGGGCAGCGAAGCCGCCGCTTGGGACAGACCTGCCGCGATCAAGTCGGTGCCGCCGGTCGTGCGCAACGCGTCGCTCACCGGGATCAACGCCCCCAGCATGATGAGGATCGGCCATTCGATCGCGTCATAGGCTTCCCGTAACGACAGCGAGCCAGCCAAGAGCAGGATCACCGCGGCGCCGAAAAAGGCGATGGCGACGGGAACGATATTGAAGGCGACGAGCGCCATTGCTGCCGCAAGGATGCCCACGGGCAGGAGACTCATTTTCCGGCCGATACGGAGATCGCGCTCGGCTAGCGGCAGGCAATTTAGTTCGCCCAGGGTCTCGGGCATGGCGGCCAGATTGCCCCTGAACACGACGACGTCGCCGGCTCTAAGCTTCACCCCGCGCAGACGATGGGTGATGCGCCGGCCTCTCCGACTCACCGCGAGGAGATTGACCGCGTGGCGGTCGAACAACTTGAGCTGCCCCACGGAGCTGCCGACCAGCTCTGAGTCCGGCGTAATCACCGCCTCCATGATGCCGATCTCGTCGCTCGGCGTGTCGATCTCGTGGCTCTTGCCCTCGCGAGTGAGCTTCAGCTTCTCCAGCGCGACGATGCGTTCGAGCGCCGCAGGCTCTCCTTGCAGGATGAGAATGTCGCCAGGCTTGATCACCACATTGCCGGCGGGCTCGTAGCGCCGCGTGCCGCCCCTGATGAGCGTGATCACCTCCGTCTCGCCCTCGCCAAGCTCCTCGAGCGCCTTCACCGTCACGCCGGCCGCGGGGGAGTCTTCGGTGACCGTTACCTCGGTGGTGTAACCTTCGAGACTGAAGGCGGCGTCCATGGAAGCCGCTCCCTTGCGATGCCGGGGGAGGAGGCGCCAACCGAAGACCAGAAAGAGGAAACCCACGACGGCGATGCCGGCGCCAACCGGCGCAAAGTCGAACATGTTGAAAGGCTCTCCCAGGATCTGCTCGCGCACCCGCGATACGATGATATTGGGAGAGGTGCCGACCAGCGTGACGATGCCGCCGAGCAACGCGCCAAACGACATCGGCATCAGCAGCGACGACGGCGAGGTGCCGGTGCGGCGCGCGAGCTGGAAGGCAATCGGCATCAGCATGGCCAGTGCCCCGATATTCTTCACGAAGCCGGAGAGCAATGTCACTGAGCCGACGAGGGCGACGATCTGCCTTGTGATGGTGGTGAGGTAGGGCCCGAGCATGCGGACCACACGCTCGACTACCCCTGAGCGCGCCACGGCGGCGCTGACCACGAGCGCGCTCGCCACGATAATAACGATGTCGTCGCTGAAGCCTTTGAACGCTTGATCCGGCGGTACGATGCCGACGATCACCGCGGCCAGCAGCGCCACTGCAGCCACAAGATCGTAGCGCCAGCGCCCCCAGGCGAACAGCGCCATCATGGCGATGACAATGGCAAAGGCGAGAGTCTGATCGAGGGTCATGGGCGACAGCGTGCGCGCAGGCGCAACGGTACGTGCAAGGTCATGAGCTACTCTGTGGGATGTATGGCGCTGCACAAAGAAAGCGACAAGCGGCCTCTCCGGTTCCCGGCATCGCCGGACCGCGGGCACGTCGAAATCCTAGAGGGGGGCGGCGGTCCTAGCTAAAGGTGCCGTGGCAGTGCTTGTATTTCTTGCCGGAGCCGCACGGGCAGAGCGCGTTGCGCTGCACCTTGCCCCAGGTCGCAGGATCGGCCGGGTTGACGCCGGCGGCTTTGCGCGCCCGCTGCGGCTTGGCCGCCCCTCTGCCGTTGCCGCCGGCATTGGCGGTCTCGAGCGCAAACTCATCCTCGCCCGTGGTCGGATTGGCGTGGTGCGCCTCCATCGGCGGAAGCTCGGCTCCCTCGAGCGGCGGTACCTCGTCCTGCTGCGCCAGCTCAACATGCATGAGCTGGCCGGTCACCGCCTCGCGTAAGCGCGCCAGCATATGCTCGAACAGGGTGAAGCTCTCGCTCTTGTACTCGTTCAAGGGATCGCGCTGGCCGTAACCGCGGAGGCCGATGACCTGGCGCAAATGCTCGAGCGTGACGAGATGCTCGCGCCAGAGATGGTCGAGCGTCTGCAACAGCACCCCCCTCTCGATCTGGCGCATGATCTGCGGCCCGAAATTCGCGGCTTTGTTGGCGGCCCTCTCGTCGGCGGCCTTGATCAGCCGCTCATGGAGCTCGGCGTCGCCGATGCCCTCTTCCGCCGCCCAGTCGGCCAGCGGCAGGTCGAGGTCGAAGATGTTCTTCATCGCCTCCTTCAAGCCCTCGATG
>DASWJG010000287.1:0-3521 GCA_036397315.1 Methyloceanibacter sp. | reverse complement strand
TCTCCACCTCGAGCTCGCCCGCCCAGATCTTCTCGCCCTTCTGATCGGCGATCTCGTCGAGGCCATAGCTATAGAGATTGCGCTGGAACTCCCAGCTGAGCACGTTGTCGATGAGATTTCTGTCGCCGATCCGGTAGACGGTCACTTTGACCAAGCCGGTGTTGACGGTGATGAGCGGGATGCCCTGCTGGCCCGTCCGCGGCAGCACATAGGCTTTCCCTGCGAGCCTGACCGAGGGGCTCCGGTCGCGCACATAGATGTTAAACTCGGCATCCTTGAGCAGGGCCTCATCGACCGTCGAGGGAAGGCCGGCGCGGAGCGTGATGGCGTAGGTCTCGCCATGCTTCAGCCCTTCGACGCAGATCTGGTGATCGTCGACCGAGAGTGCCGGCTTGTCCTGGCCCGCGACCGCGACATAAGGCGAGAAGTCGGTGCGCTTGGGCAGGAGTTCGCTGAACTGGAAGCAGGCACGTGGGCTTGCGGCGTCTGAGTCCACGCTGAAATTCGAGACGCGGAAGCCGTATTTCTCGCGCAGCCCCTCGTAAGTCGTTCTGAGCTCTGGCGTCTCGTGGAGGTCGAGCGCCAGCTTCAGCGCATTCAGCGCCTGCCGCCATTCCTCGCGCTTGGTGAAGGCAGTGGCGAGCGTGACGAGGGAAGCCGCCTCGTCCTCCGGCGTGGTCGCCCGCTGATAGGCGATATAGGCAGCAGTCCGCGCCCGCTCGATGCGGGTCGAGCCGTCGTCTTCCTCGGTCGCCGGGATCAAGAGCCAAATGTCGGCTAGCCCGCGCCAGGATTTGGCATCCTTAGGCGCGACCGTCACGATCTGCACATAGATATTGGCGGCGCCTTCGAGGTCTTGGCTCTTCAGCAGCGCCTCGGCCTCCTGCTTCAGCTTGGCAAGCGGCTTCTCGATGGTCCCCGCCTCGTCCTTGAGGTCGGCCTCGAGCGTGATCGCGGCGTCGTCCAGCGCGTCGTCTTGGAAAATCTTCTCTGCGGCGGGGGAAGGGGTGGTGACAAAAACGAACAGCGCGGCGAAGAGGCCGGCGCGGAACCAACTGGGCATCGATGTCCTCCGGGGACCCGTTCTCGGCAGACGGGTGCAAGACCCCTATCGTAATCGAGCCTCGTGGCAGACACCAGAGGGAGGCGGCGTCCGGCCCTGGTCAGCCAAAAATTTAATCTTCCAGCTTCCCGAGACGCGGCCAGCCATAGAGTTCGGCGGCGCGGCGGATCAAGGCTTCGGCCAGGATCGAGCCGTTATCTGAGGTGGTCATCACCACGATGCCCTGGCCCTCGCCCGGAAGCAGGATCAGATAGGCCTGATAGCCGACATTCTGCCCGCGCTTCATGACGACCAGCGAACCGCCCGCCTCGCTGACTGCAGCGCCGAGCCCGTACGGGCCGCCATTCTGCGGCGTCAGCATCTCCCGCACGGTCTCCGGCCGAAGAAAGAGCCGGCTCTCGCCCCGCCAGGCGCGGCCAATCAAAAGGAGGAGCTCGGCGAGGTCGGTTGGCGTCGACCACAGACCCGCCGCCGCATGCTCTGGGAATACGTGCCACCCTCCAGGCAATTCCTTGCCCTCGGCGTCGTGGCCCGTCACCGCTTCCACCGCGCGGTCACGCGGCAAAGGCTGCGCGAAACTGCTGTGGCGCATGCCCGCCGGTTTGAGCACGAGCTTGTCCATGAGGTCGGGGAAGGGCGCCTTTACGGTATCGACCATCAACGCTTCGGCGATCTCGTAGCTTCCGCCGGAATAGTGGTAGGCGCTACCCGGCTGCGCAATGACGGTGACCGGCGGCGAGTTGGCGGGCGGTGCGCCATAGAGAATTTGCGTCAGGTTCGGCAAAGGCGCGCCCACTTTATAGCCGAGGAAACCGGGCACGCCGATCCCGGCGGTCATGCTCAACAGGCCACGCAAGGTGACGGGGTGGCCCTTGTCGAAGCCGTTGGTGGGGACCTTCCAGGAAGTGAGCCGCGCGTTGACATCCTCGTCGAGGTCGAGACGTTTCTCATCGACAAGGCGCATCGCGCCCACCGCAGCCACGAATTTCGACAGCGACGCCGCCTGATAGAGCGTCTCGGGCGTCGCGCCTGCGCCATAAGCGCGCGCGAAAGCCATGCGGTCCTGATCAATCAACGCGAGGCTGACCGAGGGGATGTTGAGGGCACCCATCGCCTCTTCGAGCGTGAGCGTCCTTTCGACGCCGCCCACCGTGATCGCAAGCTTGTTCTCGAGATCGGAGGGCTCGGCGGCAAATGCTGGCGCGACCGGCGCAAAAGCGATGACGCTGCCAATAAGAATGTTGGCGAGCGGGGGGACGAGGCGAGAAGGCCTCCGTTTCGAGTCGCTCATATCGCTTTCCTCAAACGGCGCTTTCCATCTCGCGCGCGAGATTGGTGAACTCGCCGCGGACCCATTCATGGCATTCGTCGCGGTCGTAGCTTGAATGCCACATCAGCCTCAACGGGAAAGCGATTGGGCGGAAGGGTTGGTTAATACGGACTAGCCCGAACTGCTGTTCGAGGATCAGCGCCAGCGATGCCGGAAGCGTGAGCAGCGCGTCGCTGTTCAGCGCGAGCAGAAGGCCCACCAGCACCGAGGAGACGCGCGAAGAGATGGTGCAGGCGAGCTTCTGCGCTTGAAACTCGCGATCGATCAGCTCGATGACGGGAAGCGAGTTCACGGCGATGTGGTCGGAAGCGGCGAAGGCGGCGGCTTTGGGCTTACGCTTCGCAAAAGGATGGCCGGGGCGAGCGAGCGTGGCAAGCGTGTCGTCGAACAGTTTGAGTACGCGGATGTCGGGCGACTGTAGGGGCGCGCCCTCGATGTCGATCACGAAATGGCAACGCCCGTGGCGGAGCGCATCGATGTTCTCCTCGAGGTGAGACGGCATCCACCCGACGCGCACGCTCGGCGCAAGATACTGGAGCCGCTGGCGGAGCGGCTGCACCAGGATGAGCTCGCCCGCTTCGCTCGCGGCGACGGCGAAATCGCGCGAGGTCTCGGACGGGTCGAACGGTTTGCTCGGCCTGAGCAGGCTCTCCATGCCGGCGAGGATGACGTGCACGGTGGGCGCAAGCTCCAGCGCCTTGGCGGTCGGCACGAGCCTCTGGCCGGCCCGCACGAACAGCTCGTCGGCAAAGATCTCGCGGAGCTTCGCTAAAGCATGGCTGATGGCTGAGGCGCTCCGTCCCAGCCGCTCGGCGGCGCGGGTGACGCTGGCATCGACCAGCAAAGCGTCGAGCGTCACCAACAGATTGGCATCGACTTCTCTTAGGTGCATGACTTGCAATAATTCTGCTGAAAAGAGTTCACTACGTGCATGTTACTGTTTGCGCTAGGGTTTTGACAAGGCATCCGGCTGCCCAGCCCGGGCGCCTGAAACGTCCAAGCGCAAGCGCGGGCGTTTCCTCATCTCAACCTTGCGGCGGCCCGAAGGTCGTAGGCCAGCGGGCTGCCGCATTGCTGTTCGTTTACAGGCGATTTTGCCGGCCAAGAGCAGGACGAGGCCCGAGGCAC
>DASWJG010000286.1:0-12539 GCA_036397315.1 Methyloceanibacter sp. | reverse complement strand
TCAGCTGATCTTTTTCGGTGATGTCTGAGCTGTAGCTGCCCACGCCGTCCACCACCATCACGACGCCTTCCTCGAAGGGACAGGCGGCGAAGGCGCTGTAAGCATGCGCGACATGATGCGACACGGTCACGACCTTGTTGGACTTTGAAAGATGCAGCGGGTTTTTTGCCGCTTGCGCGCGCTCCTTGAGCGCCATGTCCGCTTGGGACACCAAGCGCACCTCTATGTCCTCGATCGGCAGGACGTAGCAATTGCGCACCACGAGATCGACGTCGTCGAGCGAGATGCCCTCGGCCCGCAGGCAGTAGTCGATCACCTCCTGGTAGAACCCCGTAGCGTGTTTTTGCCGGGTGATCCGCTCCTTGGCGATAGCGAAGGCAATCTCGCCGTCGCGTAACAGGCACGCGCTGACATCGTGGTCGTACGCATTGATTCCGAGAATATAGCTATGGCTCTTGGACACGAGTTCTCTCTCAAAGGAAGGACGTCTAACCTGAACTCTAATGTGAATGGGTTGCTGATCGCCTCAGACGATCGATGGGGAAGAGGGCAGTCTCGGCATGTGATGTCACCTTTACGCTGCTTTGTCAGGCTCTTGGCCTGCCGCCTCGAAGCGGGTACCGGCGGAGGGTCTTGCTTATAACCGATGTGGGGCCAGCCGCCACGCCGCGCTAGAACATAGCCCATGGGCCACCTCCGCCCACGAGGATGAAGCCCTACCGCCTTGAGCCGGCCCAGCCGATGCGCTAAGCGCGAGGCATGGGAAAGAGGATACCGCCGCCCGATTCGCAAGGACCGATCGAGCCGGTGAGCCTGCGCGAGGCGCTAGAAGAGCGCTACCTTGCCTATGCGCTCTCCACCATCATGCACCGGGCGCTGCCCGACGTGCGCGATGGCTTGAAACCCGTGCACCGGCGGCTGCTCTACGCCATGCAGCAGCTTCGGCTCAGCCCGCAAGGCGAGTTCCGGAAATGCGCCAAGATTGTCGGCGACACCATGGGCAACTTCCATCCGCACGGCAACCAGGCGATCTACGATGCGCTGGCGCGGCTGGCGCAAGATTTTTCCGTGCGCTACCCGCTGATCGACGGACAGGGTAATTTCGGCAATATCGACGGCGACAACCCGGCCGCCGACCGTTACACCGAGGCGCGGCTGACCGAAATCGCTGCGCGCCTGCTCGATAGCATCGACGAGGACACGGTCGACTTCCGCGCCAATTACGACGGCCGCGAGCAGGAGCCCTCGGTGCTCCCTGCCAACTTCCCCAACCTGCTCGCCAACGGCGCCTCGGGCATCGCCGTCGGCATGGCGACCAACATTCCGCCGCATAACGCCGGCGAGTTGTGCGACGCGGCGCTGCACCTCATCAAGTTTCCTAACGCCACCGCCGACAAGCTGGTCGACTTCGTACCAGGCCCCGATCTCCCCACCGGCGGCGTGATCGTCGAGCCGCGCGATGAGATCGTGCAGGCCTATAAGACCGGCCGCGGCAGCTTCCGCCTACGCGCGCGCTGGACGCAGGAGGACACCGGCCGCGGCACCTATCAGATCGTTGTCACGGAGATTCCCTATCAGATCCCCAAGGCGCGCCTCGTCGCCCGCATCGCCGAGCTTCTCCTCCAGAAAAAGCTGCCGCTCCTGGCCGACGTGCGCGATGAGTCAGCCGAAGAGGTCAGGCTGGTACTCGAGCCGAAGAGCCGAAGCGTCGATCCGGTTCTGCTGATGGAGCAGATGTTCAAGCTGACCGAGCTCGAGACCCGCGTTCCGCTCAACATGAATGTGCTGAGCCGCGGCCAGGTGCCGAACGTGCTGGGCTTGCGCCAGGTCCTGCGCGAATGGCTCGATCACCGCCAGGTGGTGCTGGTCCGCCGCTCGAAGTTCCGCCTCGCCAAGATCGACCACCGGCTCGAGGTGCTCGACGGCTATCTCATCGTCTATCTCAACATCGACAAGGTCATCAAAATCATCCGCGAGAAGGACGAGCCCAAACCCGCGTTGATGAAGGCTTTCAAGCTCACCGAGGTGCAGGCCGAGGCCATCCTCAACATGCGGCTGCGCTCTCTGCGCAAGCTCGAGGAGATCGAGATCGGGCGCGAGCATGAGAGCCTGTCTAAGGAACGCAAGGAACTAAAATCGCTGCTCGCCTCGAAAGACAAGCAGTGGAAGACGATCGCCGACGAGATCAAGGCCCTCAAGGACCAATTCGGCCAGAAGACCGCGCTCGGCAAACGCCGCACGAGCTTCGCCGAGGCGCCCGAAGGCGTCGAGACCGAGCTCGCCGAGGCGATGATTGAGAAGGAGCCGGTCACCATCGTGCTCTCAGAAAAGGGATGGATCCGCGCCATCCGTGGCCATCAGACGGAACTCGCCTCGCTCGCCTTCAAGGAAGGCGACCGGCTGAAGCGCGCGGTCAAGGCGCAGACCACCGACACCATCCTCCTGTTCGCCACCAATGGCCGTTTCTATGCGCTCGGCGCCGACAAGCTGCCGGGGGGCAGGGGTCATGGCGAGCCCTTCCGGCTGATGATCGACATCGAGGAGGCGGGCGACGCAGTCGAGCTCTTCGTGCACGAGCCGGGACGCAAGCTTCTCGTCGCCGCAACGACCGGGCACGGCTTCATCGTCGCCGAGGACGAGGTCCTCGCCATGACGCGCAAGGGCAAGCAGGTGCTGAACGTGACGGCCGGCGCCGAGGCTGTGGTCTGCGCGCCGGTTGACGGCGACAGCGTGGCGGTGATCGGCGAGAATCGGAAGCTACTGCTCTTCCCCTTGAAGGAGTTGCCCGAGATGCCGCGCGGCAAGGGCGTACGACTCCAGCGCTACAAGGATGGCGGCTTGGCCGACACCAAAATCTTCAGCAAGAAGGCCGGGCTGACCTATATCGACGCGGCAGGCCGCTCCTTCGCCGTGACCGAATTGCGGGATTGGTGGGGCCAGCGTGCTCAGGCCGGGCGCCTGCCGCCGAAGGGCTTCCCCAAGTCGAATAGTTTCGGCGCGAGATTCTGACGAACAGAAGCCAGAAATGAGAGTGCCGCGCGCTCAGCGCACGCCTTCTGATTTCTGGATTCTGGTTTCTGGATTCTCGACGTCAGTCCGCACCCAGCCCTTGGAGGTGAGGCGCTCCTGCGGCTCGAAGCGGTTCTTGTAGCGCATCTTGCGCGAGCCCTCGATCCAGTAGCCGAGATAAACGAAGGGATGGCCCTGCGCGCGCGCGAACCCGACATGATCGAGGATCATATAGGTGCCGAGGCTGCGCTGCTTTTGGCTCGGATCGTAGAAGCTGTACACCATGGAGATGCCGTCGCTAAGGCGATCGCACAGCGACACCGCGATGAGGGGAGACGTGCCGTCGCCGCGCGGATCGGGCTTTATCCGGTATTCGGTGACGAAGGTCTCGACCATGCTGTCCTCGACCATGAGCGAGTAGTCGAGCACGGACATCTCGGCCATGCCGCCGTCGGCGTGGCGCGCGTCGATATAGGTGCGGAACAGGGAATATTGCTCCGAACTCGGCGCGGGCGTCATGCGGGTGGCGACGAGATCGGCATTGGCGCGGGCGATGCGTTTGAGCGAGCGCCGCGGGACAAACTCGTCAGCCAGGATGCGCACCGGCACGCAGGCCGAGCAGGCGTCGCAATAGGGCATATAGGCGATGTTCTGGCTGCGCCGGAACCCGCCCTTCAAAAGATTGTCGATGAGGAAGCGCGGCTTGTCGCGGGTGAGATGGGTGAACAGCTTCCGCTCGAGCCGGCCGGGAAGATAGGGACAGGGCTGCGGCGCCGTGATGTAGAATTCTGGAAAGTTGCTTTTATGCTCTGTCACGGGTCACCGACCGGAGGCGAATCCCAACCTGTTGCCGCAAGCTTAGTGGATCGAAGGCCAGAAACGCAATCCGGCACGAGCGCCGCAGCCGCGAAAAGCCACCAGGGAATTTAGAATGATTCAGGACTAGGCCCGGTTGATCACCACAACGCCCGCGAGAATATCGTGCAGGCAGCGCTTGCGCTGGTCGAAGAAGGCCCACAACAGGATCGGGCAGAACACCACCAGCGAGAACCAGAACAAGAGCGCGTGGAAGGCCGCGACCAGTGGCGTCACCTTGCCGCCGAACCACATGCGCACCTCGAGCCCCATCATCCTCTGGCCGACGGTTGCCGAATTCGGGCCCCCGATGGTGAGCGCGTTGTAGCCGAGGCCGACGGCGGGAAAGACCAGGCCGAACAGGAGCCAGGCGAGCCCGAGCGTGACGATGCCGAGCAAGGCCACCACGACATAGGCGATGGTCGTCAGCACCAGGATGATGATCGCGTCCACGATAAAGGCGACGAAGCGCTTGCGGAGCACGCCGTCGAACAGCTGCGGTTGCCGCACCGGATCGTAGGCGTGCGGCTGGTCGGCAAAATTGGGGTCGGTGCGCGGTGGAAGCGTGTGCTGCTCGGTCATCTCGTCTCCCATCCCGGGAATAGGGGCCAACTCTCGGGCGCTACATGGTAGCGATCGCCCCTCCAAACAAGCGTGGCGCACCTTCGATCTGACAATGCCGGAAGCCCGGGCAAGTTCCCGGAAGGCGCGCAGCGGCAAGCGCACCGGTTGCCGAGGTCAAGCCGACGCGTTAAGGATTTTAGACTGAGGGCTGTGGGGCCAAGCTAACGGGGAAGCATCCATGCGGAGACCATTGGTGTTGCTTGGGTTTGCCGTCTTTTTGGCCGGCAATCCTGTCTGGCAGTCGGCGGCGGCCGCCTGCGAGGGTGCCGAAATCATCTTCGAGGATAAATTCGCCGACGATGCCGGCGGCTGGCCGCTCAAGGAAACCATCGAGGTCAAGGACGGCCTCTTTATCTTCAAGCTTCCCCCCGACGACATGCAATCCAATCTGAACGTCACTTTCACCGTCAAGGATGCCGATATCTGCTCGGAGACGGTCTGGCCCAACGGCGACCAGCCGATGCTGGGCGCGGGCCTCCTGTTCTGGGGCGAGGACAACAGGACCTACTTCCAGTTCGGCATCCTCAACAACGGCAAGTTCTGGATCGCGCGGAAGCAGGACGGCAAGTGGCTCGGCACCATCGCCGCCAATGTCGACTCGCCCGCGATCAACAAGGAGCCGGGCGCCGCCAACACGCTGCGCGTCAAGACCAGCGGCAACAGCGTGACCTTCTTCATCAACGGTACCAAGGTGCGTGACTTGCGCGGTCAGGCGCCGAAGAGCGCGTGGCGCTTCGGCCTGTCAGGCGACAATTTCGACAAGGACAAGGACGCGAGAGTCGTGTTCAAGACCGTGAAGGTCACCGATTAGGCGGAGCCGCTCAGGCTTTGGCTCTGAGCAGCTTTGCCGCCTGGCGCGCGAAATAGGTGAACACCGCGTCGGCGCCGGCGCGCTTGCAGGCCATCAGGCTCTCCATCATGACGCGCTCCTGGTCGAGCCAGCCGCGCTCTGACGCCGCCATCAGCATCGAATATTCGCCTGAGGTCTGATAGACGAAGGTCGGTACCTTGAAGGCCTGCTTCACCCGCCACACGATGTCGAGATAAGCGAGCCCGGGCTTCACCAGCACCATGTCCGCCCCCTCGGCGAGGTCGAGCGCGACCTCGCGCAGCGCCTCGTCGTCGTTGGCGGGGTCCATTTGATAACTGAGCTTGTCGCCGCGGAGCATGGCCGCGGACCCCACCGCATCGCGGAACGGCCCATAGAAGGCGGAAGCATATTTCGCCGCATAGGCGAGAAGCTGGGTATTGGTGAAGCCATTCGCCTCGAGCGCCGCCCGGATCGCGCCGATCCTGCCGTCCATCATGTCGGAGGGCGCAAGAATGTCGCAGCCGGCCTCGGCCTGAATAAGCGCCTGATCGATCAAGACCTCGACGGTCCTGTCGTTGTCGATCTCGCCGTCGATCAGAATCCCGTCATGGCCGTGGCTCGTATAGGGGTCGAGCGCCACGTCGCAAATAATGCCGATGTCCGGCACCTCTTGCTTGATGGCGCGCACCGTCCGGCATACGAGGTTGCCGGGATTGAGCGCCTCACTCGCCGCCTCGTCGCGGAGCGACGCATCGGTGTTGGGAAAAAGCGCGATGGCCGGGAGCCCGAGCGAAGCGGCCTCTTCGGCAGCCTTGACCGCGAGGTCGATCGACAGCCGCTCGACCCCGGGCATGGCGGCGACCGGCGTGCGGGCGCCTGTCCCTTCGATCAGGAAGATCGGCCAGATCAGATCGTCGGCAGTGAGCGAAGTCTCGCGCACCAGCCGGCGCGACCAGCCGGCCCGCCGGTTGCGCCTGAGCCGCGTCGCCGGGAAGCCGGGCCGCGTCGGGGCTTGCGCCTTGTTGCCGGCGCGCTTCGCCCGCTCGGTGCGCAACGAGACCGGTTTGCCCTTGGAGGATGACACCTGTGTTCTGCCGTGTTCGGTTGCCGAAAGTGCCGGCAAGCTACCACCCGCGCGGCCCAAGTGCCAAATTCTCTCGCCGAGCATGGTTTGCCATTTCGGCGCTGCCTATTCGCAGAAAGCCGAGCGCCGGCGGGCCTTCATGTCGAGATGGAAATGGTCTCTATGGGCCTCGTTGGCTTCCGGTCCGAGCACGGTGCCGAAAGTATGGCAGGCGTCGTCATGCACCGTCTTCACGAACTCTCCCTTGTGCTCTGACGGCAACTGAGTTTCAGGGGCCGTCGCCTCCGCAGGCGGTGTAGGGGGAGGCGCTATGGCGACCGCCGTGGGCAGCACGAAGGGATTGGTCTTGGCGTCCGTCGGAACCACGAAGGGATTCATCTTCGTGGTCGCCTTGGCCTTGATCACTTCGACGGTCTCGATGGTCTTGGGTCGGGTCGGAGCCGGGGTGATCGATCCCGTCGTTTCCGCGGCAACGCGCGTGGGGTTTGGCAACGGCACTGGTGGCACCGTCACGACCCGCGGCCAGCTCGCCAGTACCGTCACCCGCTCGCCCGACTGGAACACGAACTCGGAGATATCGAGCGCATTGGCGAGCGCGTGCTCGCTCAATGGAGTGTCGGTCCCGTTATAGCGGTTGCGGCAGACATAGGAACTTGCGTTTTGCAGCTTGACGACTTGCGTGCCGAGAACAGCTTTGGCATGCGGCTGTAACGTCTTGTTGATCCAATCGCTGAGCCCGCCCGCAAGCGCGCAGGTCATGGTTGCCGCAGGCTCGATCGCAACACCGTTGATGGATGTGACGCGGATCGGCGCCGGCGCGCCGCAAAGACCTTCCTTCAGCGGCGGCAGAGCCTCGTATTCGAGCGTGAGACCCGAAAGGATTTTGGCGCAATCGGATTTGGCTTTAGCAACTTGCTCGTCGCTCCAGGCGATGGTTGGCGCATCGCCGGGAAGCACAGGCTTGGCGGCTGGTACTTCCGCCGTCTTCGCCCTAAAGGGATTGCGGTCAGGCGGAGGAGGCACGTCGCCCGTCTCCGCATGCGCATAGACGGGAAGCGCGACGAGAAGCGCAAAACTGAGCCGGGCAAGCAGGTTGAGCATCGTGCTTCTGTCCAGTTGGCTTGTTGGGAAGCTTGAGGTTTCGGCGATTGAGTGCTAGCTGCCCCGGGCCTTTTCAGGACAAGCAGGGCGTTTTCAAGGCAAACCTTGTATCTCAAGCCTTACCAAAGGCCTCATTTGCACAGGATCGAGCTGAGGGCATCGGATTGTCGGAAGCGCTTGGCATTACCTTCGAGGAGACCGATCGGGCCGGAGTGGTGACCCTCAACCGGCCCACGAGACTAAACGCGCTCAGCCGGGAAATGTTCGAGGCCTTGAGCGAGCATTATCGCCGCTGGGCGCCGGCGCCTCACATCTATGGCGTGGTGATGCAGTCCTCGCACCCTTCCGTGTTCTCGAGCGGCGGCGACCTCAAACTGCTGCATGGATGGGGCGAGCAGGGGGCGCTGGGCGCGATCCGCGAATTCTATCGCGCGGCCTATGGTCACGTTTGGGTGCTGGAGAAGTTCATCAGGCCGAATGTGCCGCTCATCAATGGCCTCTGTCTCGGCGGCGGCATCGGCATCAGCCTTTACGGCACGCATTGCGTGGCGGGGGAGGGCTACCGCTTCGGCATGCCGCAAGTCGGCATCGGCTTTCTCCCCGATATTGGCGGCACCTATTTCCTTCCCCGTCTGCTTGGCCGCACCGGACTCTACCTCGCTTTGACCGGGCGCATCATCGGACCGGCCGAGGCTTACCGTCAGCGTCTCGTGAGCCACACCATCCCCGCTGCGCATTTCGATGTGATCAAGGATGCGCTGAGCGACAACCATCCTATCGACCGGCTTCTCGACGGTCTCCACCGGGACCCGGGCGAAGGCGAGCTGGTGCGGCACACGCCGCTGATCGACCGTGTGTTCTCGGCCCCATCGGTCGAGGCGATTCTCGCCGGGCTCGATGCGGAGCAGGGCGAGGACGAGGACTTCGCGCGCGAGACCGCGGCGGAGATCCGCAAGAAATCGCCGACCTCCCTCAAGATTGCCTTCGCCCAGATGAATCGCGGCAAGTCGCTCGATCTCGCTGCCGCGCTCAAACTCGAGTTCCGCCTGGCCTCCCATCTCATCGGCAGCCACGACTATCGCGAGGGCATCGCCGCGCGAATAGCCGGCAAAGGCCGCAACCCCAGCTGGCAACCGGCGAGCCTCGAGGCGGTCGACGATGCGGCCATCGAGCGCCTGTTTACGACGCCGGCCGAGGACGAGCTTGAGCTTGAACGGCTCGCGCCGGGTCTCTAGGGACTGGGCTCAAACGCGAGCCAACATCATCAAAACTTAATACTAGAATTTCATGCAATCTTAAGCGTCTCGCTTAAGCGGATTTTAGGTTGCTTCTCCTATAGTCATCGTCAAGTTGGGGATTAACAACAACTAACGAGGGTAGGCGATGAGTGTAGCCCTGGATCTAGGGACGCGTGCGACCGCCGATGAGGCAGAAGACCTCAAGGGCCGCTATCTTGTTTCCTTGAAGCTCATCGAGCGGCTTCATCGATTGCTGCTCGACGTGATCAAAGACGAATTCGAACGATTGGGCCGTGCCGACGTCAATAGCGTGCAGGCTTTGCTGCTCTACAATATCGGCGATGCCGAGTTGACCGCCGGCGAGCTCACCAGCCGCGGCTATTATCTCGGCTCCAATGTCTCCTACAATCTGAAGAAGCTGGTCGATGCCGGCTACATCCACCATCAGCGCTCGAAGACCGACCGCAGGTCGGTGCGGGTCAGCCTCACCGACAAAGGGCAGGAGGTGTGCATGGTGGTGAACGGGCTCTATCAGCGCCAGCTCAAGTCCTTGCAGCAGGTCGGCGGCCTCGCGCCCAATGACCTGGAGACGCTCAACAAGGCCTTGATTCGGCTCGAGCGCTTCTGGACCGACCAGATCCGCTACCAGCTCTGATCTTTCGAGCAATCCCGCAAGCACTAGGTGCCCCCCGGTGGAGCAATCGCCGCCGGAGGGCCCCTTTCTTGGGCCCGCAGCCCAGACTCGCAGCCTAAAATCGCCCCATTCGCCCGCTAGGCCTTGAAGCCTGCCACGGCCCGCAACATGTAATGCGGGTCGCCGTTGGCAGGCGTAGAGGGACATTTTTCTGTAGCAGTGGCGCCGTAGCCTTTCCCTCAACCGCAGGACCTGCGCTTGGAACGCACTAGAGCGGTTAAGGTAAAGCGCCTATAGTTGAAGCGGGACAGAAGCCGCAACGGACGGGGAGCGGCAAATGCTGACATGGCAGCGTAGCATCAGCGGGGCGATCCTCGCCACGGCAGGGGTCGCTGCGGCGCTTCTCGCCGCCAGCGCCGAGACTGCGAGCGCCGGTCCCTTCCAGTGGTTGACCGGCAAGAACCAGCAGCAGCAACAACAGCAACAACAGCAACAGCCCGGCGGCAATCCTGGATTCTTTCCCTTCTTCGGCGGTCGGGGAGGTAGTCAGGGCCGCGCTGCACCGGACGCGATAAACGCGCCGCACGCGGATGAGCTTCCGCGCGATGACCCCGAGGCAATGCTGATCACCAATCCGGCCCTCAGCTCGCCGACGCTTTCCTCCAGAAACATCGAGGCCACCAAGGCCGCCATCCAGCGCTATCAGACGATCGTGGCGCAAGGCGGCTGGCCGACGGTCCCGGCGAAAGCCATGAGGCCCGGGCAGCGCGGCCAGGAAATGGTCATCCTGCATCGCCGGCTCGAGATTTCGGGCGATCTCGTCGGACAAAGCATTCCCGACGAATACGACGCTGCGGTCGTGGCGGCGGTGAAGAGATTCCAGGCGCGTCATAGCTTGCCGGCGACGGGCGTCATCGACAGCAAGGCAATGATCGAGGCGCTGAACGTGCCGGCCTCGATCCGGCTCGCGCAACTCCAGGCGAGCTTGAAGCGGCTGCAAGGCCTAGCGCCCAGCACCGCCGGCCGTTACGTCGTGGTCAACATCCCCGCCGCGCAGGTTGAGGCGGTCGAAGGCGGCGAGGTGATCTCGCGGCACGCGGCTGTCGTCGGCAAGCCCGAGCGTCCGACGCCAGAGATTTCCAGCAAGATCGTGGAGATCAATTTCAATCCTTATTGGTACGTGCCGCGCAGCATCATCCATAAGGATCTCATCCCTAAGGGCCGTGCGTTCGCCAGCAGAGGTCAGGACATGCTGGCCGCCTATCGCATGCAGGCCTTCGACGCGGCCGGCAATCCGCTCGACCCGCGCCAGATCGATTGGAACGGCTCCGAAGTCTACAACTACAATTTCCGCCAGCTTCCCTGGGGGGAGAACTCCCTCGGCTTCGTGAAGATCAACTTCCCCAATAAGGACGCGGTTTACATGCACGATACACCGCTCAAGAGCCTGTTCGGCAAAGCGGTGCGTTTCGAGAGCTCGGGCTGCGTGCGCGTGCACAATGTCGAGCAACTTACGGCGTGGATTCTGCGTGACACGCCAGGCTGGAGCTACCAGCGCATTGCCTCGATGAAGCAGAGCGGGGAGCAGGTCGACGTGAAGCTCTCCAAGCCGGTCCCGGTCTACCTCGCCTATATCAGCGGCTGGGCCACGCCGGACGGTCAGGTCCATTTCGGGCGTGACATTTACGGTGTGGACGGCGCCTCCACCACCGCCTCGGCCTACTGATCCGGCCAATCAGCCGTTGGATTTCCGCCGATAGCAGCAATACGGTGGGGGCTTGAGGCCCACGTCTTGCGCGTTGCTGGCGCGCGCCCGCGACATGTGGTAGAGCCAGCCGAATGTCTAAGGGAGCGCCGGGAGCGCCGCACGGGTGCAAAAGCCCGTGATCTCGAGGAGCAGTTAGCCATGACGGCAAGTGATGCACGGCGCGCCGAGGCGCGTGGGATCGACTTCTTCACCAAGCATCTGGAAGACGCTGACCCCGAAGTCTGGGACGCGATCGAGAACGAGTATGAGCGGCAGCAGAACGAGATCGAGCTGATCGCGTCGGAGAACATCGTCTCCCAGGCCGTGCTCGAGGCCGCGGGCACGCTCCTCACCAACAAATACGCCGAAGGCTATCCCGGGCGCCGCTATTATGGCGGCTGCCAATATGTCGACGTGGTCGAACAGCTTGCCATCGACCGCGCCAAGCGCCTGTTCAACTGCGCCTTCGCCAACGTACAGCCCCATTCCGGCTCGCAGGCCAATCAGGCGGTGATGCTTGCGCTGATCAAGCCGGGCGACACCATTATGGGCTTGAGCCTCGCCTCGGGCGGGCATCTCACCCATGGCGCGCCGCCTAACCTCTCCGGCAAATGGTTCAACGCGGTCCAATACGGCGTCCGGCCCGACAATCACCTCATCGACTATGACGAGGTCGAGCGGCTTGCGCGTGAGCACAAGCCGGCCATGATCATCACCGGCGGCTCGGCCTATCCGCGCGTCATCAACTTCGCCCGATTCCGGCAGATCGCCGACTCCGTCGGCGCCTATCTCATGGTCGACATGGCGCATTTCGCCGGGCTCGTCGCCGCAGGGCTCCATCCGAGTCCGCTGCCGCATGCCCATGTCGTCACCACCACCACCCACAAGACGCTGCGGGGACCGCGCGCCGGCATGGTGCTCTCCAATGACGAGGAGATCGGCAAGAAGATCAATTCCGCGCTCTTCCCGGGTCTTCAGGGCGGTCCCTTGATGCACATCATCGCCGCCAAGGCGGTCGCCTTCGGCGAAGCGCTCAAGCCCGACTTCAAGATTTATGCGAAAGGCGTCATCGACAACGCCAAAGCGCTCGGCGAGACGCTGGTCAAGGGCGGGGTCGCGCTCGTCTCCGGCGGCACCGACACCCATCTGATGCTGGTCGATCTCAGGCCCAAGAAGCTCACCGGCAAGGCCGCCGAGATCTCGCTCGGCCGCGCCAACATCACCTGCAACAAGAACGGCGTGCCCTTCGATCCGGAGAAGCCCGCAATCACCTCCGGCATCCGCTTGGGTTCGCCGGCAGGGACCACGCGCGGCTTCGGCATCGCCGAGTTCCAACAGATCGGCGGCATGATCATCGAGGTGCTCGACGGGCTTGCCGCCAACGGCGATGAGGGAAATGCCAAGGTCGAGGCGAGCGTGAAGAAGCGTGCCATCGA
>DASWJG010000285.1:0-4355 GCA_036397315.1 Methyloceanibacter sp. | reverse complement strand
GGCGAAGTCACGGCCATGCCCCTTGCTCAGCGCAAGCTGAATCCAAAGCATCGCAAGCGATTCGAGCAGGCGGGCGGCCTTGAGCTCGCCGGCATCGACGGGCTCGAAGCCAACATCTGCGACAATGCGCAGCACGGTCTTCTTATCGGGGCCGCTGGGACCGGCCACAAACATGACGGCGTCGCCTGCGGGGAATTGCGGTTTCGCCATTACGCTGACGCCGGTGCTGTTGAAGGCCTTATAGAACTTCGCCTTGCGGGCTTGACCCTGGAGCACCTCGACGCCGGACGTGTCGGAGCCGACCGCAAGCCGCGTCAGGCTCGGATTGATCTGGTTGGTGGCGTCGATGACGATCTTGCCGGCAAGCTCGTTGGCATGTTCGCAAACAAGTGCCTCGGTCGCGGTCCACGGCGTGGCGAGGATCACGATCTCAGCCCCGCTCAGCGCTGCGGCAACGGGCTTGGCGTTGCGCTCCTCCGAATTCGCCGGATCGCGCGTGCCATAGCTCACCGTATGGCCCTTGGCACGAAGCACGAAGGGCAGCGCCCAACGTCTTGCCCACATTGCCCGCGCCAATGATGGCGATCTTCATTGCCCTTCCTCGCTCGCTCGTCGCCGGCGAAGTCCCCGCTTCCCGTGGCGTCTTTGGCCTTGCTCTAAACATGGGCGCTCTCGTATCATCATTCCAATCGATGATATCGATGACCAGTATTGACCACGCTAATCTAAGCCGGCTCGACCTCAACCTGTTGGTCGCGTTTGACGCGTTGCTGACGGAGCGAAGCGTTACGCGCGCCGCGGCTCGCATTGGGCTCGGCCAGTCGGCCATGAGCCACAATCTCGCGCGGCTGAGGACGCTGTTCGGCGACGAGCTTCTCACCCGCGGCGCCGAGGGGATGCGGCCGACCCCGCGGGCGCTGGCGCTTGCCGATCCCGTGCGCGTGACCCTTGCCCAGATCCAGGCGGCGGTGCTTCAGCGCGAGGTCTTCGACCCCTCGACCGCCGAGCGGGCGTTCAGGATCGGCCTCGCCGACTCCATCGAAGTCGCGGTGATTCCGGGCCTGCTTGCGCGCTTACGCAACGTGGCGCCTTCCGTCTCGTTGCGCCTCCGGCCGATCGATCGGAGTACCATCCTGGAGGATCTCGACACAGGCAAGCTCGATCTCGGCATCGGCGTGTTCGACCAGGGACAGATCCATCACAAGCGCCGCCCGCTTTACACCGACAGCTTCCTCTGCCTGTTCAATCCCGCGCAGCTCAACTTTTCTGCGCCGATCTCGCTCGAAGACTATTTAAGAGTGCCGCACGTGTTGGCGAGCCTCACCGACGACGCCCATGGGGCGGTGGACGAGGCGCTCGCCAAGCTCAAGCTGAAGCGCACGATCGCGTTGACCACGCCCGGCTTTCTCGCCGTGCCTTTCGTGGTGCGCCGGGCGCCGGTCATCACCACCATGCCGTCAAGGCTTGCGCGCTATTTCGCCGAAGCCTTCGGACTTGCGACCAGCCCCGCTCCCATCGAGCTGCCGACCTTCACCATCTCGCTGCTCTGGCACGCGAGCTTCGACCACGACCCAGGCCATGTGTGGCTCCGCCAAACGGTGTCGGGCCTTGGCTCCGAGGTGGGCTTGGAGCTCTGAGCGGCCCCCCTTCCGATGTGCACAACTTCGATTTGGCGGCGCTTTTCCGGTAATATTGGCTTCATGATCGCCGCGTAATCGATTCGCCCAAGCATGGTTTTGGCGAGGTTCACAGATCAAACTGGCTGATCGAAGGAGGTCGTCCCATGGCCGCAAGCACAGCATCCGGGAAAAGCAGCGTCTCGGCGTACAAAGCGCGCTGCGACGCATTGAGCGAGGTCTTGGCGGATAGTTGGTGGGCGGTCGGCTTGCGCGGAATCCTGGGCATTCTGTTCGGCCTGATCTGCCTGCTCACGCCGGGCATCGCGATCGAGGTGTTCGTTATCCTGTTCGCGGCCTATATGCTGGTCGACGGCGTGTTCGCCATCGCCTCCGGCATCAAGGCGGCGCGGAACGGCGAACGCTGGGGTCTGCTCATCCTGGAAGGCATTGTCGATATCGCGGCAGGCCTCGTTGCCGTTCTGTGGCCGGCGATTACGCTGATCGCCCTCATCTGGATCGTCGCCATTTGGGCGATCGTGTCCGGCGCGCTCATGCTTGGCGCCGCCTTCACCCTCAAACTCGATCATGGCCGCTGGTGGCTCGCCCTTGGCGGCATTGCCTCCCTCATCTTCGGCATTCTTCTGGTCATCGAGCCGTTGATCGGCGCCGTGGTACTGACGCTGTGGATCGGCGCCTATGCGCTCGTGTTCGGCATCTTCCTGCTCGTGCTCGCCTTCCAACTCCATGCGAAGAAGGAGGCGCGGGAGCACAAGGCGCCCGCAGGGGCCAAGAAGGCGTAAGCCCTCTATCTTTGGAGCGTTATGATGCGGCGCGGCGCTGCCTGAGCGCCGCGCCTTTTCGTCTCTAGGTCCAGTGCCATGCCAGCATCCAACCTTCCGACCGTAACGCTGCCCTCGGGCGAGAAAGTGCCGCAGCTCGGCCAGGGCACCTGGCACATGGGGGAGAGCGGGCGGACGCGCAAAGACGAAGTGGCGGCGATCTCCCTTGGCCTCGATCTCGGCATGACCTTGATCGACACCGCGGAGATGTATGGCGACGGCGGCGCGGAGGAAGTGGTCGCCGAGGCGGTGGCCGGCCGCCGCGACGAATGCTTCATCGTCACCAAGGTATTGCCGGAGAATTCCACGCGCTCAGGCACCATCGCGGCCTGCGAGCGGAGCCTGAAGCGGCTCAAGACGGACCGGATCGACCTTTATCTCCTGCATTGGCGCGGACGGCCGCCGCTTCGTGAAACGCTCGAAGCGTTCCAGACGCTGCAAGAGGCGGGGGCGATCCGCTTCTGGGGCGTCAGCAATTTCGATGTCGGTGACATGGAGGAGCTGATAGCGCTTCCCGGCGGGAGCGAATGCGCCACCAACCAGGTGCTCTACAATTTGCGGCGCCGCGGCATCGAAGCGGGCCTTCTGCCCTGGTGCCGCGAGCGCGCGATCCCGATCCAGGCCTATTCGCCGATCGAGCAAGGGCGGCTGTTGCGCGACCGGACACTGACCGGCGTTGCCATTCGTCATCGCGCCACGCCGGCGCAGATCGCGCTCGCTTGGGTGCTCAGGCAGACCGACATGATGGTGATCCCCAAGGCCGGAACCGTGGCGCATGTGCGGGAGAACCGCGCGGCGCTCGACATCAAGCTGACCGATCAAGATCGCGCCGAGCTCAATCGCGGCTTCCCGCCGCCAAAGGGTCCCCGCCCGCTGGAATTGCTGTGAGAAGGTGCCCGTTCGTGCCTCACCCTTCGAGACGGCGCGTTCCGCGCCTCCTCAGGGTGAGGCGTGAGTTCCTCATGGTTCGAGACGCGGCCCTGCGGCCGCTCCTCACCATGAGGCCCCCTCGCTGTCATCAGGGCGTCACGCAATTTCGCTGTTGAAGGGGGCAAGCGCTTTCGCGCTGTGAGTCGTAAACCCCGAGGCGAGATTTCCGCGCATGCCCTGGCTTCTTCTGTTCGCAGCCATCCTGCTCGAGGTCGCCGGCATCACCTCGATGAAGCTCTCCCGCGGCTTCGCCGAAATGGTCCCCTCGATCGCGGTGCCGGTGTTCTATGTGCTCTCGGCGGCGGCCGTGATCCTGGCGCTCAAGCGTCTCGACCTTTCGGTGACCTACGCCATCTGGTCGGGCGTCGGCACCGCTCTCGCCGCCATGATCGGGATCGCCTATTTCCGCGAGCCGCTGACATTGATCAAGCTCGCTTCTCTCGCGCTTGTGATCCTCGGGGCAGTTGGCTTGTCTCTCGCCGCGCGGCAGACTAACTGACAGCCAGCCACCAACCCTCAGCGGTCTCCATGGACGGTCTCATCGGCCAGAGCGACGGCCTCATCCGGCTTGCCATTTTCGCCAGCGTGTTCCTGTTGATGGCGCTGATCGAGCTCCTATGGCCCAAGCGCCGGCTTATCGTCTCGAAACAGAGGCGCTGGTTCACCAATATCGGCATCAGCGTGGCCGGCACCGCGCTGCTCCGGCTCATGGCCATGCTGGCCGTGCCGATCGCGGCCATCGCCGCCGCCTTCTATGCCGAGCAGCACCAGATCGGCCTCCTGAACCAAGTCTCCTGGCCCTATTGGATCAAGGTCGTCGTGGCGCTCTTGGTGCTCGACCTTGCCATCTGGGGGCAGCATTGGGCCTCGCACAAAGTTCCGCTGTTCTGGCGTCTGCATCAGGTGCATCACGCCGATCGCGACATCGACGTGACCACGGCGGTGCGTTTTCACCCCGTGGAGATCG
>DASWJG010000284.1:0-2333 GCA_036397315.1 Methyloceanibacter sp. | reverse complement strand
GAAGGCGGTCGAGGCGGTCAACGGCGAGATCCGCAAGAGCCTCACCGGCTTCGATGCCAGCGACCAGCGCGGGCTCGATCAAGCCTTGCGCGATCTCGACGGAACGGAGAACAAGAAGCGGCTCGGCGCCAACGCCATTCTTGGCGTCTCGCTCGCTTCAGCCAAGGCCGCGGCAGCGTCGCAAGGACTGCCGCTCTACCGCTATGTCGGCGGGGCCGAGGCCACGCTGCTTCCTGTGCCCATGATGAACATCATCAATGGCGGGATGCATGCCGACAACCCCATCGACTTCCAGGAGTTCATGATCGCCCCGGTCGGCGCGACGAGCATCGCTGAGGCGGTGCGCATGGGAGCGGAGGTTCTTCATGCGCTGAAGCACGCGCTGAAAGGCGCCGGTCACAATACCAATGTCGGCGACGAGGGCGGTTTTGCCCCCAATCTCGCCTCGGCGCGGGAAGCGCTCGACTTCATTATGGCCGCGACCGCCGCTGCCGGGTATCGGCCGGGCGAGGACATCTTTATTACGCTCGATCCGGCGGCGACGGAATTCTACGGCGAGGATCGCTACTCCCTTAAAGGCGAGAAGCGGACCCTCACCTCAGACCAACTGACCGCTTACTATGACGAGCTTGTCTCGAACTACCCCATCTACTCCATCGAGGACGGCATGGCCGAGGACGACTGGGAGGGATGGCGGACGCTCACGCAGACCTTGGGCGCTCGCTGCCAGCTCGTCGGCGACGATCTTTTCGTCACTAATGTGGTGCGGCTGAAGCAAGGCATCGAGCAGGGCATCGCCAACGCCATTCTCGTCAAGGTGAACCAGATCGGAACGCTGACCGAGACGCTCGACGCAGTGCGCATGGCCCAAGAGGCGGGCTATGCCGCGGTGATGTCGCACCGCTCGGGCGAGACCGAGGACGCAACCATCGCCGACCTCGCGGTTGCCACCAAATGCGGACAGATCAAGACGGGCTCGCTGGCGCGGTCTGACCGAGTGGCCAAATATAACCAGCTCATCCGCATTGAGGAGGAGCTTGGCGCCAAGGCCCGCTATGCCGGCCGTTCGGTGCTGAAGCGCGGACGGTAACGGCGGCTTAACCCGGCGCGGGCGATTCTACCCGGTCTATTGGGGGGAAGAATGCGGTTCACGGCTTTCATCTTTCCGCTGCTGGCTTGCGGGGCGGCCGGCTATTTCGGCTATCACCTGCAAATCGGCGACCATGGCTTGAAGGCGCGCGCCGACCTCGAGCGGCGGAAGGAAGTGCTCGAAGGCGAGCTGGCGGGGCTCAAAGAGGTGAAGGACCGGCTCGAGCGCGACGTGGCGCTGCTCAGGCCGGAAAGCCTCGATCCCGACATGCTGGATGAGCGCGCCCGCGCGATCCTCAACCTCGCTCATTCCGACGATCTCATCATGCTGAAGCGCCGCCAGCCGGTGCCCGAGGCGATAGGCTCGAAACCCAGGCGCTAAATCCGTTCAGAGGATTTCAGGCTCGTGCTAGCCTTCGGACCGAATCCAAGGACCTAGCAATGTGGAGCAGGACTTGACCTCCCCGAGTCTTACGCCCCAAGCCGCCAATCTCTGGCTCGACGAGAGCAGGGCGGAAAGGGCGCGCCCTCCCGGCCGGCCGGCCCTCACTGCCGAACAGGAGCTTGCCGCCTATCGCCTGATGCTGCTCATCCGACGATTCGAGGAGAAGGCGGGGCAACTCTACGGCATGGGCTATGTCGGCGGCTTCTGCCACCTCTATATCGGCCAGGAGGCGGTGGTAGCGGGCATGCAGATGGCGATCACGGACGGCGATCAGGTCATCACCGCCTATCGCGATCACGGTCATATGCTCGCCGCCGGCATGGACCCCAAGCGTGTGATGGCTGAGCTGACCGGCCGCCGCCACGGCTATGCCAAAGGCAAGGGCGGCTCGATGCACATGTTCTCGGTGGAGCGGAACTTCTACGGCGGCCACGGCATCGTCGGCGCGCCGGCGCCGCTCGGAACGGGCATCGCTTTCGCCAACAAATATCGCGGCAACGACCGCGTCTGCCTCACCTATTTCGGCGAGGGGGCGGCCAATCAGGGGCAGGTCTATGAGAGTTTCAACATGGCCTCGTTGTGGAAGCTCCCCGTCATCTACGTCATCGAGAATAACCACTACGCCATGGGCACCCACGTTGGGCGCGGCAGCGCGCTGGCCGAGGAGCTCTATCACCGCGGCTCGGTGTTCGGCATTCCCGGCGAGCAGGTCGACGGCATGGATGTCGCAGCCGTCAAGTTCGCCGGTGACCGGGCCGTGGCGGGGGCGAGGGCAGGCGAGGGGCCGAAGATCCTCGAA
>DASWJG010000283.1:0-2106 GCA_036397315.1 Methyloceanibacter sp. | reverse complement strand
AGGGAGCGACCTTGAGCATCGACCCCGCTTCGACCGGAGGGCCGGAATGGGAGGAGTTCCTGCACCATTACAATGACTTTTGCAGCGCGCGGCGCGGCGTGCCGCTCCTCAACCAGACGCCGTTCCTGACCCGCGAGCAGGTGCGCAAGGCCTTCGGCGTGCGAATTCAGCAATTCGGCGCGCGCCGCAAGGCGGCCGATCCCAAGGACCGCATGCTCGATTCCTATTTCCGCGAGCTGCTCAGCTAGCTCGTCATTGCCGGGCTTGACCCGGCAATCCATTCCACTGGCGTTTCAGCCAGCCGTCACGGCATGGATGCCCGGATCAAGTCCGGGCATGACGAATACGTGCACTACGCCCCAGTCCTTCGGGTGAACCAGCGAACGAGTGGGAAGGAGACCGCCCGCGGCAGGGAGCGCACGGTCTTCAAGAACCCTGCGACCTGCGGCGGAAAGGCGATCTCGTAAGGTCTCCCCCCGAGCTTCTCGAGAATTTTCCGCGCGCATCTCTCCTTGCTCATCGCATAGAGCTTCTTCTTAGGATCGTAGGACGCGTTGAGCGGCGTATCGACGAAGCCGGGGTTGATGATGGTGACGGCGACGCCGGTCCCCTCCAGTTCGAGCTTCAGACTTTCGGCGAGATTGATCACCGCCGCCTTGCTTGCACCATAGCTGCCGTTCTCCGGCCAGCCCGCATAGCCGAACAGAGAGCCCATGATGGCGATGTGGCCTGATTTCCGCGCCAGCATGGACGGCAGCGCTGCAGCGACGCCGTTGATCACGCCGTCGACATTGAGCGCCATGGTGCGATGGAAACCGTCGAGGTCGATGTTGCGGATGTCGAACGGCACATACATGCCGGCGCCGAACAGAGCGAGGTCAATGGGGCCGAGCGTGCGCTGAATCTTGGCCACGGTCTCCTTCAGCTGCTCGGGCTTGAGCACGTCGGCGGGAAAAGCCTCTATGCGCTCGCTTTCAGCGGCGAGCGCATAGAGCCTGTCGCTCGAACGCGCCGTGGCAGCCACGGTCACGCCGGCAGAAGCAAGCCGCCGGGCGATCTCACCGCAGATCGCGCCGGAAGCGCCGGTGATCCATGCAACCTTCCAGGGATAGCCTGCCTCAGCCATCGCCAGCCTCAATCCACGAAAGGATCGTGCACGAGGATGGTGTCCTCGCGTTTCGGGCTGGTCGAGAGCAGCGCCACCGGCGCGCCGATCAGCTCCTCGAGCCGCCGCACATATTTGATGCACTGCGCCGGCAGCTCGGCCCAGGAGCGGGCGCCCCGCGTCGACTCCGTCCAGCCTTCCATGGTCTCGTAGATGGGCTCGACTCGGGCTTGCGCCCCTTGCGCCGCCGGCAGATGGTCGAGCTTCTGGCCATCGAGCATGTAGCCGACGCAGATCTTGAGCTCGGGCAGCTGGTCGAGCACGTCGAGCTTGGTCAGAGCGATACCGTTGATGCCGGCCACTTTGCGGGTCTGGCGCACCAGACAGGCATCGAACCAGCCGCAGCGGCGCGGCCTGCCCGTCACCGTGCCGAACTCGGCCCCGCGCTCGCCGAGAAGCTTACCTGTCGCATCCTTGAGCTCGGTGGGGAACGGCCCCTCCCCCACCCGCGTGGTGTAGGCCTTGGTGATGCCGAGCACATAGTTGATGGCGCCAGGACCGATGCCCGAGCCGGTCGCGGCCTGGGCCGCCACGGTGTTGGACGAGGTGACGAAGGGATAGGTGCCGTGGTCGATGTCGAGCAGCGCCCCTTGCGCACCCTCGAACAGAATCCGCTTGCCCTGGCGGCGCTTTGAGTCGAGCAGCGCCCACACCGTGTCCACATAGGGGAGAATCTTGGGCGCGATCTCGGAGAGCTGCCGGCACAGCTCGTCGGCGGAAATCTCCGGCTCACCCAAACCGCGGCGGAGCGGATTGTGGTGGCTGAGGATGCGCTCGATCTTGGGCTTGAGCGACGGCAGGTCCTGGAGGTCCATGACCCTGATGGCGCGCCTGCCGACCTTGTCCTCGTACGCCGGCCCGATGCCGCGCTTGGTGGTGCCGATGCGCCCATCGCCCGCGGAAGCCTCGCGCAGCGCGTCAAGCTCACGGTGCAGCGGCAG
>DASWJG010000282.1:0-1899 GCA_036397315.1 Methyloceanibacter sp. | reverse complement strand
CAGCCGCTCAAGCTCGTCGCGCGCCTCTTTCAGCGACCACACCGTGCGCGGCCGCATGCGCAAGCTCAGCGTCGCCGTACGCTGGCGCTGCTGGGAATAAGCCTTGAGCAGATCGTAGACATTAGCGTCGTACACGCTCTTCCTTGTGATGTGTATCGGCTGGGGCAAGCCCCGCGCGAAGACGTCGCGGCCGAGCCGCTTGCGCGTCATCAGCTGCGCCGAGACCTCGCGCATCGCATGGAGGCGCTTGAGCCTGAAGGCGAGGAGCGCGGCAAGCTCCGCACCGCTTGGCTCGCCCTCCTCGGACGGCTCGGCGGGCAGCAAGAGCTTCGACTTGAGAAAGGCCAGCCACGCCGCCATGACCAGATAGTCGGCGGCGATCTCGAGCCTGAGACGCCGCGCCTCGGCGATGAAGTCGAGATATTGCTGGGCGAGCGCGAGCACCGAGATCTTGGCGAGATCGACCTTCTGGGTACGGGCAAGCGCAAGCAGAAGGTCGAGCGGCCCCTCGAAACCTTCGACATCGACCACGAGCCTGTCGCCCGGCTCCGCCTCCAGCCGCGCTTCGCCCTCCTCCCAATCGGAGATCGGGTCAGGCCCATGCGGATCTTCGCTGATTGGGGTCTCGATCCCGCTCATGCGCGCACCGGGGGGTCGGCGCCGAGGCTCGCCACGCGGGTGCCCGCAGCCTCCGTCACGAGCGCCATGGCCTCGGCGACATCGAAGGGTCGCGGCTCGTGAAGGGCGGCGCGGGCGCGGTCGAAGCGCTCGGCGGCGAGGCCTTCGAGCGGGGGCACCGCGTCGCCGACCTCGATCATCTCGGCAAGGTCGCCGCTGCAATGCAGCGCCACGTCGCAGCCCGCTTCGATCACGCCGCGGGCGCGCTTCGCGAACGGCCCGCCAAGGGCCTTCATGCCGAGATCGTCGCTCATCACCAAGCCGGTCAGTCCGATCCGATCACGAATCACTTCGCCCATTATAACGGGCGAGGTGCTTGCCGGTCGCCGGTCGTCGAAGGCCGGCAGCAGGACATGGGCAGTCATGGCCAGCGGCGCGTCCCGGAGCGCGTGGAAGGGGCGGAAATCGACCGCACTGAGTTCGGGCGCCGAGATATCGATCCTGGGCAGCGCCAGGTGGCTGTCCGCCTTTGCCCGCCCGTGGCCCGGCACATGCTTGATCACCGGAAGCACGCCGCCGGCGAGGCAGCCCTCCATGACGGCGCGTCCTAGCGCAATGACAATCTCAGGATCAGCGCTATAGGCGCGGTCGCCGATGATCTCATGCGCCCCCTTCTCAGGCACGTCGAGCACAGGCATGGTGTTGACGGTGATGCCGAGGTCGTAGAGCTCTTGGGCGGTCAGTCTCGCGCCCGCGCAGGCAGCCTGCTTCGCCGCTTCGGGATCGATCTCATAGAAACGCCCGTAGCAGCGCGCCGGCGGCATGTTGCGCCAATGGGGCGGCTTCAAGCGCTGCACGCGTCCCCCCTCTTGATCGATGAGCACGAGCACCTCGTCGCTCTCGACGGCGTCCTTGAACGAGGCGATCAGCGTCCGCAACTGCGCGGGCGTCTCGCAATTGCGGGCGAAGAGGATGAGGCCACAAGGACGCGAGCCGGCAAAGAAGCGCCGCTCAGCGTCGCTGAGCTTCGCGCCCGCACAGCCTGAAATGAAGGCTTTGAGATCCACGACGCGGGTTAACGCGCGTCGCGGTTCGCGGTCAAGGCCGGAAAGCGCCCAATCCCGCCGTCTATTGCGCCATGACCAGGCAATCAGGCAGGCCTTGCGACTTCAGCTGACCGCACAGCTTGTTGGCGGCCGTCTTGTCGGCAATCGGGCCGATGCGCAGCCGATACCATGTTCCCTTGGCGCCGAGATCGGCCTTCTGCACGATCGGCCGGTA
>DASWJG010000281.1:0-3780 GCA_036397315.1 Methyloceanibacter sp. | reverse complement strand
CTGGCCGAACGCATCGTGCCGCTCATCGCCTCCGACCCTCACATCGACAAGGTCGAGATCGCAGGCCCCGGCTTCATCAATCTGACACTTGCCTCTGCCTTCTGGCCGAGCGTGCTGCGCATGGTGCTCGAGCAGGGTGGCTCCTACGGCCGTAGCGCGATCGGCAAAGGTGAGGCGGTGAACGTGGAATATATCTCGGCCAACCCGACCGGACCCATGCATGTCGGCCATTGCCGTGGAGCGGTGTTCGGCGATGCGCTCGCCAATCTTCTCGACTTCACCGGCTTCGCCGTCACCCGCGAATATTATGTCAACGATGCCGGCGCCCAGGTCGATGCGCTCGCCCGCTCGGCATTCTTGCGTTACCGCGAGGCGCTCGGCGAAAAGATCGGCGAGATCCCGGAAGGTCTCTATCCCGGCGACTATCTGAAGCCGGTCGGCGCGAAGCTTGCCGACCAACACGGCAACGCGCTGCTCGCCATGAAGGAGAGCGAGTGGCTCCCCATCGTGCGCGCCGCGGCGCTTCAGGCCATGATCGCCATGATCGAGAAGGATCTTGGCGCGCTCGGCATCCGCCATGACGTCTTCTTCTCCGAGCGCTCGCTCAGCGAAGGCCCCCGCGACGAGGTGGCCGAGACCATCAACGACCTCAAGGCCCGGGGCCTCATCTATCGCGGACGGCTGCCGCCGCCCAAGGGCAAGGTCGACGAGGATTGGGAGGACCGCGAGCAGCTCCTGTTCCGCTCGACCAAGTTCGGCGACGACATCGACCGGCCGCTGGTGAAGTCCGACGGCTCCTACGCCTATTTTGCCGGCGATATCGCCTATCACCGCGACAAGTTCAGACGCGGCTTTAAGAGCATGATCGACGTGCTCGGCGCCGACCATAGCGGGCATGTCAAGCGCATGAAGGCGGCAGTCGCGGCACTGACCGACGGCGAGGCCGAGCTCGACATCAAGATTTGTCAGCTTGTGCGCTTGTTCAGGGCCGGGGAGCCTGTCAAGATGTCCAAACGGGCCGGGACTTTTGTCACCTTGCGGGAGGTCGTGGACGAGGTGGGGGCGGGCCCCGTTCGTTTCATGATGCTCTACCGGAAGAACGACGCGCCGCTCGATTTCGACTTCGCCAAGGTCACCGAGCAGTCGCGGGACAACCCGGTCTTCTATGTTCAGTACGCCCACGCACGGGCGAGTTCCGTTCTGCGTAACCTTCGGGAAGCCTTCCCGGATCTCGATCCTGAGGAGGGGAGTTTGGCTGTGAGCGATCTAGGTCGGCTGACCGACGAGGCGGAAGTCGCGCTGATCCGCCGCATCGCCCAGTTCCCCCGCCTGGTCGAGGCCGCCGCCACGGCCCACGAGCCGCACCGCATCGGCTTCTATCTTTATGATCTTGCCGGCGACTTTCACGGCCTCTGGAACAGAGGCAAAGACTTGCCACAATTACGATTTATTTACGAGAGTGACCGAGAGTTAACGCGGGCTCGTATTGCCCTTGTGGCCGCCACGAAGGGCGTCCTGGCGTCGGGTTTGGGGATACTCGGCGTTCATGCCATGCACGAGTTGCATTGAGCCAATCCGGGGCAGGGGGGATGGTTCGAGGGAAGTATCATGTCCACGCAAGATGACGGGCACGGCCGTAAGGCCGGTCCTAACCCTGGGTCGCAGTCAGAATTCACCAATAGGCAGAGTTTGAGTCATGCCCCGGATGTGCAGAATTGGGGCAACAACGCGCTCAATGCTCAGCAGAGCGAGGTAAGCTTGATGGCTCACGGAGGGGGAAGGCCGGGTCAGCCGGCAGGCGGGCAGCGCCCGATTTTCGGTGGGGGCAGCCCAGTTTTTGCACAGATGCCGACATACACGCCTGTGACCCGCGGTCCTGACCACCGCCCCCAGGCCCCGGAGCCGCCGCAACCCGCCTACGCTCCTTACACCCCCCCGGCGCCCATGCAGCCGGGCCAGCAGGCCGCTTCAGGACTGAGCTACCCAAGCCCGCAATCGCCGTCCCCTCTGAGCTATCCAAGTCCTCATCCGGCCGCGGCGCCAAGCTATCAAAGCCCTCATCCGGGGGCGGCGCCGAGCTACCAGAACTCCCAGCCGCCAGCGGCACCGGTCTATCCCAACCCGCATACCGGCGCAGCGCCGAGCTATCAGGCTGCCGATCTGGCGCAAGCCTATCACCCCGCCAATCAGCCGACTCGCGCTCCGAGCTTCCCTAGCGCCGAGCATGCCGGGTCCCAGGCTTATCCCGCTTCGAGCTATAACGGCGCGCAAGGCTTCCCGAGCCAGCCCTATGGCAATCAGAATTTCGCCGATGCGAGCTTCCCCGAACCCGCTACGGGGGATGCAAGTTTCCCCGAGACGAGCTTCGATCAAAATTTCGCCGACGCCAATTTTGCCGATCAGGGTTTTGCCAAGCAGAGCTTTGCCGACGCAAGCTTCCCCGAGCCGCAGAATTTTGACGCAAGTTTCCCCGACACGAGCTTCCCGGCCGCTACCGCCTTCGGTCATCAAGAGCATCTCGGCCAAGACAGCATGGGCGGCTATGGACGGCCGGAAGGCCAAGCCGATCAGGGCTTCGAGACCTTCGCCGACGACACCGCTCACGATTACGGCGCGCAGGGAGGACAAGTCCCGCAAAGCGACCCGCGGCGGCAGCTGCAAGCCTTCGACGCACTCTACGATCAGCCGCCCCAGATCTCGTTGGGCTCGAATGATCAGATGCGCCGCGCCGCGCAGGACTTCTACGAGGGCGAGCGGATCGACGCGGATTTCCTCGACGAGGGGCAAGCCCTTCCGGCGCCTGGCGCCCGCGCCAAGACGGGAATGACGCTCAGAGGCCGGAGCGCCTTCATGGTCGGCAGCGCGCTGCTCGGCGCGATCGCTCTCGGTGGAGCTTTGGCGTTCGCCTACAAGCAGAGCGGCGGCGGTCTCAGCAACGGGCAGCCGCCTTTGGTCCAGGCCGACAACCGGCCCGTCAAGGAGCTTCCCGACCAACCCGGCGGCAAGGAATTTCCTCACAAAAACAAGCTAATTTACGACCGGCTGCAGAATGGCGATGAGCCGGAATCCGAGCGCCTTGTGCCCCGCCAGGAGAATGTCGCCGTGCCGGCCCTGCCGCCTTCGACCGAGACCGCCGGCATGCCGGCGCCGGTCGCGACCACCGATCTCGCCACGCCGCCAACCACCCAGGCAGTCGGTGGTGCCGAGCCCATTGCCGTGGCTGCGGACGATGGATCGATGCCTGACGGCGGTCCGCGCAAGGTGAAAACGATGGTCGTGCGTCCCGATGGCTCGATGGCCGAGCCTCCGGCCGCCGAGGCCGCGGCCGCCCCCGCTGCGCCAGAGGCTCCCGCCGCCGATCCCCAACTCGCCGCTGCCGCTGCGCCTCCTCCGGCTGCTGCTGCGCCGCAAGCCGCCGAGGCTGCGCCGCAAGAGGTCGCGTCGTTGCAAGCCCCGCCGCCGCCGGCGGCTAAGCCCAAACCCGCCGCCAAGCCTGCTGCCGAGCAGACCGCCGCGGTGACGCCGGCCGCGACCGCTCCGAGCAAATATGTCGTGCAGGTCGGCTCGAAGAAGAACCAGACCGACGCGCTGGCGAGCTTCGCCGATATGCAGCAGAAATATCCCAAGCTACTCGCCAGCTACCGGCCGATCGTGCAGAAGGCCGATCTCGGCGCCAAGGGAACATGGTATCGGCTGCGCATCGGCCCGATTGCCGACAAGACGGCCGCCAACAAGCTGTGCGGTCAGCTGAAGTCGCAAGGCCTGCCTGATTGCCTGGTC
>DASWJG010000280.1:0-1680 GCA_036397315.1 Methyloceanibacter sp. | reverse complement strand
GACCAGGTGATGCCGGCGCTGACCCTGGCGGAACTCTGCTCCGAGGCTGCCGATCATGTCGCCAAGGCGCGGCTATCGCTGTTCGACGAAAGCGCCGATGCCGATCGCGCGCTGCTGCATCTCGACGAAGCCATCTTCTGCCTGAAGCGCCTCCTGGCCCATGGCCGGTCCGGCGTCAACGGCGCGCGCACGAGCCTTCCCTCGGTTTAAGCTTCACCGTGCCAGAAGGCTGGCTCCGTCTGCGACAGCCTGCCGCCGAGTCTGAGCGGCGCGATGGCACGCGCTAACCCCGTCTGATCGTCCACATCGATGGCCACCCCGCACAATGTGGCTTCGCCGAGCGACGGCGCAAACCGCCCGCTTGGGATCTTGGTGAGGAAGCGTTGCAGCGGCTCCTCCTTGTCCATGCCGAGCACCGAATCGAAATCCCCGCACATGCCGGCGTCGCTGATATAGGCGGTGCCATTGGGGAGGATCTGCTCGTCGGCCGTCGGCACATGGGTGTGCGTGCCGATCAACGCGCTGATGCGTCCGTCGACGAAATAACCCATGGCTTCCTTCTCGGAGGTCGCCTCGGCATGGAAGTCGATGAGGATGGCGTCGGCGCGAGCTTTCAGCCCGCAAGCATCGAGCTCCCGTTCCACGGCGCGGAAGGGGCAGTCGAGATCGGCCATGAACACGCACCCTTGCGCGTTGATTACCAGCACATCGGCGCCGTTCTTGGCCTTGAATAGGCCGGCGCCTTTGCCCGGGGTGCCAGGAGGAAAATTGATGGGCCGGAGCAGACGGTCCTGGCGCTCGATGAAGACCAGCGCCTCGCGCTGGTCGAAGACATGGTTGCCCATCGTCACCACATCGGCGCCGGCGTCGAACAGCTCGATGAGGATCGGTTCGGTGATGCCGAAGCCGCCGGCGGCGTTCTCCCCGTTCACCACCACGAAGTCTAGGGCGTAACGCTCGCGTAAGGCCGGCAACCGCTCGATGACAGCCTCGCGCCCGGATCGGCCGACCACGTCACCCAGAAACAGAATACGCATACAGGCCGCCGATCCACGTCGCCCGCCAGGGGCCAATTCCAGAGGCGTCAATATAGAATGGCGGCACGCGCCGCCAGCGTCCTTGGCTTAAGGCGGAGGAGACGGTTAGCGGCAGGGTTAGAATAATAATGGCAAGGCCGCGATGGCCGTCGGAGCGTAGACCCCGGATTTCCCTACATATGTAGGTGGGCGCCAAGTGACGGAGACCACGGTCCCCGCCAGGGTCGGCTCCCTTAGGATCTTATAGGGCCCTGGGATTGTGCTCCTAACGCACCTCGCAGCCTGCCGTCTCGACTATAGCGAGGGAAATGGATTAATGCGACTGCCCGAAGCTTAGGACCGTTTCGCGGCGCTGACCGGCATCTGGACATCGCTCCCGAATCGCTCGTTCAGCATTTCCAGCCGCTCCGCCACGGCGCTGACCCGCTGGGCGAGGTCGGCCTGCAAGGACTTCGTCGATTCGTCGGCGACCGACCTGTCGCGGCGGACCTCGGCGAGCGATGTCTTCAACTCCTGCATCTGGCGCCTCAGCTCCCACAATTCGTCGGTGACGAGAAGCGACGCCATCAGGATCAGCCGGTCGTCGCCGACCTGGCCGAATTTCCGCTTCATGGTGTCGACATGGGAGCCGAGATATTCGGCC
>DASWJG010000279.1:0-9614 GCA_036397315.1 Methyloceanibacter sp. | reverse complement strand
CATGGTCCCCATGCCGTCGACCGTCGAAAGCATGCCCTTCCGCCGGTAGTGATCGGCAACCGGGGCGGTCTGCTGGCGGTAGACGGCGAGCCGTTTTCCAAGCGTTTCCGGCGTATCGTCCGCCCGCGCTCCCCCGGTTTCCCGGGCTCGCTTGTCGATCCGGGCAAGCAGCGCGGCCTCGTCGACGGCGATCTGGATGACCGCGTCGAGCGTCATGCCGTGCTTCTCGAGCAGTGCCTCCAGCGCCTCGGCCTGGGCCACGGTCCGCGGAAACCCGTCCAGGATGAAGCCTTTTGCGGCATTCTCGTCGGCGACCCGGTCGGCGATGATTTCGATCATGATGTCGTCGGGGACGAGTTCGCCCCGATCCATGATCGCCTGGGCGCGTTTGCCGACTGCGGTGCCGGCTGCGACCGCTGCGCGCAGCAGGTCGCCGGTCGACAGCTGCACGATGCCGTGCCGTTCAACCAGCCGCTGCGCCTGAGTGCCCTTGCCCGCGCCGGGCGGCCCGAGCAGGACCAGTCTCATCGCACCCGACCCTTGAGCTTGGATTTCTTGACCAGTCCCTCGTACTGGTGGGCGAGGAGGTGACCCTGCACCTGCGACACCGTGTCGAGCGTCACGCTGACCACGATGAGCAGCGACGTTCCGCCGAAATAGAACGGCACGCCGGTCGCGCTGATCAGGAATTCGGGCAGCAGACAGACCAGCACCAGATAACCCGCGCCGACGGCCGTGATACGGGTCAGCACGTAATCGATGTAGTCGGCCGTGTTCTTGCCCGGCCGGATGCCCGGAACGAAGCCGCCGTGCTTCTTGAGGTTATCGGCCGTATCGCCCGGATTGAACACGATCGCCGTGTAGAAGAACGCAAAGAAGGCAATCATGCCGCCGTACAGAAGGAGGTAGAGCGGCTGGCCGCGCCCGAGGAGCGCCGTCACCGTCGTCAGCCAGCCCGGCCCCGTGCCCGCCGAAAAGTTGGCCACGGTCACCGGCAGGAGCAGCAGCGAGGAGGCGAAGATCGGCGGAATGACGCCGGCCGTGTTCAGCTTCAGCGGCAGGTGCGAGGCCTCGCCCTGGAACATCCGGTTGCCGACCTGGCGCTTCGGATACTGGATGACCAGCCGCCGCTGGGCGCGTTCGACAAAGACGATGAATCCGATGACCACGATCGCCATCACCGCGACGCCGCCGATCACCACCGGCGACAGGGCGCCCTCGCGGCCGAGTTCCAGCGTGCCGACAAGCGCCATCGGCAACTCCGCGACGATACCGGAGAAGATGATCAGCGACAGGCCGTTGCCGATGCCCCGCGCCGTGATCTGCTCGCCGAGCCACATCAGGAACACGGTGCCGCCGACGAGCGTGATGACGGTGGTGATGCGGAAGAACCAGCCCGGATCGACCACCACATTGCCGGCGCCTTCGAGCCCGACGGCGATGCCATAGCCCTGCAGCGCGGCAAGGAACACCGTGCCGTAGCGGGTGTATTGGTTGATCTGCCGCCTGCCCTGCTCGCCTTCCTTCTTGAGTTGCTCGAGATGCGGCGAGACGGTGGTGAGCAGCTGAATGATGATCGACGCCGAGATATACGGCATGATGTTGAGGGCAAAGATCGCCATGCGCCCGATGGCGCCCCCCGAGAGCATGTTGAACATGCCGAGGATGCCCGACTGCTGCTGCCGGAACACGTCGGCGAGCGCTTCGGGATTGATGCCGGGGATCGGGATGTAGGTGCCGAGCCGATAGATCAGGAGCGCGCCGAGCGTGAACCAGATGCGCTTCTTCAGCTCATCGGCCTTGGCGAAGGCTGCGAAGTTGAGGTTGGAGACGAGCTGTTCTGCGGCGGAGACCATGAAGCGCTCTCTTCTCTCAGCGAGGATCGTCAGGCGGCACTGAGCCGCCGCGACGTTACTCGGACTTGTCCTTCTTGGCCGGCTTGTCCTTCGACTCTGCCTTCACCTTCTTGGGCGCCTCGGCTCCCGCCTCGGGCTTTGCCTTGGCGGCGGCTTTCGGCGCCTCGCCTTGGGCCTCAGGCGACCCGCCCTCGGCCTCTTGCGCCTCGGCCTTTGCCTTCTTCTTGCCGCCCTTAGGCGCCGCTTTGGCGGCACGTTTCGCGGCCGTCTTATCGGCTTTGATCTTGTCGGCGGCGGGGGCTTCCCGGCCGGTGATGGATTTCAATGTGACCGTGCCGCCTTTGGCCTCAACGGCCTTGATCGCGCCGGCAGAGGCGCCGGTGACCTCGAAGGCGAGCTTCCCCTTGATCTCGCCCTGGCCAAGCAGACGCACGCCGTCCTTGGCGCGCCGGATCAAACCCGCTTCCTTCAGCGCGTCGATGGTGATCGGCTTCTTGCCATCGAGGCGGCCGGAATCGACGGCCTCTTGAATGCGGCCGAGATTGAGCTCGTTGTATTTCTTGGCGAAGATGTTGCTGAAGCCGCGCTTGGGCAGCCGCCGGTGGAGCGGCATCTGCCCGCCTTCGAAGCCTTTGATGGCCACGCCGGAGCGAGCCTTCTGACCCTTGACGCCGCGCCCGGAGGTCTTGCCGAGGCCCGAACCGGGGCCGCGGCCAAGCCGCTTCTTGGCCTTCGTGGCGCCTGGCCGATCGCTCAACTCATTCAGTCGCATGACGTTTCTTCCTTAGGCCTTGGACTCTTCATCGACGATACGCACGAGATGGCTGATCTTGGCCACCATGCCGCGCACTTGCGGGCTGTCGATGAGCGTCCGCCGCTTGTGCATCTTGTTGAGGCCGAGCCCGATCAAGGTCGCGCGCTGGATGGCGGGGCGCCTGATCGGGCTCCCGATCTGCTCCACCACGATCGTCTTCTTCTTGCCTGTGTCGGCCATCTCTTGAACCTTGCTCTCGCGCCTTAGACTTCGGCCTGTCCGGCGCTATCGCCCGCCCCGTCTCTCCGGCGCGACACGATTTCGCTCACCTTCTTGCCGCGGCGTGCCGCCACGCCGCGCGGGCTATCCTCGTGACGCAATGCGTCAAAAGTGGCGCGCACCATGTTGTAAGGATTCGAACTTCCCAGCGACTTGGCGACCACGTCCTGAATGCCGAGGGTCTCGAACACGGCGCGCATCGGGCCGCCGGCGATGATGCCGGTGCCGGGAGGCGCCGCCCGGAGCACGACCCGGCCGGCACCGTGATGGCCGGTCACGTCGTGATGCAAGGTGCGGCCCTCGCGCAACGGAACCTTGACCAGGTTGCGCTTGGCCGCCTCGGTCGCCTTGCGGATGGCTTCCGGCACCTCGCGCGCCTTGCCATGGCCGAAGCCGACCCGGCCCTTCTGATCGCCGACCACCACGAGCGCGGCGAAGCCGAAGCGTCTGCCGCCCTTGACCACCTTGGCCACGCGATTGATGTGCACGAGCTTGTCGACGAACTCGCTGTCGCGCTCGCGATCATCGCGTCCTTGCTGGCCTCGTCCTTGTTGGCCTCTTGCCACGTCGATTCCTTTCCAGAAGTCCTAGAAGTTCAGCCCGGCCTCGCGGGCAGCCTCTGCGAGCGCCTTGACGCGCCCATGAAAGAGGTAGCCGCCGCGGTCGAACACGACGTCTTTGACGCCCGCTTTCAGCGCCCTCTCGGCGACGAGCTTGCCCACGGCCTGGGCCGCCGCCAGGTCGCTGCCCTTGGGCAGAGCGCCCTTAAGGTCCTTGTCGAGGGTCGAAGCGGCCGCCACGGTCTTGCCCGCCTGGTCGTCGATCACCTGGGCGTAGATATGCTTGGAGGAGCGGAACACCGACAGGCGTGCACGCCCGTTCGCCGCACGCCGCAGCGTGTGGCGCACCCGGTTAGACCGCCGCATAAAGCTCTCTTTCAACGCGCCCATCGTGATCGTCCTGCTACTTCTTCTTGCCTTCTTTGCGGAGGATGAACTCGCCCGCATATCTGATGCCCTTGCCCTTATAGGGCTCCGGCGGCCTGAACCGCCTGATCTCGGCTGCGACCTGACCCACCTTCTGCTTATCGATGCCGGTCACCACGATCTCGGTCGGCTTCGGGCATACGACCTGGATGCCTTGCGGGATGGGAAAGATGATGTCGTGGCTGTAGCCAAGCTGCAGCTGCACGTTGTGACCCTGCACCGACGCCCGGTAGCCCACGCCGGTCATCTCGAGCTTCTTGGTGAAGCCTTCCGTCACGCCGGCGATGAGGTTGGCGACCATCGTCCGCGACATGCCCCACATGGCACGCGCCCTTTGCGTGTCCTCGCGCATCGAGATCTCGATCTCGCCGTTGTCGAGGTTCGCAATGACGTCGTCGACGAGCACGTGCTGGAGCTCGCCCTTGGGGCCCTTCACCTTGACCTCCTGGCCGTTCACCGCGGCGGTCACGCCGCCCGGAATTGCCACGGGTTTTTTGCCGATACGCGACATGGGTCAACCTTCGTCCGAACTGGCTCCGTTAGAATATGCTGCACAGAATCTCGCCGCCGACATTCTCGGTCCGCGCGCGGGAATCCGACATGACGCCTTTCGGCGTCGAGAGTATGGCAACGCCGAGGCCGTTGGCGACCGTCGGCAGATCCTTGACCGAGGAATACACGCGCCGGCCCGGCGTCGACACCCGCTTGATGTCCTTGATCACCGGCTCGCCGTCGAAATATTTCAGCTCGATCTCGAACTCGGATTTGCCGCCGGCGTAGTCGACCCGCGCGTAGCCGCGGATATAGCCCTCCTCGGCCAGCACATCGAGCACGTGCTCTCTGAGCTTCGAGGCAGGCGTCGTCACTTTGGCCTTGTACCGCATCTGCGCGTTACGGATGCGGGCCAGCATATCGCCTAGGGGATCGTTAATGCTCATCAATCGTCCTTACCAGCTCGACTTGACCATGCCGGGGATCAGCCCCTGGCTTCCGAGATCGCGCAGCGCGATGCGCGACATGCGGAGCTTGCGGTAATAGCCGCGGGGGCGCCCCGTGAGATCGCAACGGTTGCGGACGCGCGTCGGCGAGGAGTTGCGCGGCAGCTCGGCCAGCTTGAGCCTGGCGGCAAACCGCTCCTCGGCCGGCAGCGACCGGTCTCCGGCGATGGCTTTGAGCCGCGTCCGCCGCGTCTGGTATTTCTTGGCGAGGCGCTTCCGCTTGTTGTTGCGCTCGATCATGCTCGTCTTTGCCATTCACGTCCTCCTGTCGCGCCAGATGCGGCTCGCTCTAGCTGCGAAACGGAAAATTCAAACCCGCGAGCAACGCGCGCGCCTCGTCGTCGGTCGGCGCCGTCGTGCACACGATGATGTCCATGCCGAGCACATCCTCGACCTTGTCGTAATCAATCTCGGGGAAGACGATGTGCTCCTTCAGCCCGAGCGAGTAATTGCCCCGGCCATCGAAACTTTTCGGGTTGAGCCCGCGGAAGTCGCGGACCCGCGGCAAGGCGATGTTCACCAGCCGGTCGATGAACTCGTACATGCGGTTCTTGCGCAAGGTGACCTTGGCGCCGATGGGCATGCCCTCGCGCAGCTTGAAGGTGGCGATCGACTTCCGCGCCTTCGTGATCACGGGCTTTTGCCCCGCGATCAGACCAAGATCGGCGGCGGCGGCGGTGACTTTCTTGGAATCGTTGATGCCTTCGCCGACGCCCATGTTCAGCACCACCTTGTCGAGCCGTGGCACCTGCATCGTGTTGGCGTAGCCGAACTCCTTGACCAGCGCGTCCCTGAGCACGTCGTTATAGTGCTGCTTGAGACGGGGGATATAGGTCCTCTCAGCCATCGATGACTTCTCCCGAGCGCCTGGCAAAGCGGACCTTGCGCCCGTCCTTCAGAAATTTGTACCCGACGCGCGTCGGAGCCCCGTCCTTAGGGTCCTCGAGCGCGAGATTGGAAATGTGGATCGCGGCCTCCTTGGAGATGATGCCGCCATCCTGCGCGGCGGTCTGCCGCTGATGCCGCCGCACCATGGCCACGCCCTTGACGATGGCGCGGTTCTCCTCAGGCATCACCTTGAGCACCTCGCCTTTCTTGCCCTTATCCTTGCCGGTGATGACCACGACGTGGTCGCCCTTCTTGATCTTGAGCTTCGGCATCTAGAGGACCTCCGGCGCAAGCGACACGATCTTCATGTGCTTCTTGGCTCTGAGCTCGCGGGTCACCGGGCCGAAAATGCGGGTGCCGATCGGCTCGCCTTGCGGATTGACCAAGACCGCCGCATTGCGATCGAAACGGATGATCGAGCCGTCGGGCCGGCGCACGCCCTTGGCGGTGCGCACCACCACGGCCTTCATCACCTGGCCCTTCTTCACGCGGCCGCGCGGGATCGCCTCCTTGACCGACACTACGATGGTGTCGCCGATCGAGGCATATTTCCGCTTCGAACCGCCGAGCACCTTGATGCATTGGACGCGGCGAGCGCCGGAATTATCGGCGACGTCGAGATTGGTCTGCATTTGGATCATGGCATCGCGCCCTTAACTCTCAACCCGCCGTCAACTCGCCGCCCGCTCGCGCGGCAGCACCGTCCACCGTTTCTGCTTGGAGATCGGGGGGCATTCCTCGATCCACACCATCTCGCCAACCTTGAACTCGTTCTTCTCGTCATGGGCCTGATAGTTCTTGCTGCGCCGCACGGTCTTCTGCAGCAAAGGATGGGTAAAGCGCCGCTCGACGCGGACCACCACGGTCTTCTCGTTCTTGTCGCTCACCACGACCCCTTGCAGAACTCGTTTCGGCATCGTTTCGTCCTAACCCTTTGCCTTCGCCTTGGCTCTGGCCTTGGCCGCCTTCGGCGTTGTCTTCGTCGTCTTCGGCTTGGCAGCCGGCTTGGCCTTCGTCTTGGCCTTCGTCTTGGCCACGGACTTCGCCTTCGGCTCTGCTGGAGCCTTGATCTTCACCGCGCCCACGGGCTGCGGCTGCTGCCGCGCAATCGTCTTGATACGCGCGACGTCGCGTCTGATCTGTCTCACCCGGGCCGTGTTCTCGAGTTGGCCTGACGCCGCCTGGAAGCGCAGATTAAACTGCTCCTTCTTCAGCTTGACCAGCTCGTCGTCGAGTTGATCTGGAGTCAGGCTGCGGACTTGATGGGCCTTCATGACTTGCCCTCGATGCGTGCGACCACGCGCGTCTTGATGGGGAGCTTGGCCGCGGCAAGCCTCAGCGATTCGCGCGCCACCGACTCGGTTACGCCGTCGATCTCGAACATGATGCGCCCGGGCTTCACCCGTGCCACCCACAATTCCGGCGTGCCCTTGCCCTTGCCCATGCGCACCTCGGTCGGCTTCTTCGACACCGGCACGTCGGGGAAGAGCCTGATCCATACTCTCCCGGAGCGCTTCATCTGCCGCGTCATGGCGCGGCGCGCGGCCTCGATCTGCCGCGCCGTGATGCGGGCAGGTTCCTGGGCCTTCAGCCCGAAGGTGCCAAAATTGAGCGTGACCGCGCTCGAGGCGGCGCCCTTGATGCGCCCCTTATGAGCCTTGCGGTACTTCGTACGCTTCGGTTGCAGCATGACTTAAGCCTTGTCTCTCACTCTTAACCTTGCGCCGGAGCGGGTTCGCGGCGCCCGGTGGAGCGCCCGCCTTCCTGCGCCTCGAGCGCCCTGGTCTCCTGGGCCATGGGATCGTGCTCCATGATCTCGCCCTTGAAGATCCACACCTTCACGCCGATGATCCCATAGGCGGTGCGGCCAAGTGCCGTGCCGTAATCGATATTGGCGCGCAGCGTGTGCAACGGCACCCGCCCCTCGCGATACCATTCCATGCGCGCGATCTCGGCCCCGCCGAGCCGGCCGCCGCAATTGATGCGGATGCCGAGCGCGCCCATGCGCATCGCCGACTGCACGGCGCGCTTCATGGCGCGGCGGAAGGCCACCCGGCGCTCGAGCTGCTGCGCGATGCCCTCGGCTACCAGCGTGGCGTCGACTTCGGGCTTGCGCACTTCGAGGATGTTGAGATGCACCTCAGAGTCCGTCATGCTCGCGAGCTCGCGCCTCAGCTTCTCGATATCGGCGCCCTTCTTGCCGATGAGAATGCCCGGCCGCGCGGTATGCACCGTCACGCGGCATTTCTTGTGCGGGCGCTCGATGACCACCTTGGAGATCCCGGCCTGCTTGCGCGAGGTAAGAATGTGCTCGCGCATCTTCAAGTCTTCGTGGAGCAGGCGCGCATATTCGCCGCGTGAGGCGAACCAGCGCGAATCCCAAGTGCGGTTGACGCCGAGCCTAAGCCCGATCGGATTGACCTTCTGTCCCATTAAGCGGGTTCCTCGACTTGGCGCAGGATGACGGTGATCTGCGCGAACGGCTTCTCAATGCGGCCGGCGCGGCCACGGGCGCGGGCGCGGACCCGCTTCAATACCAGGTTCTTGCCGACATAGGCCTCGGCCACGACCAGCGCGTCGACGTCGAGGGCATGATTGTTCTCGGCATTGGCGATGGCCGATTCGAGCGTCTTCTTCACGTCCTTGGCGACACGCTTGCGCGAGAAGGTGAGATCGGCGAGCGCGCGATCGACCTTCTTGCCCCGGATCAGCTGGGCAAGCAGGTTGAGCTTTTGCGGGCTCACGCGCACGAGCCGCGTGACGGCCCTCGCCTCGTTCTCTTTCAACGTCCGTTCACGCTGCGGCTTGCCCATTACGGTGCCTTCACTCTCTTCGCCTTGCGGTCCGCGGCGTGGCCGTAGAAGGTCCGCGTCGGCGCAAACTCTCCGAACTTGTGGCCGATCATGTCCTCGGTGACGAGCACCGGGATGTGCTTATGGCCGTTATGCACCCCGAAGGTGATCCCGACGAATTGCGGCAGGATGGTCGAGCGGCGCGACCAAATCTTGATCACGGCGTTCGAGCCGCTGCCGCGCGCCTTCTCCGCCTTCTTGAGCATATAGCCGTCGACGAACGGGCCTTTCCAGATCGAGCGTCCCACGTGAACTATCCCTTCTTCTTCTGGTGACGGCTGCGCAGGATGAACTTGTCGCTGGCCTTGTTGGAGCGCGTCTTCTTGCCCTTGGTCGACTTGCCCCACGGCGTCACCGGGTGGCGGCCGCCGGAGGTGCGGCCCTCGCCGCCGCCGTGCGGATGATCGACCGGGTTCATCGCCACGCCGCGCACCACGGGCTTCCGCCCTTTCCAGCGCATGCGCCCGGCCTTGCCGATCGAGACGTTCGAATTGTCGGGATTGGAGACGGCGCCCACAGTCGCCATGCATTCTGCCGGCACCATGCGCGTCTCGCCGGAATTCAGTCTCAGAATCGCGTAGCCCGCATCGCGGCCGACCAGCTGCACATAGGTCCCGGCGGCGCGCGCGATCTGCCCGCCTTTGCCCTGCTTCATCTCGACATTGTGGATGATGGTGCCGATCGGCATGTTGGCGAGCGGCATGGCGTTGCCCGGCTTCACGTCGGCTTTCGCGTCGGAGATGACGGTGTCGCCCGGCGCGAGCCGCTGCGGCGCCAAGATATAGGACAGCTCGCCGTCCTCATATTTGATGAGCGCGATGAAGGCGGTGCGGTTGGGATCGTATTCGAGCCGCTCGACAGTCGCCGGCACGCCGAGCTTGCCACGCTTGAAGTCCACCTTGCGATAGGTGCGCTTGTGCCCGCCGCCCCGATGCCACATCGACACGCGGCCGAGATTGTTGCGGCCGCCGGACTTGGACAGTCCCTCGGTGAGCGCCTTG
>DASWJG010000278.1:0-9358 GCA_036397315.1 Methyloceanibacter sp. | reverse complement strand
GATGATGGCAATGGCGCAGGCCGGCAGCCAGTTGGCGAAAGGGATCGGCAGAGCGAGAACCAAGGCGAGAATGAGGATGGCGATGCCGATCAGGCGTTCGCCGGTCCAGGACAAGAGCACCGTCAGGCGCGGGCGCAAGAGCCGCTCGGCGCGCTCAAGATAGGGAAGCGCGCGGGTGACGACTGCGGCGAAGCCGTGGCGTGAGAAGGTCTGATCGGTCAGCCAGACGGGAAACCACGGTTTGTGGCGTCCATAAGAGAGCTGCGCCGCCAAGAGCACGAGCGGCAGGCCGAGCACCGCCGAGAGCAGCGGAATGTTGACCGGCACCAGATTCGGCAGGGCGAAGATGAACAACAGAACCCCGAAGCCGCGATCGCCAAGGGCATCGCGCAGCGCGCCGAGGGTGACGCGTGGTTCGGTTTCGCCTGCCAGAAATTCCCGCAGCAATTGCGACGTGCGCCTGCTGTTCGGCGGCTCCGGCGGTGCGCCGGGAGCAGCGGGCAAGGCGCCTTCCGGCACGCTCATCAAGCCGAACTCCCTGGCGCCGCGCGATGCTTATGGATTGTTCGCAGGCGCTTCAGCCTTTACCTCGGCGCATTTCTTGGTGGTGAACTCGTTCACCATGCGCACCACCGCGGGCCCGAGCACATTAGTCGAATTGTCGAGCCCGGTCCCGGCATAGATCAGCGGATAGACGAACATCGGCGCCGTGGCCTCGCCCCAATTTATGGTGGCCTCGATGGCCTTGCCGTTCTCGAATTTCACCTTCGGCGCCATGGTGACCTCGATGGCATAGGGCTCGCCTTCGGTCTTCTGGGCGAGCGTGCAGCGCACCGTCTGGGCCGGCATGACGATCTCATATTGCGCCTCGCTCATCGCCAAAGCGAGCGGCTTGCGTGCTAGCTCGAGCTTCGACTGGCAGACCGCCTTGCCCCACGGCCAGCCGATCTTGTCGCCGAGCATCTTGGCGATGTCCTCCTCGCGCCAGGTCTTGACGATGTCGCACGACACGTCCTCGCCGTCGGGATCGCGGGTGGCGATGATGTCGCAGATCTTCATCTTGCAGGTCTTGCGCGCTTCCTTCTCTTCCTTCTCCTCTTGCGTCAGCTCCTGCTCCCTCTCGGAGGCTGAGGGCGTATCGGCGGATGGAGGTGACGGCGGCGACTCCGCTGCCGCTTGGCTGGAGGTCAGAGGTTCCTCGGCCCAGCAGGGGCTGAGGCCTAGAGAGAGGACTGCAAGCAACGCTGCAAGCCGAATTCGTGTTCGCGTCATGAGGCCCCTCACGCGGGCTTTGCCAAGGCGCGGACTATGATCCCAGGCGAAAGGGCGTGTCCAGCAGCGCTCGCCACATCAATCGTTGTGTCATGCCCACCAACTACGCAGACGGCTGATGAACACAGCTCATGGTCTGAAATGAGAACTTTGCATTACATTCATGTGACAGACCGCTTACGCTGTCCCATCAACGGTCGGGGATGTGCCCATGGACTGGGGGAACCGTGTCTCTGCGCCTTGGCGGCCGACGCTCGTTGTCGGTTTCGCCGCATTGATATTCTGGTTCGCGTGCTCGCCGGCTTTCGCTCAGTTCTATGTACGCTCGCCCGACGTGAAGAAAGGCGAGACCGCAATCGAGGAGCACGGAGCGGTCTATGCGGGACCGGGCGAGGAGGAGCGGCGCCGGCAATCGCATGAGGTCGAGTTCAAGCACGGGCTGACCGACCGATGGGAGCTGATCGTCGAGGGCTTCTTCAGGCAGGACATCGGCGAGAGCCTGGAGGCCCGGGAATTCGAGCTCGGCGGCCAGTATGAGATCATCGAACGGCATGGCGACGGACTGGGGCTCGCCTTTCGCACCATCTATGAGTTTGCGCTCCAGGACCATTCGCCGGACGAGATTCTGTTCGGCCCGCTGGCCAAATATGTCATCGGCCGCGACTCGGTCACGATCAACACCTTCTTCGTCGGACAGCTTGGCGACGAAGCCGAAATCGACAGCCTGGAGCTCAAAGTCAACTGGCGCTTGAAGCACGAGCTAGGCGAGAAATTCGCCTTGGGCATCGAAGGCTATAGCGAGATTGAGGATCTCTCGCATGCGGGCTCCTTCGACGAGCAAAAGCATCGCGTGGGTCCAGTGGCCTATCTTGAATTTGAAGGGAAGCCCAAATGGGAATTTGCCGCCGGCGCCTTGTTCGGAATTTCAGAGGCGACGTCAGACGTCACCTTCAAATTCGACGCTGAGGTCAAATTCTAGCCGGCGCGGTCGAGCGCCGCGACGATGGCCTCGCCCATCTCGCGCGTGCCGACGGTGCGGCAGCCGTCCTGCTTGATGTCGGCCGTGCGCAAGCCGTCATCGAGCACCTTGGCTATTGCCCGCTCGATCCGGTCCGCCGTCTCGCCGAGAAAGAAGGAATAACGGAGACACATGGCGAGACTGGCGATGGTGGCGATCGGGTTGGCGGCGCCTTTGCCGGCGATGTCGGGCGCCGAGCCATGTACCGGTTCGTACAGCGCGCGCCGGTGCCCGCGCGCGTCGGCGGCGCCGAGCGAGGCCGAGGGCAGCATTCCGAGCGAACCGGTGAGCATGGCCGCTTCGTCGGACAGCATATCGCCGAACAGATTGTCGGTGACGATGATGTCGAACTGCTTGGGCTGACGCACGAGCTGCATGGCGCAATTATCGGCGAGGATGTGGTGGAGCGTCACGTCGCCATATCGCTCCTTGTGCAGCTTGGTGACCACCTCGTTCCACAACACGCCCGTCTTCATGACGTTGCGCTTGTCGGCGGAATGCACGAGCCGCTTGCGCTCGCGGGCAAGATCGAAAGCCACGGCGGCAATGCGCTCGATCTCATAGGTGTCGTAGACCTGGGTATCCACCGCGCGCTTCTGCCCGGCGCCGAGCTCGACGATCTCCTTGGGCTTGCCGAAATAGACCCCGCCGGTCAGTTCGCGCACGATCATGATGTCGAGGCCGTCGATGAGGTCGCGCTTGAGCGAGGAGGCGTCGGCGAGCGCCTGGTAGCAGATGGCGGGGCGAAGATTGGCGAACAGCTCGAGGTCTTTGCGCAAGCGGAGCAGCCCCGCCTCGGGGCGCTGGTCGTAAGCCACGCCGTCCCATTTCGGCCCGCCGACCGCGCCGAGCATGACGGCGTCGGCGGCAAGCGCGCGTGCCATGGCGGCCTCCGAGATCGCTTGACCATGGGCGTCATAGGCGCAGCCGCCGACCAGGTCGGTCTCGGTCTCGATCGCGGCAAGGCCTTTGGCGTTGACCCAGGCGACGATCCGCTCGGCCTCGCCCATCACCTCGGGGCCGATGCCGTCGCCGGGGAGCAGTAGAAGCTTATAAGTTGTCATGGTCCGCGCCGTTCCTATGCTAAGTGCATGATCCCGAAAAGTTGCAGACTTTTCGGACAAGATCATGCGTCAGAGACAAGAAGTCCTGCCCGACTTTGCCTAAAGGGAGTGCGAAATGCTGACAAGGGTGCTCTTTGCTTTGGCCTTGATTTGCGGCACGGCCGCCGCGGCGTCGGCCGAGGAAACCAAGGTGCTAGCGCTCGGGCTCGCCGACCACGAGGTCGCCCAAGAAGAGCTTGAGAAGGGCGAGGCCCCTCCTGTGCCGCGCTTCAACTCGCCCGGCATTGCCTATGCGTTGGTGGCCAACCTCAAGAAAGGCGACGCGGTCGAGGTCGCGCTCGTGAATGACAACAGGCCGCTGCTGCGAAACACTGAGACGCTTGCGGAGGACAGGGCAAGCTATTTGCTGCAAGCGGGAAAGCGCGGGGTCCCGGCCGGCGGCTGGCCCGAGGGCACCTATCACGCCGCGCTCAAGATTGTGCGCGACGGCAAGCCCCTGATCGAGCAGACCAGTGCGCCCATAGCTTTCGAATAGGCGCGATCCCTTTCCTCACCAGTTCCCAATTCGGTCTACACGCCTGGAACGGTGGCCAGTGCCACTTGAATTCCATCCATAAACCATCCATATACCATCCAGTTAACATCTGAATGGATGGAGAAGCCATGGCGGCCGAGATTCATCGCCTTCGCGACAAAGCGGGTGACACCGAAAAGATCACGATCAACCTCGGCTACGTGGACCTTGGTCACATCGATCTGTTGGTCCAGGAGGGCTTTTATTCCAACCGGACCGACTTCATTCGCACGGCGATCCGTAACCAGCTCTCGACCCACCGCGAGGAGGTCAAACAATCCATCGTGCGGCACACGCTCGAGCTTGGTCTCAGGCATTACACGCGCGCAGATTTGGAGGTCATGAAGGCCGCTGGTGAAAAGCTTCACATCAAGGTGCTCGGGCTCGCGAGCTTCGCCCCAGACGTGACGCCCACGCTCGCTTTGGCGACCATTGAGTCGATCACCGTGCTCGGCGCCCTTCACGCCAGCAAAGAGATCAAAGCCGCGCTCGCCGATCGCATCAACTGACGGCGCCAAGCCTTCACAACCTCAAGGATCCAAGAAATGGATATGGATTTTGCAGACGGCATGCGTACGGCAATGAGACTGGTGCAGGCCCAGAAGCTCATGGAGGCGACGCGCGTCATTCAAAGCATTCTGTCCGGCACAGAGCAGTCCGAGCCTCCGACCCAACAAGCTGCGACAGATCGAGCGATCGAAGGACCTATCATCGATCTCACGGCGGAGGTCATAGAGGCTGACGTGATGACAGTGCCCGAGGGCGAGGCAAACGTTCCGTCGGGGTTGTCGTTGCCGCCGAGCGTTGCGCACTGGACGCGGCGGATGGGCGAGATGGCCCAGACGCAGGGCGAAACTGGACTCTCACCCTTCAGTCTCGGTGCGCTGACAATCCCCAGGGCCCGCAGCACTGTCGTCATCCCGGACGGCGCTCAGTTCCTAAGCAGGTCGTTTGCCTGCGCGGCCGGGAGCCGAGGCTACAAGCTCTACATTCCGCGTAGCCTCCCGGAGACCGGACGCGCGCTCCTGGTGATGCTGCATGGCGGCACGCAGGATGGAGACGACTTCGCGGCGGGGACCCGCATGAACGATCTCGCCGAGGAGCATGGATTTATCGTCGCCTATCCTAGCCAGTCCAAAGCCGCAAACGCATCCTTGTGCTGGAACTGGTTCACGCCCGAGCATCAAAAACGCGGGGCCGGCGAACCCTCCATCATTGCGGGAATCACCAGCAAAATCGTGGCCAGTTACGATGTGGGCCGAGACCGCGTGTTCATAGCGGGCCTATCGGCGGGAGGGGCAATGGCGGCCGTCATGTCAGCCACCTATCCTGATTTGTACGCGGCGGTTGGCGTCCATTCCGGCCTGCCTTACAGGTCGGCGACCGATCTGCCTTCAGCCTTCGCGGCGATGCGTGGCAGTGCCGGTTCGCGAGGGCGGCGATCACGGAAGTCGCGCGGGGTGGGAGACGACTCCCCTCGCGTGCGGACCATCGTATTCCACGGCGACGCGGATAAGATTGTGCATCCGTCGAACGCTGCAGGATTAGTCGGGGGTTCGAAGGTTGGTGAGAGCATCGACCGCGCGGAGACCCGCTCGTCTGCCGGGCAGACATACACCCGCTCGGTCATTCGAGACCAAAGCGGGGTGGCTGTCGTCGAGCAATGGCTCCTCCACGGATGCGGCCACGCCTGGTCCGGCGGCAGCCCGGACGGTTCCTACACGGATCCGCACGGCCCCGACGCCTCACGCGAAATGCTGCGGTTCTTTTTGGAAGGTCCAGATAGCCGGCCCTGAACGAGCGTTAGGCCCAGGGGCGGGCGGCGCGGGCGGACTGCTCGAAGGCCTCGATCGCCTCGGCCTTCTCCATCGTCAGCCCGATATCGTCGAGCCCTTCCATCAGGCAGCGCTTGCGGAAGGGATCGATGTCGAAATGGATCACGCCGCCGTCCGGCCCTCTGATCTCCTGAGCGGGAAGGTCGATGGAGAGAACCGCGTTGGCGCCGCGCGAAGCGTCGTCGATGAGCTTGTCGATCTCCGCTTGCGGCAGAGTGATGGGCAGAATGCCGTTCTTGAAGCAGTTGTTGTAGAAGATGTCGGCGAAGCTCGGCGCGATGAGGCAGACGATGCCGAAATCGAGCAGCGCCCAGGGCGCGTGCTCGCGGCTCGACCCGCAGCCGAAATTCTCTCCGGCGATGAGGATGGTCGCCTTGTCGTAAGGCGGCTTGTGCAACACGAAATCGGAAAGGGGCTGGCCCTCTTCGTCATAGCGAAGCTCGGCGAACAGGCCCTTGCTCAGGCCCGTGCGCTTGATGGTCTTGAGGTACTGCTTGGGGATGATCATGTCGGTATCGACATTGATCATGGGCAGGTGAGCCGCGATTCCCGTCAGCGTGGTGAATTTCTGCATGGCCTCCTCGTTCGGCAAGACGCTATGTAGCCTCTAGCGGCCAAGCTTTCCAGCCGGGATGCGCGCGTGGGGCGCGGATATCTCCGCTTTTCAGGCGCCGAGGCCCGGACTAAGGTCCGCGGGGCAAATAGAGGGATGAGGGACCTAAGATGGCAGGACAGGTGATCTACGAAGCGCATCCGGCAATGTTCCGGGCGCATCCCTTCTGGTTCATCCTTTCGGTCCTGCTGATCCTCGCTTTCGGCATCGGCATCATCATCCTGCTCTATTGGTACATCAAGACGCGCGCCACGGCGCTGACCGTCACCAACCAAGAGCTGATGTATGAGCGGGGCATCTTGAGCAAGGACCGGACCTCGGTGTCGCTCAAGCACATCCGCTCGGTGAATATCGCGCAAGGGTTCATCAATCGTATTCTGGGCGTGGGGACCGTCCAGATCTCGACCGCCGGCGACGAGCCCGAGTTCACAATCGCCGATATGCCCGACCCCTATGTGATCCAGGAGGCGATCACGAAGGCGCAGAAAATGCGCTCGAACAACGACTGAGCGGCAGGAGCGACTCATGCCAAGCACGAGCGACCGGCACGATCGCAATGAGGCGCTGAGGTTGTTCGTTGCGGCGGCGATAGCGCTGCTGCTTCTCGTCGCGGTCGGGGGCGCGGGCCTCTATTACCTGGTTGGGCTCGGCGATTCAGACCCGTTCTCGGCAGGCCTCGGACTCAAGAACGCGGCCCTCATCTCGTTCGGCGTCTCCTTCGTCGCCATTCTCGTCATGGCGGTCGTGTCGGGCGGCGACGCCATTTTCGGCGAGCTACCCTTCACCATCTTGGGCTTTCTGATTTTTTTCCTGATCTTCTGGCTGATGATCGCCTGGATCTTCTAGCAGTTTGCTGAAAAACCCCTCGCCATAGCGAGAGTTTGCTGATTCAGTTTTTCTATCACGAATCGGCGGAGGCGAGGATGCGCGGCGCATTTGTGGATCAAGGCAGGCTGTTTTCGTACCTCTCGCCGGAAGCACGGGTGCCGGCGAACCACCCGCTGAGGAAAGTGCGAGAGCTTGTGCGCGATGTGCTGGGCGAGCTGAACCGCAGCCTTTCGAAGCTCTATGCGAGCGAAGGCCGTCCCTCGATTCCTCCGGAGCAATTGCTGAGCGCCTTGCTGCTGCAAGTGTTCTACGGCGTTCGGTCGGAACGCCAGCTGATGGAGCAATTGGACTACAACCTTCTGTACCGCTGGTTTGTGGGGCTTTCGCCCGATGACCCGGTCTGGGACCCGACCACCTTCACGAAGAACCGCGATCGGCTGCAGAACGGCGAGGTGTTCGCCAAGTTCATGAGCAAGCTTCTGAACCATCCGCAGGTCAAGCCGCTGTTGTCGGACGAGCATTTTTCGGTGGACGGAACGCTGATCGAGGCGTGGGCGTCACAAAAGAGCTTCCGTCCCAAGGACGGCTCAGGCGACGCCGGCGGCGGGACCAACTTCCACGGACAACAGCGCAAGAACGACACGCATGCGAGCACGACCGATCCCCACTGCCGCCTTTACCGCAAGGCGGCCGGGCGGGAGGCGAAGCTCTGCTATATGGGACACGCCACCATGGAGAACCGGCATGGGCTGGCGGTGGCCGGCATGGTCACGCTCGCCAACGGGACGGCCGAGCGCCGCGCCTCGGAGACGATGCTCAAGGCCAAAGCCAAAGCGGCCGGCCGCCGCATCACGGTGGGCGAAGACAAGGCCTATGACACCGCCGATCATGTGGCCAAGCTGCGCGCCATCAACGTCACGCCGCATGTGACGCAGAACGACAGCATCACCTCAACCGGCAAGCGCCGCCGGAGCGCCATCGACGCCCGCACCACGCGGCACGAAGGCTACGGCATGTCGCAATCGCACCGGGCGATGACCGAATGCATCTTCGGCTGGGGCAAGCAGCACGGCACCATGCGCAAGACCAAACATCGCGGCATCGCCAGCGTCGCCGCCGACTTCCTGCTCAACCTGATCGCCTATAACCTGATCCGCATCCCGAAATTGGTCGCGGCGTAGGTAAGCGGGCGTGCAGAGCATCAAAAGCGGCCGCCAAAAGCAAGCGCACAGCCGGAACCGACCATCAAAAACGAGAGCAATGGCTCAACTTCCAGGTTTTTCCGCAGACTGCTAGAGCGGATTCGTTTTAATCCGGCTCGTATCCAGCTGCAGCAAAGTAGTTGGCGCATTCGTTGGGCGTGAAGAGATCGATGATGTGGCCAATGGCGTCCCAGAGGCCATCGAGGGTGGGTTCAGCGGCCTTGCGCAGCAGCGCCTTCAGTTTGGCAAAGGCGTTCTCGATGGGATTGAAGTCAGGGCTATAGGGCGGAAGGTAGAGCAGACGAGCCCCTGCTGCTTCGATGGCTTGGCGTACCGCAGGGCCCTTGTGGCTGGACAGATTGTCCATCACCACGATGTCGCCGGGGCTGAGTTCGGGCACCAGCACCTGCTCCACATAGGCTTGGAAGGCGAGGCGATTGATCGGCCCGTCGAGGACCATCGGCGCCATCATGCCGGTGATCCTCAGCCCAGCCAGGAAGGTTGTCGTCTTCCAATGGCCGTAAGGAATGCCGGCCCTGAGCCGCTCGCCTCTTGGAGCGCGGCCACGACGCCGGGCCATGTTGGTTGATGCCCAGGTCTCGTCGATGAACACCAGACGATCAGGATCGAGATCGAGCTGGGCCTCGAAACCAGTCCCAGCGCCGCTTCAGGATGTCCGGGCGGTTCTGCTCGGCCGCGTGCGCGGTCTTTTTTTAAACGTTAGGCCGCAGCGGTCGAGGAAGATCCAAAGCGTCGCTCGAGCCGCATACACATCACGCTCCGCGGCAAGCTTGTCGAGCATCTCGCTGATGGTCATGTCCGGCGTGGCCTCGACGAGCCCGAGAATGTAATCACGGTGAGGATCGAGCTTGGAGCGGCGCGGCTGTCCTTGACGGCCAGCTGCTCGATCGCCGGTTTGGCGCGCCCGGCGAACCCACCGGATCGCCGTCGC
>DASWJG010000277.1:0-2839 GCA_036397315.1 Methyloceanibacter sp. | reverse complement strand
GGAGCAATGATCAGGCCGCAACAGGCGCCGAGATAGACCGGGCGCCCGTCCACGATGTTCGAAGCCGAATGCCAAGCCGGGACGAAGGAGAGGTCGAAGTCGCCGTGATGAAGCGTGCCGCCGGTGTTGCCGGGATCGATTTTCTCCACCCCATGGGCTGCCATGTGGGTGGCGAGTTCGTGCACGGCGATGAGCTGGGCCCCTGTCTCCTTGCAGATGCGCACGGTGTCACCGGTGTGGTCCTCATGGCCGTGGGTGAGCGCCACATGGGTCACGCCTTTGGCGGCCTTATGCAGGGGGATGTCGGCCTCCTCGAAGGTGGCGTTGCCGGTAAGAAAGGGATCGATCAGGATGCTGCTCGAGCCGGTATCGATACGGAAGCAGGAATGGCCGAACCACGTGATCTTCATGCGTTACACCCCTTGATGCGCCTCTCGTGACTGTAGCACCTCTCGTCGCCATCGAAGACCTGCCCAAGCTGCTCGCCGCCGAGGCGCGGCTGCTCGGTCTCGATGTCGGCACTAAGACCATCGGCTTGGCCTTGTCGGACGTGACGCGCTCGATCGCCACGCCGTACCACACAGTGCGCCGTACCAAGTTCACCGAAGATGCCAAGGTCATTCAGGAGGCGGTCGAAGAGCATCAGGTCGGCGCGCTGGTGATCGGCCTCCCTATCAATCTCGACGGCTCTGAGGGACCGCGCGCCCAATCGACGCGGGCCTTCGCCCGCAACCTTGCCGCCCGCATCGAGGTGCCCATGGTCTTCTGGGACGAGCGGCTTTCGACCGCCGCCGTCGAACGACACCTCATCGAGGCCGGCGCCTCCCGCAAGCGGCGCGCTCAAGTGATCGACCGCATGGCGGCAGCCTACATCCTGCAAGGCGCGCTCGACCGGCTGAACCGTCTCACCGCTTAGGCCGCTAGACCGGAGTTCCGTTGAACAGGAGATATTGTGTGGGATTGTCGGGGCAGAAACCCGCGCCGCAGATGAGCAGCGTCGAGATGACGTTGCCGACCGCGAGCACGGCGAACACGACGAATGCCGTGAGCGGCAGCACGTTCATGCGGCTAGACCAAGGCTCGGGGCGCGCGAATTGCCGGTCGTCCAGCAGAAGAACGGCGCAGCCGATGACCATCAGGGCAAAGGCGATGAACGCCCAGGTGTAGAGATGCAGCCCAAAGATCGCATTGCCGTATGAGCCGGTACCCGGGACGATGTGGAGCAGGGTTTGGCGCATGGAGATGGCCGCACCCACGCTTGCGCCCAAGATCGTCACGCCATAATGGCTCGGTCGCGGGCCGAAGAGAAGATTGAGCGCAAGCCCGAAGCCTGCGGCGGTGAAGCCGGCCCGTTGCAGGTTGCACAAGGGACATGGCAGGTCGCGAAACCAGAGCTGATCGATAAAGGCGAGTGCCAGTACGGTATCGACGGCAATCAGCCCCAAGGCATTGAGGAGCCTCGACAGATCGCTCGGCACTCTTCGCCCCCTCAGCTCAAAGTGCGATGTTCAGAACGTCGCTCATATGCACACGGAACAGCACGAGCAGCACCACGAGGCCTGCGACCCAAAAGCCCATCGCCGCCCCGCGCTGCCTGAGCCAGGCCGCGCCAAGTCCGCATGCAAAGAGAAGAAAAGGTAAGCTCATCATGGCGCAGCCTCCGCCTGACCGACTCCATGCCGGGCTTCCGCGCCGGCCGCGCGAGTCTCGTTGATTCGTTGCGAGCCGTAAACCGTAAGTTATTGAAATTCCGGGCGCTGGCAAGCCCGAAGGGCGGCCTCTCCATCTTCTCCCCAACCCCGATAGAAAGGACGAGGCCGCCTGCGCGAGGCAGCCTCGACTGAATGTCTCGGGCAGCGGCTCGCCGCCTGCGGGTCAGGCTAGCAAGGGGGCGCACCAGCACCGGAATGGACCGCAGCGCGCCAGTGGAATCCCGGCGGGCAATGCTGTCCCCACCCATAACAGGCAGTCTTCTTGAGCTTGCCGCTTCCTGCGGTGAGGCTTATACAGTCCCTTTGATGAGCATTGCGGCCGAAGCTTCCGACCTTTCCTTTCCTCACCGCCATCTTCTTGGAATCGAAGGCCTTTCGCCCGCCGAAATCACGGCGCTACTCGATCTTTCCGAACAGGCCGCCAAGCTCAGCCGGCAAATCGACAAGAAACGCGACGATCTGCGCGGCCGCACCCTGATCAATCTCTTCTTCGAGGCTTCGACCCGGACCCAAAGCTCCTTCGAGCTTGCCGGCAAGAGGCTTGGCGCCGACGTGATGAACATGTCGGTCGGCACTTCGTCGGTCCAGAAGGGCGAGACCTTGATCGATACAGCGGTGACCTTGAACGCCATGCGCCCCGACCTCCTCGTGGTGCGCCATCATGCGGCGGGCGCGGTCGAGCTCTTGTCCCAAAAGGTCGACTGCTCGGTGATCAATGCCGGCGACGGCAGCCACGAGCACCCGACGCAGGCGCTGCTGGATGCGCTCACCATCCGCCGCCATAAAGCGCGCATCGAGGGTCTCATCGTCGCGATCTGCGGCGACATCCAGCATTCGCGGGTCGCGCGATCCAACATCCTGCTTCTTAACGCGCTCGGCGCCCGCGTCCGCGTGGTGGCGCCTTCCACATTGCTTCCCTCCGGCATCGGGCGACTGGGGGTCGAAGTCTACACCTCGATGCGCGAGGGTTTGGCAGACGCCGACATCGTCATGATGCTGCGGCTCCAGCGCGAGCGCATGACCTCGAGCCTGGTTCCGAGCACGCGCGAATATTTCCACTTCTTTGGCCTCGACTACGACAAACTCGCCCGCGCCAAGCCGGACGCGCTCGTCATGCATCCGGGCCC
>DASWJG010000276.1:0-6251 GCA_036397315.1 Methyloceanibacter sp. | reverse complement strand
ACGACCAGCACCGCCTCGACGCCTTCCGTGTTCTGGGCGGTCAGCGCCGTGATCACGCTTGCCCCATAGACGCCGAGCGCGGAGAAGGTTTTGAGGTCAGCCTGGATGCCTGCGCCGCCAGAGGAATCCGAGCCGGCGATGGTGAGAGCGATGGCGGTCATGACCACTCATTATCGGTGCTGGCTCCGAAATGCGAGCGCGCCGATTCAGCCGATGGTCGCAAGCCCTGGAAAGGCCTCGAGCATCCAGGCGGCGATCAAGGTCATGGAGTTGGTGAGAAACAGGATGCCGGTCAACACCAGGAAGCCGCCGAGCACCTTCTCAACGGCTGCCAAATGACCCCGGAAACGCTGCATGGCGCGCATGAACGGCTTGATGGCAAGTGCGGCGAGGATGAAGGGGATGCCGAGCCCCAAGGAATAAACGAGGAGCAGGCTGACGCCCTGGCTCACCGAGTCCTCGCCCGCGGCGATGGCCAGGATCGCCCCGAGCACCGGCCCGATACAGGGCGTCCAGCCGAAGGCGAAGGCGAGGCCGATGACATAGGCGCCGATGAGGCCGGCAGGGCGTGCGTCGGCGTGATAACGCGCCTCGCGATGCAGAATGGGCAAATGGATCAGCCCAAGAAAATGCAAGCCGGCAATGATGATGATCACGCCCGCGATCTTGCTGAGCAAGGGAAGGTTCGCCACGAGAAGCTGGCCTGCGGCAGTGGCCGTGGCGCCGAGAATGACGAAAACGGTGGTGAAGCCGAGCACGAAGGCGATGGAGGACAACACGACGGTGGCGTAGACATGGGACGGCGTCTCGTCCTCGCCGGTGAGCTGATCGAAGGTGGTGCCGCCGAGGAAGCAGAGATAAGGCGGCACCAGCGGTAGCACGCACGGGGAGAGGAAGCTCAAGAGCCCCGCGATCAGCGCGCCGATATAGGTGACGTTCATAGCTTACCGACTCAAAACACCTTGACCAGATATCCGCCTCATCCTGAGGAGGCTGCGGAACGCGGCCGTCTCGAAGGATGGGGCTTCATGGTTCGAGACGCGCCCTTCGGGCGCTCCTTACCATGAGGAATAATCGTTGAACCGCAAGCCTCCAGGGCATCACTTTAGCGTCAATCTGCCCCTTACGCGGCAGCGGCGCGCGCGCGCAAGGCGGCAGCCCTGATGGCGGCGATGTTCTCTTTAAAGGCACCGCCCTTGAACACGCCTGAGCCCGCCACGATGACATTGGCGCCGGCCTCGACCACGAGAGGCACGGTCTCCGCGTTGATGCCACCGTCGACCTCAAGGTTGATTGGCCGCGCGCCGATGGCTTTGCGGATGGCCCTGATCTTGTCGAGTTGGCCAGGAATGAAGGCCTGCCCGCCGAAGCCGGGGTTCACCGTCATCACGAGGACGAGGTCGACCTTGTCCAGCACATAGTCGATCGCCGTCTCGGGCGTCGAGGGCGTAATGCTGACGCCGGCCTTCTTGCCGAGGCTCCTGATGAGCTGAAGAGAGCGGTCGAGGTGTGGTCCCGCCTCTGCATGCACCGTAATGATGTCTGAGCCTGCTTTCGCGAAAGCCTCGATGAACGGATCGCAGGGCGCAATCATCAGATGCACATCGAACAGCTTCTTCGAGTGCGGGCGGAGCGCCTTCACCACGTCGGGGCCGATGGTGATATTCGGCACGAAGTGCCCATCCATGACGTCGACATGGATCCAGTCGCAGCCCGCCGCATCTATGGCGCGCACCTCCTCGCCGAGCTTGGCGAAGTCAGCCGAGAGGATCGAGGGGGCGATGATGATGTCCTTAGCCATGGCCCAACCTATGTCATTGCCCGGCTTGACCGGGCAATCCAGTAACCCCGGTCTTCGCAAGTAACTACGGATTGATGGTTACTAGATTCCCGCTTTCGCGGGAATGACAAGTGGAGAGAATTGACCGAATTCTTCGTGGTTCAGGCTAGTTTGAGGCGCGGGCTCCGCTTCTGGCGAGCGCCAGGACCGCCGGCAGCTCGTGGCCTCCGAGCCATTCCAGGAAGGCCCCGCCCGCCGTCGAGACATAGCTGAAGTCGTCAGCCACATGGGCCTCGTTCAAGGCCCGCACCGTATCGCCGCCGCCGGCAACGCTCACAAGCTTGCCGTCCTTGGTGAGGCGGGCGACCTCGCGGGCAATGGCGAAGGTCGCTTCGCCGAAGGGCGCCGTCTCGAACGCGCCGAGAGGGCCGTTCCACAGCACGGTGTGAATTGAAGCGAGCCGCCGTTTCAGGTCGGCGACGCTCTCAGGACCAAAGTCGAGGATCATGCCGTCGGCAGGCACCCTTCCGACCGGGCACACTTGCCAATCGACGCCCTCTCTAAGCGCCTTGGCCACGACCACGTCGGACGGCAAGACGATTTCGCAGGACGACCGTTCCGCCCGCGCCATGATGTCCTTGGCGGTCGCCACGAAATCGGGCTCGCAGAACGAGGCGCCGACCTCGAGCCCTTGGGCGAGGAGAAAGGTGTTGGCCATGCCGCCGCCAACGACGAGAACGTCCATGCGCGTCACGAGATTGGTCAGGACCTCGATCTTGGTGGAGACCTTGGCGCCGCCGACAATGGCCATGACCGGCCGCTCAGGATTTTCGAGCGCCTCCCCGAGCGCCGTGATCTCGGCCATCATCAGAAGGCCGGCATAGGCCGGCAAGAAGTCGGCGATGGCCTCGATCGAGGCATGCGCCCTGTGGGCCGACGAAAAGGCATCGTCGACATAGAGGTCGCCGTGGGCAGCAAGCCTTTTCGCGAAATTGCGGTCGTTCTTCTCCTCGCCCGGGTAGAAGCGGACATTCTCAAGCACAGTCACCTCGCCGGGCTTAAGCGGCGCGAGGCCTTTCCTAGCCTCCTCGCCGATGCAGTCGCCGACGAAGCGGACCGTCGTGCCCGGCATCAGCTCCTGCATTTTTTGGGCGACCGGCCGCAATGAGGTCTCGGGCGATATCACCCCCTTGGGACGCCCCAAATGGGAGAGCACGATGACCTTGGCCCCCTCCCGCGCAAGTTTGGCGATGGTCGGCAAGACGCGCGTGATGCGGGTAGGGTCGGCGACGGCGCCGCCTTCGATCGGCACGTTGAAGTCAACGCGGACGAGCACGCGCTTGCCATGCACATCGACCCCGTCGATGCTCCTGACACGGGAGAGGTCGAGGCCGCCCGCAGCACCCTTTCCAGGGGCAACCGGCGAGGAGAGCTCGTTCATATCAGCCGCCCCATGGCGACGGCCGTGTCCGACATGCGGTTGGAAAAGCCCCATTCATTGTCGTACCAGGCCACCACGCGGCAGAACGTGCCGTCGACGACGTGAGTGCAGTTGAGGTCGAAGATCGAGCTCAACGGATCGTGGTTGAAGTCGGTCGAGACGAGCGGCTTCGCATTCACGCCCAAGATGCCTTTGAGCTGGCCGCTGGCGGCCTTGGCCATCGCGTCGTTGATCTCCTTGACGGTGGTCGGCCGCATGGCCTGGAAGGTGAGATCGACCAGGCTCACATTGGGGACCGGCACCCTGATCGATGCGCCGTCGAGCTTGCCCTTCAGCTCCGGGAGCACCAGGCCGACCGCCTTGGCGGCGCCGGTCGAGCTGGGGATCAAGTTTATGGCACTGGCGCGCGCTCGGTAGGGATCCTTATGCAGGGTGTCCACCGTCCGCTGGTCGCCGGTGTAGGCGTGCACCGTGGTCATATAGCCGTGCTTGATGCCGATCGCCTCATTCAGCACCTGCGCCACCGGGGCGAGACAATTGGTGGTGCAGGAGGCGTTGGAGACCACGTGGTGCTCCTGGGTGAGCTTGTCGTGATTGACGCCGAACACCACGGTGAGATCGGCGCCGGAGCACGGCGCGGAGACAAGCACGCGCTTGGCGCCGGCGGTCAGGTGCTTGGCGGCGCCCTCGCGGTCGGTGAAGCGGCCGGTGCATTCCATGACGATATCGACGCCGAGGTCGCGCCAGGGAAGCTTCTCGGGCGTTGCCTCCGACAAGACGGCGACATCCTGGCCGTTAGTCTTGAGATGTCCGTCGGCGACATCGATCCGACCGCGGAACCGCCCATGCACGCTGTCGAACTCGAGCAGATGGGCGTTCATCTCGGCCGAGCCGAGATCGTTGATGGCAACGAAGTCGAGATCATTGCGGCCGGATTCGAGGAAGGCCCTGAAGGTAAGCCGGCCGATCCGGCCAAATCCGTTAATGGCGACGCGCTTAGTAGACATCCTCTCCCTTACCTCTTCGTCTTGCCGATCAGATCACGCGCGGCGGCCGCAACCGCCTCCGCCGTGATGCCGAAATGCTTATATAGGTCTTGCGCCGGCGCTGAAGCGCCGAATCCGCGCATGCCGACAAAGGCGCTGTTCGGCCCCAACCATTGCGACCAGCCGAACGCCACCGCAGCCTCGACCCCGACGCGCGGCGCCGAGCCCAGGACCGCGTTCCGGTAGCTCTCGTTCTGTGCCGCGAACAGCTCGAAACAGGGCATGGATACCACGGCGGCGCGGACCCCCTCCCCATCGAGAGCCTTCGCCGCCTGCACCGCCAAGGCCACCTCAGAGCCGGTGCCGACCAAGGTCACGTCGCGGCTGCCCTTGGGCTCGATCAGCACATAAGCGCCCTTGGCTGACAGATTCTCCGCCGTTTGCGCGGTGCGCAGGAGCGGCACACCCTGGCGCGTCAGCGCCAGGATCGACGGCGTCTTCGCCGACAACAGGGCAACCTCCCAGCACTCGGCACACTCGATCGCATCGGCCGGCCGCATGACGTTGAGATTGGGCATGGCGCGGAGCGCCGCCAGATGCTCGACCGGCTGGTGGGTCGGGCCGTCCTCGCCAAGGCCGATCGAATCGTGAGTCATGACGTAGATCACGCGCTGGCCCATCAGCGCCGCGAGGCGGATCGACGGGCGGCAATAATCGGTGAACACCAGGAAGGTGCCGCCATAAGGCACGATCCCGCCGTGCAGCGCGAGCCCGTTCATCGCCGCCGCCATGGCATGCTCGCGCACCCCGTAATGAATATAATTGCCCGCGAAATTGCCCGGCTTAATCTGGATGCTCCGGATGGTGAAGGTGCCGTTGGAGCCGGTGAGGTCGGCTGAGCCGCCGATTAGCCCGGGCACGACGGGGAGGAGCTTCTCCAGCACCTTCTGCGAGGATTGCCGCGTCGCAAGCTTGGCGCCTTCGCGGGCGAAGTCGCCCTTCACCGCGACGATCGCGGCACCGATCGCCGCTTTCACCTTGTCGTCGATAGGATCGGTGAGCCCGGCTCGGGCTGACGCATCGAGCCGCTTCGCGGCCGCGGCCCAAGCCTCGTAGGCCGCGCGATGCCGGGCGCCCGCCGCGCGCCAGCTGGCCAGGATCGGCTTCGGCACCTCGAAGGGAGGATGCCGCCAATGGAGCTTCTCGCGCGCCCCCGCAATCTCCTCTGCCCCAAGCGGTGCGCCGTGCGTCGCGGCCGTGCCCGCCTTGCTCGGCGCGCCATAGCCGATGATTGTGCGGCAGGCGATCAGCGACGGCCGGTCGGTCACGGATTTCGCATTCTCGATGGCGAGCGCGATCGCTTCCGGATCATGGCCGTCGACGCGGGCGGTATGCCAGTTCGATGCCCTGAAGCGCTCGATCTGGTCGTCGGAGACGGCAAGGCTGGTGGGGCCGTCGATGGAGACCTGGTTGTCGTCGAACAGCACGATGAGACGGCCGAGCTTGAGGTGGCCGGCGAGCGAGATCGCCTCATGGCTCAGGCCTTCCATGAGACAGCCGTCGCCCACCACGCAATAGGTGTAGTGGCTGACGATCTCATCGCCATGGCGAGCATTGAGCAGCCGCTCGGCGAGCGCCATGCCGACGGCGTTGCCGAGCCCCTGGCCAAGCGGGCCGGTGGTCGTCTCGATGCCCGGCGCATGGCCGTATTCCGGGTGCCCCGGCGTGCGGGAGTGAAGCTGACGGAAATTCTTGAGTTCCTCGACCGTCATCTCGGGGGTGCCGGTGAGATAGAGCAACGCATAGAGCAGCATCGAGCCGTGGCCGGCGGACAACACGAAGCGGTCGCGGTCGGGCCAATCCGGATGGGCGGCATCGAACTTCAGGAAGCGCGTGAACAGCACGGTGGCGACGTCGGCCATGCCCATGGGCATACCGGGATGGCCGGAATCGGCCTTTTGCACGGCGTCCATGGCGAGCGCCCTGATGGCGTTGGCCATGTCGTGATGAGTCGCCTCGGGTAACGCCTGATCCTGCATCAGGG
>DASWJG010000275.1:0-5561 GCA_036397315.1 Methyloceanibacter sp. | reverse complement strand
GCGGCAATCGTCCTCATCTTCGTCGTGGTCGTCGCCTTGCAGCCCTCCGAGTTCCAGATGGATCGGAGCACCACGATCGCGGCGCCCCAGGCCGATGTCTTTGCCCAGGTCAACGACTTCCACAAATGGGAGGCCTGGTCGCCTTGGGCGAAGCTCGATCCCAAGGCGAAAGTCGCCTTCGAGGGTCCGCCCGAGGGCGAGGGCACGGTCATGACCTGGTCCGGCAATAGCGAGGTTGGCGAAGGTAAGATGACGCTCACCGAGAGCCGCCCGAACGAGCTCGTAAAGACCAGAGTCGACATGGTGAAGCCGTTCGCGGGCACCAGCACCTCCGACTTCACCTTCAAACCGGAAGGCGACCAGACGGCCGTCACCTGGAGCGTGGCCGCGCATCATAACTTCATAGAAAAGGCGCTCTGCCTGGTGATGGGCGGCAAGACGATGATGAGCGACCTCATGGACAAGGGCCTGGCTCAGATGAAGTCGGTCGTCGAATCGAGACCGTCGGCCAGCGCCAACTGACGAGTCCTCACTCGCAAATATCTAGGCAGCTAGTTGGCGCACTCGCCGATGTGGTCGAGTTGGACCTTCTCGACCTTGCGCATGCAATCGTTGCCGTAGGTCTTGCCATTGCAGCCGCAGACGGGAAGGTAGTTCTGCGTGCAGATTTCCGGCGCCTTGATGCACACGCCCGCCCCGTCGGCGACCTTGCATTGACCGGCCGGGTGCTCGCACCACAGCCCCTCGTCGCATTGAATAGCCGCGATGCCGTCGCAGGTCTCGCCGAGCGCGGCCGCCGACAAGGGGTTTGCGGGCAAGGCAGAAAGCAAGGCGAAGCCAATCAAAAGCATGAAAGCACGCATAGTGCCCTCCCTGATGCTGAGACGTGGCGGCGAGGATAGCATACTGCTAACATGAGCGGGCAGCGCGGGGTCATGGATGAGCTCATCTATTGCTAGCGCAGCGATGCCCCGAAAGCCGCCCGCGCGGGCCCGGGCCGTCGCCATCATGGCCGGCGTCGGCGTTCTCACCGGCCTCATCTCGAGCGTTCCCTCTCCTTTGCCGGACCTGCGCCTGGAGGACCCCCAGATCCTCATCAACGCCGAGGGGATTCCGCTCCATGCCGGCATTGCCTTTGGGGCTGGGGTGGCGATCATGCTGTGGCTTTGGGCGAACCGCGACCCCGGCAAATGCCTGCTGGCCATGGCGCTTGCGCTGATGGGCTGGCTCGCTGCGGTCAACACGGCCAACGACGTGATGTCGGCCATTGTCAGCTCCGAGCTGTTCGGCACGGTCGAAGGCGCCAAGGCGAGTCGCGAGGTGGTAGGGTGGGTTTTGGCGGGACTTGTCGGCGGCGCGATCGGAGCGGGCCTCACCGCCTTTGGCGCCGGCATCGCGGCGCAAGCCATCAGGCGTCCCGAGGCCTGGGGCCTCATCGTCGGCACAGGGATGCTGTTTGGACTCCTGCTTTATCCCGCCGCACGTCTCGATCAGATCATGCTGCTCTTCGTGCCGTGGCAGGCTGCGGTCGCCGCCGCGATCGCCTATGGTCTGACCCGGCCAAGGGCATGAGCCTGCCCTCACGCGAAGGTCTTGAATGAAGGCGCTTGCGGCGGGGTTCACCTTTTTTGCGCGCCGCCTCACCCAAGCCGCGCTCGTCATGCTGGCCATCCTCATTATCGCCTTTGCCGTGCACGCCGCGCTTGGCGATCCCTTGCGCGAGATCATGGGCGAGGCGGTGCCCGTAGCCGAGCGCGAGGAGCTTCGCCACAAGCTTGGGCTCGATGCCCCCTGGCCGGTGCAGCTCGCCCGCTATCTCGGCGGCGCGGTAAAAGGCGATCTCGGCACCTCCACCATCTACAAGCGGCCGACGCTCGAAATCATCCTCGCCAAGTTTCCGGCGAGCCTCGAGCTTGTGCTCGGCGCGAGCCTGATCGTGCTGCTGCTCTCCCTGCCGGCGGGAGTCTATTGCGCGGTCCGCCCGCGCTCGGTCGGCGCGAAACTCATTATGAGCTTGAGCGTTCTCGGCATCTCGGTCCCGGTCTTTCTCACCGGGATCTTCCTCATCACCATCTTCGCGGTCTGGCTCGGCTGGCTTCCGGCCTTCGGCCGCGGCGAGACGGTGCGCCTGGGCTTTTGGGAGACGGGGCTACTGACACGCGACGGACTCAGGCACCTCGTCCTCCCCGCGCTCACGCTCTCCTCGATCATGCTGCCGCTCTTCATCCGGTTGGTGCGTGGCGCCATGCTCGACGAGCTCGGCCACGATTATGTACGCACCGCTCGGGCCAAAGGCGCCTCGCCGCTCAGGGTGTGGCTCAGCCATGCGCTCCGCAATGCGCTGCTCCCGCTCGTTGCCGTGGGCGGGCTCCAGACCGGCACGCTGGTCGCCTACACGCTTCTGACCGAGACGGTGTTCCAATGGCCGGGCATGGGGTTCCTGTTCCTCGAAGCGGTGACCCGCGCCGACATACCGCTCGTCACCACCTATCTCGTCTTTGTCGGCCTCCTCTTCGTCATCACCAACACCATCGTGGACATCGTCAGCCTCATGCTCGATCCCCGCATCAGCCTCGAAGGGACGCGATGAGCGCCGAGGGCGTGCAAACCGGTCCGCGCGCGTTGTTAGCTTTTGCCGGAGAGCGCCCAGGGGGGGCGCTTGCCGCGATTGTGCTTGGCGCGATCGCGCTGGCGGCGGCTTTTGCGCCGCTGCTTGCGCCGCAGAACTCGTTCGATCTGACGAGCTTCGATGTGATCGACGCCGGCCTTCCCCCGTCCTGGCTCGAGGGAAGCGACCCCCGCTTTCTGCTCGGCACGGACGCGCAAGGCCGCGATCTCTTAAGCGCTATCCTTTATGGCACGCGCATCTCGCTTGTGGTTGGCGTGCTCGCCGTCGCCATCCAAACGGCGATCGGCGTCCCGCTCGGCCTCTTGGCCGGCTATGCCGGGGGGAGGGTGGACACCATCGTGACCCGCGCCGCCGACATCCAGCTCTCGCTCTCCACCCTGATGATCGCCATCATCGCGCTCGCGCTGTTCCGTGCCGGCCTTGGCGGGGAGAGCTTGACCCGGTTTGCCGTGCCGCTCCTCGTCGTCGTCATCGGCCTTGCCGAGTGGCCTTATTTCGCCCGCACGGCCAGGGCTGCCACTCAAGTCGAGGCGGTCAAGGACTATGTCCGCGCGGCCCGGGCGCTGGGCGGCAGCAGCCTTGGCATCATGTGGCGCCACATCCTTCCCAATATCCTGTCGCCCCTCATCGTGGTCGCGACCACGCAAGTGGCGGGCGCCATCATGGCCGAGGCGGCGCTCTCCTTTCTCGGCCTCGGCATGCCGGTGACCAAGCCCTCGCTCGGCACGTTGATCCGGTCGGGCTACGACCTCATGTTCGCCGGCGTATGGTGGGTGACGGTCATTCCGGGCCTGGTGCTGATCGGCCTTCTGGTCTCGGTCAATGTGCTTGGCGATGCCTTGCGCGACGGGCTCGATCCAAGGCGGGGTGCCCGTTGAATCAAAAAGGAAGTTCGCTCTGCCTAACCCCTTGAAACCTAGGTGCTCGCCGAACCATAAGATATAGTGCGTCAGGCCTTTTCCTTTGTTCTCATGGCAAATAGCGTTCGGCTTAGTCCCCGCCGGAAGTGCCTGTAAGGAGCCACTATGGAGACCCCAGGTCCGGTCAATCCGGAGCTTGTCTTTTCCCTCCGCCGCGTCACCGAGCGCGCCGCTACCGCCGCCTTCAGCTGGATCGGGCGCGGCGACAGCCAGGACGCCGGCCGCGCGGCGCTCGACGCCATGCGGGCCGCGCTGGCCGACGTCGATATCGATGCCGTGGTGGCGATCGGCGAAGCCACGCGAGGCGAGGCGCCGCAGCCCCAGCGTGGCGAGCGGTTCGGCCGCCCGGGCGCGGCCTTCAAGGCCGACATCGCGGTCGATCCGGTGGAGGGCACGAGCTACCTCGTGCGCGGGCAGACCAATGCGCTTGCCGTGCTTGCGGTAGCCCCGCGCGGCGCCATGCTGAACCCGGGCCCCGCCTTCTATATGGAGAAATTCGTGGCGAGCGCCCCCGCGCGCGGCAAGATCGATCCGCGCTGGCCCGTGGAGAAGAAACTCTCCATCCTTGCCGAGGTTCTTAGCAAGGATGTCTCAGATCTCACCGTCTTCGTGCTGGAGAAGCCGCGCCACCGCGAGCTTGTCGACAGAATTCTGGCGTCGGGAGCGCGGGTCGCGCTCTATCCGGCGGGCGACGTGGCCGGCGCTCTGATGGCCGCCATTCCTGGCTCCGGCATTGATGCCTTGATGGGAACGGGAGGCACGCCCGAGGGCGTTATGTCGGCGTGCGCCATCAGGGCCATGGGCGGCGAGTTCTTGGCGCGCCTCGATCCCCAGCTTCAGACCGAGGCGAAGGCGGTGAAGGAAGCCGGGATCGACACCTCGAAATGGTACGAACGCGACGAGATAATCACGTCGAATAACGTGTTTTTCTGCGCCACCGGGATCACCACCGGTCTCATGCTCGAAGGTGTCGAGCGGACCAAGTCCCATTATAAGGTGCAGACCATGATGACAACGGGAGCAACCGGCGAGCGGCAGATCTTGACGACCTATATGCCGAGCGAGCGCATGGCGAGCATCGCCGCGCGCGACGTCGCTTGAAGCCCGGTTTGGGAGGAGTGCCTGGAGTGCGATATGTCGAAACGAGTCGATCATCCGATCATACTCGGCATCGTAGGTGATTCTGCGTCGGGGAAGTCGACGCTGTCGGTGGGCGTCGCCCAGATTTTGGGCGAGGCGCACTGCACGGTGATCTGCACCGACGATTACCATCGCTACGACCGTGCGCAGCGCGCCGCCGCCGGTCTGTCGGCGCTCGACCCGCGCGCCAACTACGTCGACGTCCTCGAGCAGCACTTGCGCCTCCTGCGCACCGGCGAGCCGATCCTGAAGCCGGTCTACGATCACCGGCACGGCACGCTTCAGCCACCCGAATACGTCAGGCCCAAGGAATTCGTCATCGCCGAAGGCCTGCTCGGCTACACCACGCGCGCCATGCGCGACTGCTACGACGTGAAGATTTATCTCGATCCCGAGGAGGAGCTCAGGGTGAAGTGGAAGATGCACCGCGACACGACGACGCGTGGCTACACCATGGCGGAGGTCATGGCCCAGCTGGAACGGCGCGAGATCGACAGTCCGAACTTCATCCATCCGCAGCGCACGTTTGCCGACATTGTCATCAGATTCCAGCGGTCAGCGGGCGCCAACGGCTCCGATACCAGGCTCGATGTTCGCCACATTTTGCGCCCGACCTTGCCCCATCCCGACTTCACCCCGCTATTCGACGGATCGAGCAATGCCGGGATCCACCTTGAGCTTGCCCGCGACCGGGACGGCAAGCCCGTCGACGTGCTTGAGATTAACGGCAATATCTCCGACAAGAGGGCCGAGCGGATCGAGGATCTGCTGTGGAACCTTATCCCGGAGGCGGGGCATCTGCGCGACCAGGTCGGTCGCATCGACATCGCCAACGGCGCCAAGAGCCACCCGCTGGCGCTGACCCAGCTTCT
>DASWJG010000274.1:0-2789 GCA_036397315.1 Methyloceanibacter sp. | reverse complement strand
AAGAGGGGAAGCGTGGCGAGGATAAGAACCCCGAGCAGAGCAAGCGCGGCGGCAAGGATGGCCGCCGCCTCTGTCGGGGTGAAGCCGTAAGACAAAACCAGCGCGTGATAGGCCGCGAGCAAGCCGAAAGCCGCGGCGGCGATCAGGACGATCGCCGCGACGGCAATGACGATCGCTTGCCTGAGCGAGCGCTCGACCGATTCCTTGATGCGGAGTCCGATCTGGAGCGATGAGAGCAGCGCGAGCGCCGAGCGGAGCATGGACGCTTCGGCCTAGCGACGCGTGAAGACACCAAACAGGAATCCTAAGCCAGCGGCGATGGCGACGGCTTGGAGAGGATTGCGCCTGATGGCTTCCTCCGCCTCATAGGCAGTCTCCATCGCCTTGTCCTGCGCCCGGTTCACCTGGCCCTTGGCGATGCGGCCAACGGTCGAGGTCAGGTTCTGAAGGTCGGCGCGGATTGCATCGATCTGGTTGGCGAGTTCATCGGCGTCGCGGCCACCCGCGCCGCGCTTGGCGGCACCCGTGCGGATATCGCTATCGGTTGATGACATTTCAGTCGTTCCTTCCAGGAGAGGGTCGTCGGGGGTAGCGAGACATAGGCAACTCTAATCGGGCGAGCTTCGTTCCAGGTCGCGCTCGGGCGGGAACGGCTCTGCTCGGCTCAACTTGAGGGGCCGCGGCCCTTCGCTGTCAAGTGGCGTGACGTGGAAGACACAGTCCATGCGCTTGCATGGTTGCCGGAGGCTTGCCTCGGACATATCGGCCTTCTAGACTTTGGTTCTGCCGAGGCGGCTGCTCGAGGGGGGACTGAGCATGGGCTATTGTAGGCTTGGCTTGGCTGTCATTGCCGCCTTGTGCCTCTTCGCCTCCCTCAAGCCCGAGCCCGCGAGCGCGGCAAGCGTGCTTGCGGCGGTCCGCGCCGGCGCGATCGTTAGGGCCGAGGCTCCGCTCGCGAGCCCGCGCCTCGCCGTCCATTTCAAAAAGACGCGATCCTTCTATTGCTATCCGCGGAATTACTGGTGGTTCTACCGGCCCTACACCACGGCCTTCGATGGCCACGCCCGCTGCATGCCCTACTTCCATTATCCCGACGGGGGTGGGGCCAGGCGCGACCGGTATATCAAATAGACCGTGCCGAACGCGTGAGCTTGCGCGCCTAGGACGTCGCGGCCGATAAGCAAGCGTTAACCCTACCGATACCTGAAAGGCGTAGCTTTTGACCGCCTTCCCCGACGATTCGGGGCGGAGGTTAGTCTCTAGTGGAGTCGCAAGATGAAAGTCGTGTTGAGTCTCGCCGCCGTCCTCGCGCTGGCGGTCGGCTTTAGCGTTACAGCGGTCGACGGAGCCAACGCACAGTGTGTCGGCTCGCCTTGTGGCGCTGTCCTTGTGCCCGCGCCCAATCCGATCCCGTTGCGACGCCTAGTCGTTCGTCCCGCTCCGGCTCCCCTTCCGGCACCGTGCGGGCCAGGCTGTGTCAGTGCCGCTGCCGCGTACGCCGGTCCGCCATGCGGCCAGGGAGGCTGCGGTGGCACGGCCTTCGTCTATTTTCCGAAGCGCTTCTATGCCTTTTGGAAGCAGCCCGGCTACACCGCGTGTTACCCCGGACTCGGAAACTGCTACTGGCGGAGAGACTGCTGGTACGATTCCTTCGGCCGGCGCTTCTGCAACTAAGCTGGCGGATTGCGCCTCGTCTGCTAACGCGCGTTGAGGCTCGCCCAATGCAGCGCGACGGCGGCCGCATTCGAGATATTGAGGCTGGCAAAAGCGCTTTGCGTCGAGATGCGGCAGATCAGGTCGCAATGCTCCCGCGTGAGCTGCCGCAAGCCCTTGCCCTCGGCGCCTAGGACGAGCGCCAGCGGGCGCTGCAACTGGGCAGTCTCCAGAGTTTCGCCCGCCTCTTCGGCAAGCCCCACCCGCAAGACGCCGCGCTCGCCGAGCAGGGCCAGCGCTTGCGCGAGATTCTTGACGAGGATCACCGGCACGATGTCGAGCGCGCCGCTGGCAGCCTTGGCAAGCACGCCGTGCAGGGGAGGGCTGTGGCGCTCGGTCATGACGAGGCCTGAGGCGCCAAAGGCTGCCGCCGAGCGCAACGCGGCGCCGACATTCTGTGGGTCGGTCACTTGGTCGAGCACGAGCAAAATGCCTCGCGCGTCAACCTCGTCCAGCGCGACCGGCGGCAAGGGCTCCGCTTCGAGCGCCACACCCTGATGCACGGCGTCGGCTCCTAAGAGCCGGTCGAGATCGCGTGGACTTGCCGGCTCGGGCGTCAGGCCGCGCTTGGCGAGGAGCGGGCCGAGCCGGTGGGCGGCATTTTCAGTGGCGATGACCTTCACGACCGGCCGCTTCGGATTGGCGAGCGCGGCCTCGACCGCGTGCAGTCCAAAGAGCATGACGCGGTCGGCGCCTTCGCGGCGGGGCGCGTGCCTCGGCATCCCACGCCAGGCAGGCTTTCCGGGCTTGGTGGGTCTTGGTCTTTGCCGCCGCATGGAACGAGAGACTTTCTCGAAAGCTGAGGGGTGGGGCCGAAACCGGCGGGAAGCTCGGGGAAATTTGCCGCTAAGGCCCTGATTTACAGTTGACAGAGCCTAAAGCGCTACCCATAAACCAGTCATGGCGGACCCTGCCGGCCGACGGCGGGGCGTTTTTGCTTGGTTACAATCACCAGTCAATCCATCTTCGCTCAAGGAGGGGTGCCCGAGTGGCTAAAGGGGACGGGCTGTAAACCCGTTGGCTATGCCTACGTAGGTTCGAATCCTACCCCCTCCACCAACCACTCTCTTTATAAG
>DASWJG010000273.1:0-1609 GCA_036397315.1 Methyloceanibacter sp. | reverse complement strand
GGCATCATGGGACGGCTCGGCTTCAAGGAGCGGCGCTTTCTCGCCGAGATCCTCTACGGCTTCCTCAACCGCAACTACGCCCGCGTCGCCGAGGTCCATTTCGAGGCCGGCTACGTGCCGCGCAAGCACTCGGTGGCGCAGTTCGCGCAAGCCTTGCGCGCCATCGGCGAGCCGATCATGGACCGGCCGGCCAGCGAGATCTCCATGGCCCAGCTGCTCGGCCAGCTGTTTCAATATACCGAAGTGTTCGACATGCAGACCCGGCCCGAGCTGCTGCTCCTGCAAAAGACCATGGTGGTGGTCGAAGGCGTCGGCCGCAGCCTCGACCCCGAGCTGAATATGTGGGTGGTGTCAGAGCCCGTAGTGAAGGAGTGGATGGAGCAGGAGTTCGGCGCCGGCGCCCAATTCGAAGCCGCGGCGGAAGGCGCGGCGAGCGTGGGCCGCTTCATGGGCGACATCCCCAAGCTGCTCGGCCAGGCCGAGCGCACCGCGGAAGCCTTGTCTTCCATGGCCGAGGAGGGCCTCCGGCTCGACGACCACACCGTCGAACGCCTGGCCGAGGCGCAAGGCCGCGAGAACCGGGTGAGCCGCATCGGCATCTGGGTGGGCGCCATTGCCCTTGCCGCCATAGCCCTTGCGCTCCTCTTTTGAGTGTTGACCGCTAACCCTATTTCTTGTCATTGCCCGGCTTGATCGGGCAATCCAGTAACCACCGCAGGACGTTGCTGGTAAAGTCGGTGGCTACTGGACGCCCGCCTTCGCGGGCATGACAACGCGTGAGGAAGCAGGTGCAAGGCAAGCGCATCCTTTTGATCGTCGGCGGCGGGATCGCTGCCTATAAGAGCCTCGAGCTGGTGCGCCGCTTGAAAGAGCGGGGCGCCTCCGTGCGCGCGATCGTGACCAAAGGCGGCGCCGAGTTCGTCACCCCGCTCTCGCTCTCTGTCCTCACCGAGGAGAAGGCTCTCACCGATCTCTTCGATCTCAAGGACGAGGCCGAGATCGGGCATATCCGCCTATCGCGCGAGGCCGACCTGATCGTGGTCGTGCCGGCGACCGCCGATCTCCTCGCCAAGATGGCGCATGGGCTGGCCGACGACCTCGCCACAGCCGTGCTGCTTGCGACCGACAAGCCTGTGCTCGCTGCGCCCGCCATGAATGTGCGCATGTGGCAGCACCCCGCCACAAGGCGGAACCTGGCAACGCTCCAGGCCGACGGCACCCACTTCGTGGGTCCTGATGAAGGTGAAATGGCCTGCGGTGAATATGGACCCGGCCGCATGGCCGAGCCGCAAGCGATCCTCGAGGCCATCGCGAGCTTGCTCGACGCTGGAGTAAACAGCCCGCGTGTCGCGCCCCTCAACGCATCGCTCCGCGGTCGCCACGTGCTGATCACCTCGGGTCCCACACAAGAGCCGATCGACCCGGTGCGCTATATCGCCAACCGCTCCTCCGGCAAGCAAGGCCATGCCTTGGCGCGCGCCGCCGCCGCGCTCGGCGCCGAGGTGACCTTGGTGAGCGGTCCTGTGGTGCTTCCAGATCCGCCAGGCGTCACCGTGGTGAAGGTCGAGACGGCACATGAGATGCTGGCCGCGACCCTTGCCGCGCTTCC
>DASWJG010000272.1:0-3794 GCA_036397315.1 Methyloceanibacter sp. | reverse complement strand
AAGCAGAAGCCGGAGGCCGGCGTCGCCTTGAACCCGCCATAGCACCAGCCGGCATTGAGATAGAGGCCTTGGATGGGGGTCAAATCGATGATCGGCGAGCCGTCCATGGTCATGTCGAGGAGGCCGCCCCAGGAACGCAGGATGCGCAAGCGCCCGATCACCGGCATGAGCGCCATGCCGCCTTCGCACACATCCTCGATCACCGGCAGATTGCCGCGCTGGGCGTAGGAATTGTAGCCCTCGATATCGCCGCCGAACACCAGCCCGCCTTTGTCCGACTGGCTGACATAGAAATGCCCGGCGCCGAAGGTCATCACCACATCGATCAGTGGCTTCACGCCTTCGGTGACGAAGGCCTGCACCGAATGACTCTCGATGGGAAGCCTGAGCCCCGCCATGGAGGCAACGCGCGTGGAATTACCGGCGCAGGTCAGCGCCACTTTCTTCGCGCCGATAAAGCCCTTCTCGGTCTCGACGCCGAGGATGCGGCCGTTCTCGATGCGGAAGCCGGTCGCGGCGCAATTCTGGATGATGTCGACGCCGCGGCTGTCGGCGGCGCGGGCATAGCCCCAGGCGACCGCGTCGTGGCGCACCGTCCCGCCGCGCGGCTGCAATAATCCGCCGCGGATGGGAAAGCGCGCATTGTCAAAATCGACGAAGGGCACCAGCGCCCGCACCTGCTCGCGGTCGAGCAGCTCGGCATCGACGCCGTTGAGCCGCATGGCGTTGCCGCGCCGCGCATAAGCGTCGCGCTGCGGGTCCGAATGGAACACGTTCAGCACGCCGCGCTGGCTCACCATGGTGTTGTAGTTGAGATCCTGCTCGAGCCCCTCCCACAGCTTCATCGACCATTCGTAGAAGGGGAGATTGCCGGGGAGCAGATAGTTGGAGCGAACGATGGTGGTGTTGCGCCCGACATTGCCCGAGCCGAGGTAGGACTTCTCCACCACGGCGACATTGGTGATGCCGTGCTCCTTGGCGAGATAATGCGCGGTGGCGAGCCCATGCCCGCCGCCGCCGACGATCACCACGTCGTAAGAGGGCTTGGGCTCGGGCTCGCGCCAGATCGGCTTCCAGTAGCGGTTGCCGGTGACCGCATTGGCGAGCAGGCTCGCGAGTGAATAGCGCATGGTGACCATCTTGCGCCGCCGCGCCAGCCTCGATTGACATTTCACGCCGCTTGCTTGACATTTTGCGACATGCAGAGAAGGCAAGCCTCGGAGCGCGCGGGAGCCAAGGTCTCTCATCCCCTGGCGCCAGGAGCCCCGCAGACCGTGGGCTTTCTGCTCGTGCCGGGTTTCGCGCTGATGTCCTACGCCGCGGCAATCGAGCCGTTGCGCGCGGCAAACCTTCTCTCAGGCCAGGAGCTTTACCGCTGGTGGCACGCAGCCCCCGGCGGCAAGCCGGTCTTGGCTTCGAACGGCGTCGCCATCATCCCCGATTGCGGCACCAGCACCGAGCGCGAGGCCGACATGGTCTTCGTCTGCGCCGGCGGCAATCCGGCGATCTTCGACGACCGGACCGTATTCGCCTGGCTTAGGCGGCTTGCCCGCAAAGGCGTCACCATCGGCGGCATCTCGGGGGGACCTTATGTCCTCGCCAAGGCAGGTCTGCTCGATGAGCGCCGGGCCACGCTCCATTGGGAGCATTTGCCGGCCTTCCGCGAGGCCTTTCCCGATGTCGCCGTGGTGCCGTCTCTGTTCGAGATCGACGGCAACAGGATCACCTGCTCGGGCGGCATCTCGGCGCTCGACATGATGGTCGCCATCATCGAGCGCGATCACGGGCGCCAGCTCGCGGCTGCCGTCGGCGACTGGTTTCTGCACACCCATATCCGCGAGGGCTTCGGACCCCAGCGCATGGATCTGCGCTACCGGCTTGGCGTGGCCGACGAGAAGCTGCTCTTCGCGCTGCGCGCCATGGAGACGAGCATCGAGACGCCACAGCCGCGCGCGGCCCTGGCGCGTCAGGCCGGTATTTCGCTCAGGCAGCTCGAGCGGCTGTTCCACCGCCATATCGGCCACGGCATTCACAAGCATTATCGCTGGCTGAGATTGGAGCGGTCGCGCCAGCTCTTACGCGAGACCACGCTCCCCGTGCTCGATGTGGCGCTTGCCACCGGCTTCGCCTCGGCGAGCCAGTTCGCCCGCGCCTATGCCCGGGCGTTCGGCGAGCCGCCGAGCCGCACGCGGATAAGCGGGTAAGGCGAGCGTGGTCGAGCTTCGCCCGATCATGCTAGGTTCACCGCCATCCAGGCGAGAACCGCTGAACAAGGAGGCGGGATGGCGACCACGAGGCTTTCTTCCAAGCTGCTGAAGGCGCGGACCCATGCGCGGCGCCGCGGGGCCTCCAAGCGTCCGGCGCCTGGCAATGGCGGGGCGCACGATGAAGGCCAGGCCTACGCCACGGGGTCGAACGCGCCGACCACCGGCGAGCTGCAGCTCGAAGTCTCGATCGGCCGCAGAGTGAAGCTGCTCCGCCAGCGCCTTCAGCTCACCGCCACCGAGCTTGCGGCGGAAGCCGGGCTTTCGCCGGGCATGCTGTCGAAGATCGAGAATGGCGGCACCTCGCCCTCGCTCTCGACCTTGAAGGCGCTCGCCCGCGCGCTCAACGTGCCGATGACGAGCTTCTTCGCCGATTTCGAGGAGCGCCGCGATTGTTCCTATGTGCGCGCCAGCCAAGGCGTCTTGATCGAACGGCGGGGAACGAAGTCTGGCCACCGCTACGAGCTGCTCGGACATTCGCTCTCCGGCGACATCGTGGTCGAACCTTACCTCATCACGCTCAGCGAGGACGCCGAGCCTTATGTGCTGTTCCAGCACGACGGCGTCGAGTTCATCTATATGCTGTCGGGGAAAGTGATTTACCGCCACGCCGACAAGCTTTATCCAATGTCGGCGGGAGACGCGCTGTTCTTCGACGCCGGCGCGCCGCACGGGCCCGAGGAGCTACTCGAGCGGCCCATGACCTATCTCTCGATCATCATCTACCCGCGCAGCTGAGATTTCCCCACAGGAAACTTTATTTCATGTGGGTTGACGTGCGCCCTTTCCCCGAGCCATGGTGCAGGCCGCATTAACCGGAGCTTTTGGCGCATGTGCGGCATCGTCGGACTGTTCATCAAAGACCCCTCACTCGAACCCGAGCTCGGCCGGCTCACCGCCGGCATGCTCGCCACACTGTCGGACCGCGGGCCTGACAGCGCGGGCTTCGCCGTCTATGGCGAGGGAAGGCGCGGCGAGACCAAGCTGACGCTCCGCGGCAAGTCGGCCGCGACCATGAAGGAGACCGCCGAACGGATCGGTCGCGCCTTCAGTAGCGCCAATATCATGCTGCACGATACCCATGCCGTGGTCGGCATCGATGACGGATCGCTGCCCAGGCTCACGGAGTGGCTTGCGCGCGAGATGCCCGACATCGAAGTGGTCGGACGCGGGCGGCGGATGGAGATCTACAAGGAGGTCGGCCGGCCCGAGAACGTAACCGAGCGCTTCGACCTTGCCGCCATGCACGGCACGCACGCCATCGGGCATACCCGCATGGCGACGGAGTCGGCAGTGACCACTGACGGCGCGCATCCTTATTCCACCGGCAGCGATCAGTGCCTCGTGCATAACGGCTCGCTCTCGAACCACAACAATCTCCGCCGGGTACTGAAGCGCGAGGGGTTCGCCTTCGAGACCGAGAACGACACCGAGGTCGCCGCAGGCTATCTCAGCTGGAAAATGCGCGAAGGCCTGTCGCTCGGCGACGCGCTCAAAGTGAGCCTCGACGATCTCGACGGCTTCTACACG
>DASWJG010000271.1:0-11470 GCA_036397315.1 Methyloceanibacter sp. | reverse complement strand
TTCATGATCGTGGTGGTGGCGGGGCTCGGCAATTTGGCCGGCGTCATCTGGGCGGCGCTCGGCCTCGGCATCGCCGAGAGCTTCGCCGGTTTTCTCTTCGGGCCGCAATATCAGATCGCCTTCGTCTTTGCCCTTCTCGTCGCCGTCCTCGTGTTCCGCAATTGGCGGCTGAAGGCGCAGCGCCGTTATCTCAAATAGGCAACGATGGGCACTCCTTTCGCACTCACCCCGGCGCGGCTCCTTCTTCTTGCGGCGCTCATTCTCTGCGGCGTGGTCGCGCCGCTTCTCGCCCCGGCCTATCAATCGCAAGCGACCCAGCTTCTGCTCTTCATCGTGTTCGCCCTGGCCTGGGACCTGGTCGGCGGGCAAATGGGCTACAATTCCTTCGGCAACGTGCTGTTCGTCGGGCTCGGCATGTATGTCGCCGCCATCGTCCAGGTCGGGCTGTTCTACGATGTCGGCCTCTACACCGAGGCCAAGGGCGGCGGCACGGAATTCGTCTTCGACGTGAACCAGTTCCTGACGGGGCTGGCGCTCGGGCTTCCCGCCGCGGCTGTAGCGAGCGCAAGCGTCGCCTGGCTTCTCGGCTCGCTCGTACTGTCGATGCGCGGACACTATTTTGCCATTTGCACCTTGGGACTTGGCATTGCCGCCGGCCAGGTCGCCGCCGGCATTCCTTGGATCGGGGCGGGCTCGGGCATGCTCACCCCCAATCCACCGGCCGGCCTCGGCGATGTCGGCCTGCTTCTCTATTATCTCGCGCTCGGTCTGGCGGTGGCCTGCACGCTCACCTTCGCCTGGCTGCTGTCGAGCCGCTTCGGTCTCGCGCTGAACGCCATCAGGGACGATGAGGACAAGGCCGAGGCGATGGGGCTCAAGACCCACGCCGCCAAAGTGACGGCCTGGGTGATCGCCGCCGCGTTCCTTGGGGTCGCCGGCGCCATCTACGGCAATCTCGTGCGCTTCATCGATCCGACCGAGACGGCCTTCGCCGGACCGACCATCGGCGTGTGGATGATCCTCATGGCGCTGCTCGGCGGGAAGGGAACGTTGCTCGGGCCCATCGTCGGCGCGGTGGTGTTCCAGATCACCAAGGAACTGTTCTGGACCTATCTGCTCGGCTGGCAAAGGGTCGCGCTCGGGCTGCTGATCGTCGCGGTCGCCGTGTTCTTCCCCTCAGGGATCGTGGGTTTCGTCCGCGACCGCCTGAGCGGGCGGGGAGGGGATTCGGAGGAGAGCGTTCCCGCCAAGGAGAAAAGCGCGTGACGGCGATGCTCGAGCTTGTCGAGATCACCAAGAGCTTTGACGGCATCCGCGCCAACGACAAAGTGAGCTTGCGCGTGGAGCCGGGGTCTATTGTGGGGCTGATCGGCCCTAACGGATCGGGCAAGACCACGCTCTTCAACGCCATCACTGGCGTTTTTCCCATCGATAGTGGCTCGATCCGCTTCAAGGGGTCGGAGATCTCTAAGCTCTTGGCCGGCGAGATCGCGCGGGCGGGCATCATCCGCACCTTCCAGCAGCCTCGCGTCTATCCGCATATGAGCGTGGCAGCCAACATGCTGGTCTCGTCCGCGATCAGGCGCGCATCCTTCGCGAGCCTGTTTCGGCGGGCGCCCCCGGAGGCCGACGAGAAGCTGTCCGAGCTGCTCGATTTTGTCGGTCTGGCGAGAAGGCGCGACCTGCTGGCCGGCGAACTTTCCTTCGGTCAGCAGAAGCTGCTCGAACTCGCCATGGCGCTCGTCAACGATCCTGAGTTGCTGCTCCTCGATGAGCCGACCGCAGGCATCAATCCCGTGCTGATCGCGAGCTTGATCGATCGCCTCAAAGCCGCCAATCGGGAGCGCGGTCTGACCCTCCTCGTCATCGAGCACAACATGCCGGCGATCATGGAGCTGGCGGAGCACATTTACTGCCTCGCCCATGGCCGGCTTCTCGCCGATGGTCCGCCGCACACGATCAAGCGCGACACCAAAGTGCTCGACGCCTATCTCGGAGCGGCGTGATGGCGGCCGCCCCCGCGCCCTCATTGGAAACAGGCGACGCTGGCGTCCCCGTCGCCGAGCTCGACCATCTCGCCGAGGCGGCGCCGCTGCTGGCGATCGATCATCTTCATGCCGGTTACGGCAGGATGGAGGTGCTGAGGGATATCTCGCTCAGAGTCGCCCGCGGCCATTCGCTTTGCCTGGTCGGTCCGAATGGTGCGGGCAAATCGACGGTGCTCAATGCGATCTACGGTTTTGCCCGCATCTTTTCCGGCGGCATCACCCTTTCCGGCGGCGACATCACCAAGCTCCCGCCGAGCGAGAAGCTGCGCGCTGCGCGCCTCGCTTATGTGCTGCAGAGAGGCTCGGTGTTTCCTGACATGACGGTGGAGGAGAATCTCTTGATGGGCGGCTATCTGCTCGATCGTCCCGCGCAAGCGAAGGAGGCTGCCGAGGCGGTGCTCGCGCGCTACCCTGCGCTTAAAGCGCGGCGGCGCGAGCGCGCTCGCGTGTTGTCGGGCGGCGAGCGGCGCCTCCTCGAAATTTCGCGCGCGCTGATCATGGACCCCGAAGTCGTGTTGATCGACGAGCCGTCGATCGGGCTCGAGCCCCGCGCCATCGACATGATCTTCGAGACGATGCGGGAGTTGCGCGATGAAGGCGGCAAGACTCTCGTTCTCGTCGAGCAGAACGCCCGCAAGGGCCTAGAATTTGCCGATGTGGGCTATGTGCTGGTGGCCGGCCGCCTGGTCAAGGCAGGCCCCGGCAAGGAGCTGCTAGCGGACCCCGACATGGGACGGCTCTTCCTCGGTGGGTGATTACAGCCCGTCACCCGCGTAGACCGTCGCCTCGCAGGGCCGCGACGCTTTCTTGAACAGGGCGCAAGCCTGCCCCGCCTCGGCGGCGCTAGCGAAGGGTCCGGCAATCAGCCGCCACTTCTTGTCGGGGGCAAGCACGCGGCGCGGCTGAAGCCCGGCGACGAGGGCAGCATGATTGGTCAGGTACTCGCGCCAGAGCGGTCGGAGACCGTCCTGCTTGGGCACGATGCCGATCTCGATGCCGTAGCGGGTCGAGCCGTCATTGGCGGCAGGCGGCAGCGCGACCGGATCCAAGGCTGCGCTTTCCGTAGCCGCAGGCGGAGGCGGTGATGGAGCCGGAGTTTGCGCTTCTTCAGCCGCGGGGGGAGGCGGCGTCGGCGCCGACACGTCGCTGCTTGGCTCAGCCGTTTCTTCGGCGGGTGGCTCCTCCAGCGGCGACACGACGACGGCTGGAGGCTCGGATGGCTTCGGCGCCGGCGTCGTCTCCTGGGGCGCTGGCGGCTTCACATCGACTGCGGCTTGCTCGATGGGCTTCGCCTCCGGCGCGGGCGTCTCGGCGGGCTTAGGCGCCTCGGCTTGCGCGGGCTTCGGCTCGGGGGTCTTCACGTCTTCTGCGGGCTCTGGAGGCGGCGGAGCAGCGGCGACCGAAGCAGGCGGCTCAGGTGCGGGCGGGGTGCTCGGCGCCGGCTTAGAAGCGTCCGCGCTCTTCTCCGCAGGACTGAGCCGGCTGCTGAGCTCGGCCACCTGCTGCGACAGCTCGCGCAAGCTGGCTTTGATCTCGGCGAGCTCCTGGTCGCGCGCCCCCGATGACTGGCCGCCGCTAACGGCCGACGTCGTCTCCCCGGACGAGGCGCCTCCCGGGAGCGGGTTCAGTTGAACCAACTGGCCCCCGAGGGTGGGGTCGGTGAAAGCGCTAAAAAGATAGACGCCCGAAACGCCGGCAAGCACGATCCAGAACGCGGCGAACACGCCTCGCGCCCAGTTCGGTGAGCCCTTCCCGCGACGCTTGAGCATGGGTTTCGAAGCCTCCCGTTCAGAAATTCGGGCGCAAAAGCGACGCCAATAAGGCTTGGCTCGCGATTTGCGCCGCCAGTACAGAGAAGATGACTCGCTCTGCGAGCCCGGTCAATTTCCCCTATGACTCAAGAGCGGTGGCGCTCGCCGTTTTAGAGTTATGGCCCTCGATCAGGGTTTGGACTAGACAGGTCGCCGTTCCAGGAGCTTGGGGCAGCGATTCGGCGATTGCCCTCGAAACACAGGATTAACGGCCTCAAGTGTCACCCTCTCGTTCGGCGTCATGGGGCACGCTTCTTGCTCGGGCTCTGTTGCGCAAATTGGCAGCGATACAAGCGGCATGACTGAAACCTCGGCTCTCGCCATCATCCTTGCCGCGGGCAAAGGCACGCGGATGAAGTCTGAGCGGCCCAAGGTGCTGCACAGGCTCGCCGGCGCGACTCTGCTCGCTCACGTGCTCACCACGGCGAAGGCGGCCGGTCTTGACCGGACCGCGATCGTTGTCGGACCCGGAATGGAGGAGGTCGGCGCCGCGGCGCGCGCGCTCGACCCCAAGCTCGAGGTCTTCGTCCAGGCTGCGCAACTCGGCACTGCCGACGCGGTCAAAGCCGCGCGGCGAGCCTTCGAGGATTTTCACGGTCAGGTCCTGATCCTTTACGGCGACACGCCGCTGCTAAGGCCCGAGACGCTCGACAAGGTCCGCGCCGAGTTCGACGCCGGGGCCGACCTCGTGGTGATCGGCTTCGACGCGGAGAACCCTACGGGCTATGGGCGGCTCCTGCTCGACGAGCGGGGACGGCTCGCCGGGATTCGCGAAGAGAAGGACGCGAGCGCCGAGGAGCGCGCGCTCACCCTCTGCAATTCGGGGATCATGGCTTTCCGCTCGAGCAAGACCTTGCTCGGTCTCCTCGGACGGATCGGCAACGACAACGCCAAGGGAGAGTTCTACCTCACCGATGCCGTGGCGCTTGCCAGGGGCGACCGGCTCGAAGCGCGCATGGTCAAATCGAACGCCGAGGAGGTTCTTGGCGTGAACTCGCGCACCGAGCTCGCCGAGGCCGAAGCCGCCATGCAGCGGCGTCTCCGCGCCGCGGTCATGACCAACGGCGCGACCTTGGTTGCGCCCGAGACGGTCTTTCTCAGCCATGACACGCGCATCGGCAAGGACGTGGTCATCGAGCCCCATGTGGTGATCGGCGAGCGCGTGGTCATCGACGACGGCGTAACCATCAGGGCCTTCTCTCACATCGAGGGTGCGCGGATCGGGCAAGGCGCGACGATCGGACCTTTCGCGCGGCTGCGGCCAGGAGCTAATCTCGCCAAGGGTGCGCATATCGGCAACTTCGTCGAGATCAAGCAGGCTGAGATCGGCGAGGGCGCCAAGGTCAACCATCTCACCTATATCGGCGACGCCAGCATCGGCCCCCGCGCCAATGTCGGCGCCGGCACCATCACCTGCAACTATGACGGCTTCGACAAGCACCGGACCGAGATCGGGGCCGACGCCTTTATCGGCTCCAACTCATCGCTGGTGGCGCCGGTCAAGATCGGCGAGGGCGCCTATATCGGATCGGGCAGCGTCATCTCCAAGGACGTCGCGCCCGATGCGCTGGCGCTCAGCCGCAGCCCCCAGGAGGAGCGTCCAGGCTGGGCCGCGAAGGTACGCGAGCGGCACGGCCGAAAGCCGAAAAGCGGCGGCAACAAAGGGATATAGAGCGTGAGTTGCGACAAAGATCCGTGCCAATTAGCTAGTAGCCAGGGCACGAGGGAGTAGGGGACGATGTGCGGCATTGTTGGCGTACTCGGCAAAGGGCCCGTTGCCGAACAGCTTGTCGACGCGCTGAAGCGCCTTGAATATCGCGGCTACGATTCCGCTGGCGTCGCCACCGTCGAGAATGGCCAGCTTGGCCGCAGGCGCGCCGAAGGCAAGCTGCGCAATCTCGAGGAACTTCTCAAAAGATCGCCGCTCTACGGCGACACCGGCATCGGCCACACGCGCTGGGCGACCCACGGCAAGCCGGTCGAAGCCAACGCGCATCCGCACATGACCGATCTCGTCTCGGTGGTGCATAACGGCATCATCGAGAACTTCCGTGAGCTGAAGGAAGAACTCACGGCGGAAGGGGCGGTGTTCACCAGCGATACCGACACCGAAGTCATCGCTCATCTCATCACCCGCGAGCTCAGAACCGGCAGTGACCCGGTGCGCGCCGTATTCAACACGCTTAAGCGCCTCCAAGGCGCGTTTGCGCTCGCCATCATCTTCCGCGGCTACAACGATCTCTTGATCGTGGCGCGCCAAGGGAGCCCGCTTGCCATCGGCTACGGCAACGGCGAGATGTACGTCGGCTCCGATGCGATCGCGCTTGCCCCCTTCACCGATGCGATCGCCTATCTCGAAGACGGCGATTGGGCGGTGCTGACGCGCAAAGGTGTCGCCATCCGCGACCGCGCCGGCAAGGCGGTGGAGCGGCCGGTCACCCGCTCGGTCTCCTCGGCTCTTCTGGTCGACAAGGGGAACCACCGCCACTTCATGGCCAAGGAGATCCATGAGCAGCCGGAAGTGATCGGCCACACGCTCGCGGCCTATGTCGACCTTGCCACCAACCGTGTCGACATCCCGGCTCTTCCCTTCGATTTCGCCAACCTCACGCGGCTCTCGCTCTCGGCCTGCGGCACCGCCTTCTATGCTTGCCTCGTCGCCAAATACTGGTTCGAGCGCTGGGCGAGGCTGCCGGTCGATGTCGATATCGCCTCTGAGTTCCGCTATCGCGAGACGGCGCTCGACCAGGGAGGCGCGGCGCTCTTCGTCTCGCAATCGGGCGAGACCGCCGATACGCTCGCCACGCTCCGCTATTGCCGTTCCCAAGGCCAGCGCATTCTTTCCATCGTCAATGTACGCGAGTCCTCGATCGCGCGGGAGTCCGATGCCGTTCTCCCGACACTCGCCGGCCCCGAGATCGGCGTCGCCTCGACCAAGGCGTTCACCTGCCAGTTGACCGTGCTCGCCTGCCTCGCCATCGCCGCCGGCAAGGCGCGCGGGGTCATCGGCCCTGGGCTCGAGGCCGAGCTCGTCCAGGCGCTGGGCGAGGTCCCGCGCCACATGGCAACGATGCTGCGCGACGAGCGGCCCTATGAGATCCTCGCCCATCGTCTGTCGAGGGCGCGCGACGTGCTCTATCTCGGGCGCGGGTCGAGCTACCCGATCGCGCTCGAAGGCGCGCTCAAGCTCAAGGAGATCTCCTACATCCACGCCGAAGGCTATGCCGCCGGCGAGCTGAAGCACGGGCCGATCGCGCTGATCGACGAGAACATGCCGGTCATCGTCATTGCCCCGCGCGACGACCTCTACGACAAGACCGTGTCCAATATGCAGGAGGTGGCGGCGCGGGGCGGCCAGATCGTTCTTATCAGCGATGCCGATGCGGCGAGCACCGGCTGCGCCATCGCCACCCATCTCGCCGTGCCGCCAGTGCACCGCTTCGTCGCGCCGCTGGTCTATGCGGTGCCGGTCCAGCTGACCGCCTATCACACCGCAGTATTCATGGGGACCGACGTGGATCAGCCGCGGAACCTCGCAAAATCCGTGACCGTGGAATAGAATAAAGCCTCGGATTTGCCCGATTTTTCTGATTGAGCAACGACATGGCCGATAATCGGAAGGTCTTCCGGGCGCGCCGTCTTGCTTTCGGCGGGCGCTGCCTTCCGCGCGCCTGCATTTTTGGCGCGTTGCTTGCGCTGTGCGCCGCCTTTATGCCGGCCCAGGCCCAGGACACCGGGCTTAGAAACGGCGCCGCGTCGCTTGCCGCCGGCAAATACGACGCTGCGGTGCGGCAGCTCTCGGCCACCATCAATTCCGATAATGCCTCTCCGGGCGATGCCGCCAAGGCCCTTTATCTCCGAGGCATCGCCTATCGCAAGATGGGCGAGCCCGCCCGCGCCGCCGCCGATCTGGGCGCGGCCATCTGGCTTGGGCTTCCCGAGCCGGACAAGGTCAAGGCGCTGGTCAATCGTGGGCTCGCCTTCCAGGCGGCGGGCCTCAGCAAAGAGGGCGAGGCCGAGCTCGCCGCGGCGCGCAAGGCCGGGGGAAGCCGCGCGGTCGACGATCTCATCGCCGAAGGGGGAGGCGCGCCCGAAGGCGCGGCCGCCATTGCCGCCTTTGCCACCGAAGTGCGCCCCGAAGCCCCGGGCGAATCGAGCACGACTATCTCAGCCGGAGAAGCCCCGCCGCCCCAATCGGAGCCGCCCACCCGTACGGCCAACGCGTCGCCAGGTGCCTGGAGCACCTCAGTCGCGGGCGCGCAGCAGCAAGACAGCAGCAGCGGCGGCAACCGTCTCACCCGCTGGTTCGGGTCGCTGACCGACTCGTCGGCATCGGAGCCCGCTGCTCCAGCGCCAGCGCCAGCCCCTGCACCAGAGCCTGCCGCTCAGCCAAGCAAGCCCGCGCCCCAGCCTTCTGCCGCAACCACGAGCTCAAGTTGGTCCACCACGACCGACACGCAAGACGCCGCGGCAGGCTCAAGCGGCGGCGAGAGCAAGAGCCGCTGGGCGCGCCTGTTCAACCGCAGCGCTAACGCGGAGCCGGAGGCGCAACCGGCGCCGTCTCCGTCAGCCGGCGGCGCTTACCGCCTGCAACTTGCCACCAGCCGCTCGGAGGAGGAGGCGAACGCCCTGTGGAAAAAGGTGTCGCAGAACCAAGACCTCGCCGGGGTCCGGCCGGAAATCGCCAAGGTCGAGATCGGCAGTTTCGGCACCTTCTACAGCCTCAAGATCGGGCCCTTCCCGGACAAGGCGGAAAGCCTTAAGGTCTGCAATGCGCTCAAGCGGAGCGGAGTCGATTGTTCCCTCGCTGAGCAGTAATCCTGCATAACGCGCTAGCCTGTCAGGGTGCCATTGCGTCTGTTTATCACCTTAAGAGCTCGATGAAGACCAAAGAGAAGCCGGCGAGCCTCCCCACGGAGGGCGGCAGCCCACCCGAAAAGCTCGAAGATACTCTCAGCCTTATCGCGACCGCTGAGGACGAGTCCGGTTCATCGCATCTCGGCGCGCGGCTGCGCGGCTATTTCCTCACCGGCCTTATCGTCGTCGGCCCGGTCGCCATCACCATCTACGTCGTATGGTGGTTCATCAATCTGGTCGATGCCTGGATGAAGCCGCTCATCCCCAAAGCCTATCTGCCGGAGACTTATCTTCCCTTCAATGTGCCGGGCGTGGGCCTCATCGTCGGCATCTTCGGTCTGATGGTGATCGGCGCGCTGACGGCCAATCTGTTCGGCCGCACCATCGTCAGCTACGGCGAGATGATGCTCGACCGCATGCCGGTCGTGCGCGGCGTTTACCGTCTGCTCAAGCAGATCTTCCAGACGATCTTCTCCAAGAGCGGGACCTCCTTCAAGCGGGTCGGCGTCATCGAATTTCCCCGCAAAGGGCTTTACGCACTGGTGTTCGTGTCCGGTGAGCCGCCCGCCGAGGTGAAGCAGAAGCTCGGCAACGGCGAGGCGCTCATGACCGTGTTCATGCCGAACGCGCCGAACCCGACCACTGGCTTTGTCATGTTCATGCCGGCGAAGGACGTCATCCTGCTCGACATGGCGCTGGAGGACGGCGCCAAGATGGTAGTCTCGGCAGGTCTCGTGGCCCCCCAGCAGGATGCGCTCAAGACTCTCGCGGAAGAGGCTAGAGCCAAGAAGCCGGTGCCCGAGGAAGAGCCCGTCGTGTAGAGGCGGTGCTCTCTCATTTTCTCGCTCTACCGCAGCTGAAACAAGAAGCGTCCGGGTAGATCGAAGAGCCAGGGCATGTCATGATTGAGGCATGGACCTAGAAGTCGTGCGGAAGTCGCTGTCCAAGCGGAACGCGTTCTCTACGAAAAAGATCGCGTTCGTTGCCATCGCTGGCCTGGTGCTTGTCGCGGGCATTGGCTTGCGCGCGAGTCACTACCTCGGCGGAACGCCGGCGGAGAACGAGCCGGCTGCGGTTGAAGCGCCTGCGCCTGCGCCTGCACCTATAGCTGCACCTGTGTCCGCACCTGAGGCGGCGTCGCCGCCCACCACAGAGCCAGCCGAGTCGGTCCCTGAGACGGCGCCTGCCACTCAGGAAGCCGCACCCGCGCCGAGTGAAACCGCTGGACAGGCTGGCGATGCGGCTGAGCAGGCCGCGCCGGAAGGCGATACGGTTGAGCAGTCTGAGCAGGCGGACTTGCCGGGTGCCGGCATGATCCTCGTCGCCAGAAAGCCCGTCGCGGTGTTGGCAAGTCCGTCGGCCTCCGCCCCGGCCATGTACGGCTTTCCCGCCGGCCGGCCGTTCCGTGTCATCGGTCGCGAAGGCGGCTTCGTCCAGATCAAGGACTTGAAGAGCAGCGCGAGCGGCTGGATCGATGAGGCCGCCCTCGCGGCGCCGCCGCCGAGCGCACCGACCGTCGCAGCACCGTCTCAATCGAAACCGGGCGCGGACAACCGGAAGCCGGCTACCGCGTCGGCCGACCCGAAGCCAAAAGCGGCCAAGAAGGGCGCTCCTAGTGTCGCTGATTCCGAACCGGCCGCCGAGCCTGATCCCGTCCAAGCCCGCAGGCCTCCCGTTCTATTCGGCCGAGGCGGATTCTTCGGGGGCATCTTCGGCGGCGGCAACGCCAACTAGCGTCGAACCCTGCGTTACGCTTGGCGCTGCTTCAGGCGTCAACCCGCCCGCATCAGCTTGATCGCATCGTCCCGCTCGAAGAGATAGAGCAGAAGTTTCAGCGGTTCGGCATCCTGCCCCTTCAGCTCGGGATCGCGCGATAATGTGAGCCGTGCCTGGTCGCGCGCCGCCTCAAGCAACCCCTGATGCTCAGGCAGGCTGGCAATGCGGAACAGCGGCAGTCCGCTCTGGCGCGTGCCGAGCATCTCGCCGCCGCCGCGGAGCTTCAAATCCTCCTCGGCGATGACAAAGCCATCCTCGGTCCGGCGCATCACATTGAGCCTCTCGCGCGCCGCCTCCGACAGTGGCTGGCGGTAGAGCAGGATGCACGAGGACTCCTTGGCGCCCCGACCCACCCGGCCCCGCAACTGGTGGAGCTGGGCAAGACCGAAACGCTCGGCGTGCTCGATGATCATGATCGAGGCGTTGGGCACATCGACACCCACCTCGATGACGGTGGTCGAGACCAGGATCGACAAAGCGCCTGCGGCGAACGCCGCCATGACGCGATCCTTGTCCTTGCCCGCAAGCCTGCCATGGACGAGCCCAACTCTATCGCCGAACCGCTTGGCGAGCTCGGCGTGGCGCGCCTCGGCCGCGGCGATGTCGAGGACCTCGGACTCGGCGACGAGGGGGCAGACCCAATAGGCCTGCGCGCCGGCATGAAGCGCACGCTCGATGCCGCCGATCACCTCGTCGATCCGCTCGAGCGGCACAATGCGGGTGGCGATCGGCTTCCGTCCGGGCGGCTTTTCGTCGAGCCGCGACACGTCCATGTCGCCATAGCTCGTCAGCAGCAGCGTGCGCGGAATGGGCGTCGCCGTCATCACCAGGAGTTCGGCGCCGAGGCCTGAGCCCTTGGCCTGAAGCGCGAGGCGCTGATGCACGCCGAATCTGTGCTGCTCGTCGATGACGACGAGGCCGAGATCCTTGAAGACGATATGCTCCTGGAACAGCGCGTGGGTGCCAATGAGAATGTCG
>DASWJG010000270.1:0-8113 GCA_036397315.1 Methyloceanibacter sp. | reverse complement strand
ACCGAGCTGGCCGTCACGCCATAGGCCATGCCGATCGCGCCATCGATCATTTGCGCGACGAAGCCTATGATGACGTAAAGAAGTATGTCGTCCCACATGGAAAGGGCCCCGATCGAATTGTTTCCGCTGGTTGCGAACGTTCAGGCGTTGGGATTTCGAAATCATTCGCCCCTGATCTCGACCACGACGCCCGCGGGCGCAGAGGCCACTCGTCTCCCCGCCAGCAGCGTACATGACGTGCAAACTCTATCGGCCTCGTATTCTTTGACAAGCTAAGGGCGTACCAAATTCTTTCGACAACGCGCACTGCTGTTCCTCAAAATCGCTCTGGACAAGATCGTGTCGCCGCCGCCACGAAATGTGATTTTATTCACGTCAGCTGGGATCAGCTTGGGGTGGAGCGCCAATGCTCTGTGCGTACTTACCCCGCCGGCACAGCCGTGATGGCACGCCGGATGGGCGCGAGCGGGGCGCTGTCGTCGAATGTCACCGCGCCCTCGCCCACGGAAACGCCTAAGTCGCGCCACAGCGCGTCGAGATCGGGCGCATAGGGCTCGTCGCCCATCTTCGCGTAGAGATCGGCGAGGACATTGGTGCCGGTGGCGTCGTCGCCGATCTTTAAGATGCGCTCGATCGGCCAAACCTGTTCCATATTGCCGCCCGCTTCGACGATGCCGCGTAGCGCCTGCTGCAAGCCGGCCTTGTTGCCGGTCTGTTTGCGGATCTCGACGTCGGCCAGCAGGCAGAACATCGCCCCACCCCAATAGGTCCGCCCCCAGGTCGGCGTGCCGTCGAGACCGCGGTCGCCCTGCTCCGGCAGGCCCTTGGGCATGTCGCGCACCATGTCGCCCCAGATTTTTGCCGCGGTCAGATCGCCGGCCTGGACGCGCGCGATCGGCTCGACATAGGTGGCGATGCCCTCGGCCAGCCAGAGATGCGGGTCGGGCACGTCGGGCAGCGCGAGATGGGTCATCTCGTGGACCACGACCCAGTCGTGGCGGAGATCGGCCGCGGTCGAGTCGCTGCCGACGCTCAGGCGTATGGCAGCGCCGCGAGTGCCGAACGACGTGTCCTTTTTGACGCCGCTGCCCGGCGCCGGGACGATCAGGACCCGCACCGAGGCGACCGGGAACCTGCCGTAATAGACCGAGACGGCTTTGGCCGATGTCTCGAGCCAGGCTTGAAGCGCGTTCCGCGGCAGCGCGAATTCGCCCGGCGCGAATGCCACCTCGAGCGTGGCGCCGCCGACTTTGATCTGTGTCGCCGGCAGACGGTCGAACGCCTGATAGGGAAAGCGCTGGCCGGTGTACTCGGATTGGGCGCGCGCGGGCGCGACCGCGGCGGCGCCAAGCAGCACGACTGGCAGAACGAGCCACGCAACAGATTTGATCATGCCCCGAATGTGCAAATCGCGGATGGCCGGGACAAATCAAGTGTTTGTCATGCCCGCGGAGCGGCGGCGTTCAGTGCCTTGGCTGATACTGCGAAACGTGCCTTTCGCCGTCGTAATTCCGCTCAGCGTGACGCCGAGCGTGGCGTTCGCGGTAGTGTTCGATGGGCCGCACCGGCCTATGCGCGTCGGCATATTGCCTTTGCATCTCAGCTAATTTCTCGACGAGATCGATGCCGTTCATGGCCGCCTCCTATAGGCTTGTCGCCTGTTCTCGGAGGATTCGACGCAATGACGGCGCAAGAGGTTCAACGGTCGAGGATCGACATGACCAGCGCGCCGAGGGCGGGAGAAAGGCTCGCGCCGCCTGTTTTTTTTCATCCCTCCCCTTGAAGGGGAGGGATGGAGTTTGTGGTGGCGAGGCGATGACGCACGCCATTTTGCTGTTTGCTTCGGCGGCAAGATTATTGTGGGATGCGCTAGCTCCAACTCCTCCCAAGCTTGAGGCCTCCATGACCGACCCAGCAGCCCTAGCGGAAATCGAGAAACGCATCCAGATCGTCGAGGACAATCTCCGCCAGCTCCAGGAGCAGGCCGCGGCCTATTCAGGCGCGGCGGACGAAGAGCGCAACGCCGAGCGCATCGCCGATCAGGAGGCGAAACTCGAGGCTCTTCTGAAGCAGCGCGAGGCTCTGATCGGCAAAGTCCAGCGCGATCAGAAGATCTAGGCGGTGAGCTGCTTTATCAGCCGGACGATCAGAAGCAGGATAACCGCCCCGATAAAGGCGACGAGAATCGCTCCGATCAGGCCGCCGCCAAGGGTCAGCACGATGCCGAGAGCGGGAAACAGGAAGCCCGCGATCAGCGCCCCCAGGATGCCGACGACGATATCGCCGACCAGGCCGAAGCCGGTTCCTTGCACCAACAGGCCGGCGAGCCAGCCGGCAATTCCCCCAACCACAAGCGCGACGATGAGTGCTTCCAGCATGGTTTCCCCCCGTTTTCGCTCCATTAGCGACCGCCCAATCTAGCACGAGTCGCCACCGGGATTCTCGAACTTTGGGTGCGCGGGACTCGCTCACTTTTTCACTGGGGCGTAGAAGACGCTGTCGATCTCCACGATGTCGTCGTCGAACAGGCGCTTCACCTCGACCATGGTCCGGGGTGGATATGGCGGGCCGCCCCACAGCTCTCCTTGCGCCTTCTCCACCATCGGCGCGAAGCGGGGCAGGTCGCTCACGTAAACGGTCAGCCGCACGCAATCCTTGAGGCTCGCGCCCTCCGATTCAGCAATCAACTTGATGTTGAGGAAGGCACGGAGAATTCGGGCTTGAGGATCCTCTACCAATGTGTTGGTCGCCGGATCGATGCCTTGCATGCCGGCGACAAAGACGAAATCCCCTGCCCTGGCGCCGAGACTCCAGGTCCCCTCCGCCTTGATGGCGCCAGGGGGATCGAGCGTTTTGACCCCATTTGGCGACTGGGCCAGCGCAGTTGCGAGACTTGCCGGTACGGCGATGGCCATCACGCAAAATCGAGAAAGGCGCCGCAGCATTTTCAGTTCTCCCGGCCGGGGCATTATCCGGTGCGGTTGGGCGTGCCGAGGATGTGGCTTTTGGGCGGCAGCATCACCTGGTCGAAGTCTTGCGTAAACATGGCCGCGGCGAAGAAGGCGACGGCGCGCAGCGTCTCCTTGCCGGTGTTCTCGAGGTCGTGGCGCATCGGCGTCGGCAGGACGAAGACGCTGCCGGGCCCGACCGGATGGGTCGATCCGTCCTCCAGATAGAGCTTGCCGGTGCCGGCAATGATGTATTGCGTCTCCTCGGTGGCGTCGGTGTGCCAGCCGAGCCGCTTGCCCGGCTCGATCTCGTAGACGATGGTCGAGGACGCGGTCGCCCCGTGTCCGCCATAGACGGCGAAGGCGCCGGCCCAGCTCACCGCCTGGTCGGTTTCGCCCCACACCTTGGTGCGCGGGAGCTTGTTGGACGCGACGACAGAAACAGGTGTCGGTTTGGTTGCAGGGGCCATCGGCCATTCCTCCATGATGATCCCGGAGAGCCTAATCCTCGCACCCTAGCACGAAGCGGCCTCCCGCGATTTCCGGTTTCGGCTTGGTATCGACCGAGGTCAGCATTCAAGTCGAAATGCGCCGATACAACGCGCGCAGGAAGTCCCGCGTCTTGGCGTAAATGCCGGGCGCCTCGCTTTCACGCGGGCCGGCGATACAGAGGCTCGTTGCGGGCTCCCCTTGGCCGAGCCAGGCGAGCGCCCGCTCCAGAGCGTCGCTCGCATCGAGATCGAGCACGATGTGCGGCTTGTCGAGCCGGTTGGCAAGATCGCGCGCCGCCTCGGTCCCTTGCGACACCTTCACTCCGGCCGTGTCGACCAGCACCATCAGCCGGTCGGCGTCGCGGATGTTCCATTTGGTGCGCTGCCTCGGCGACACAAGCGGCGTCTCCCGCAAGCCATGATAAAGGGTGAGGAGCCCAGGCGCGCGCGGCAGATCCTCGGCCCAGCCGCCTTTGGGACACCAGCCGGCATAAGGGACGCCCATCTCGATGGCGGCATCCAGCGCAGCGCGATCGACGCCGGTCTGGCCGCCGGAAATGATCTTCATGGCGCGCCATTGTCATTCCCGCCCAAGGGGGAATCCAGTAAGCAAAAGCGTCAGACCATGGAGAGAAGGGGGCACGACGATGCCGCTTCTGAAGACGCTGATCCTCGGCTTCATCGCCGGCTTTCTTGCCGTGCTGATCTTCCATCAAAGTCTTTGGTATGTCCTCAACCTGGTCGGCCTCATTCCGCCCGACCGTCCGGCTTGGCCGCTCGATCCCATTCCGCCCTACGGGGTGCCGTCGGTCATCTCCAAAGCCTTCTGGGGCGGGGTGTGGGGCGCGGTCCTTGCGCCGGTGTTGCAGAATCTGCGCGGCCTCCCCTATTGGGGGGGCTGGGTCCTCGTGGGTTCGGTGGTGCTCACGCTCGTCGCCTTTTTTGTGGTGCCGCCGATCAAGGGCGAGCCGATCCCGGAATTGTGGCCGCGCTTTCTTGCCGCTCTCCTGGTGAACGGCGCCTGGGGATTCGGCACCGCGCTTCTTCTGAAAGTGCCGCCTGTGGCGCGCCGGTAGGACGCGTCCGGGTTCGCCTCCCCACCGATGCCCTCAGATTGAGGCAAATTGCATCGGCTTGTTTCGCCTGATCCTCACTTTCTCCTGCAACCGTCGTGCCCCCCAACCAGAGGAGACCTGTCATGGCCAAGTCAGCCAAGAAATGGTCCGCGGAGGTCACGGCCCACGATCACCCCTTCGATCTGGAGCCCGGCCTGTTTGCCAATGGCTCTGCCCAGCAGATCGCGGCCGCCTTGAAGAAATCGGCCGAGGATCCGGCGCGTCACAGCGACGATCCCTATCGCACCGCCATGTCGATGCTCGACTTCTACGTCAATCGTGCCGGTGACAAGCTCTCCGTCGAGCAGCGCGCCAAGCTTGACCAGACCAAGATGGCGCTCAGGCAAGCCTTCGGCCGCTAGGCCGCGGCGAGCTCCTGATCGAGAGCGGTGGCCCGCTGCAAGGCGGGCCGCTGCTCCAGCCGCCCGACATAGGCCACGAACTCCGCCCGCTTCGGCAGGAGATCGAACATCATGCCCCAGCGCAGCGTCGAGCCCACGACCACGTCGGCGGCGGTGAACTGCTCGCCCATGAGATAAGGCCCGGGCTCGATCCCCTTCGCCACCACGTTCATGACCGTATCGAAATCGCCATAGCCGAGCGTGCTCCGGCGCGGCTCTTCCTGCCGCGGGAAAGCGCGGTCGGTGATGGCAGGCTCGATGCAGGCGGGGGCGAAGAATAGCCATTTGAGGTAGGACCCGCGGCGTGGATCGCCGACGGGGATGTTCAACCGCGCGTGCGGGAATTCGTCGGCGAGATAGGTGCAGATGGCGGCCGCCTCGGTGATGACGGCGTCGCCGTGACGGAGCGCAGGCACCTTGCCCATGGGATTGACGGCAAGATAGCCAGGCGCCGACTGCTCGCTCTTGGCCAGGCTCAAAAGATGGATGTCGTAGGGCTCGCCAAGCTCCTCCAGCATCCAGCGGACGATCGACGAGCGCGATGGTGCGGCGTGATAAAGCGTGAGCTTGGCCATTGGTTTACTCCCTTCACTGCCCGGCTCATGACCTAAAGCGCGGTTGTGGCGTTAAGATGATGCCAAAAGCGCATCTGGTCGCACCCATGGCGAACAAAAGGACCGCAACGACAAAGGCCGGCACCAGACGCTGGTCGCAAGACATAACCGAGCGCTCCGATGCGCTCGATCTCGAACAGGGCGTATTCACGCTGAAGGACCCGAAAAAGATCGCGGCCTCGCTCAAGCGCTCGGCCGAGGCGAGCACGCGGCGGAAGGCGGACCCCTTCCGCTCGGCCATGTCGATGCTCGTCTTCTACATCAACCGCGCCGGCAAGAACCTCAGCGCGGCCGAGCGCGTGCGCCTGGAAAAGGCCAAGAACGAGCTGCGCAAGGCCTTCGGCAAGAAGCCCGCCAAACCGCGCGCATAGAGCGAAGCAGGCTCACCATGCCCTTCTTCGACTACTACCGTAGCTTGTATTTGACAGTTATACTCGCGCCGGGACGTTTCGGAAGTCCAGATTTTCTGGTCTCGCACGCGACCTATTCGAACTGCTGGGGAGGAATTCCATGAGCCGCACCAAGAAGCCCAAGCGCAGTAAGAAGCCCAGCCGAGCCCAGCCGAGCCGCAGCAGGAAGGCAAGTCGCAGCAAGAAGGCAAGTCGCCGCCAAAACGGCCGCGCTGCCGCAGCCAAGCTAGCCCGCATCATCGAGATTCTCTTCCAGAACGAGGTCACGCCAAACCGCTACGACGACAGCGAAGCCGCCGCCGCACAGACCGGCGCTCGCAAGGGCGGCTTGCTCATGCGGCAAGTCCGGGGATGGCGTGTCGCTGAATCCCTGCAGCGACTGCTTGAGCAAGTGAACCAGATGGCCCCGGGGCGAAGCAAGGCGAGCGACGGCGCAATCGGCGATCCTCGGCATCAGGGCCGCGAATCCGACCACAATCCCTGGGTCATTGACGGCAATATCGGCGTCGTCACGGCGCGCGACATCACCCACGATCCGAAAAACGGATGCGACGCCCAGAAGATCGCCGACTCGATCGTCGCCTCGAGAGACCCGCGCGTGAAATACATCATCTGGAACCGGCAAATCTGCAGCTCAGGGGTCCGGCCATGGACGTGGCGCAAATATTCCGGAGAGAACCCGCACACCAAGCACGTCCACGTTTCGGTCCTACCGCAGAAGGCAAAGTTCGATGACCGGCGCGACTGGCAACTCACCCAGGCGGAGCTCGAAGGACTCGCGATGGCCTTCGCCGCTGGAGCCGCCGAGGACATCGAACTCGCGTGGGGCAAGAAGGTGAATGCTGCATTCAAGCGTAAAGTAATCGAGATCTCTGCCGAGCTTGGCATCGATCCCAATTTCCTCATGGCGGCCATGGCGTTCGAAAGCGCTCGAACCTTCAGCGCCAACATTCAGAATTCCCTTAGCGGAGCGGTCGGACTCATTCAGTTCATGCCCGCCACGGCGAAAGGGCTGGGGACGTCGACGGCTGCCTTGAAGAAAATGACGCCCTTGGCTCAGCTCGACTTCGTCAGGCAGTATTTCCTGCCGAGCAAGGGCAAGCTCAGAGACCTGAGCGACGTGTACATGGCGATCCTCTGGCCACGCGCCGTCGGCAGGCCTGCGTCCTACATCTTGTTCGCCCAGGGATCGAAGCAGTACCAGCAGAACAAAGGGCTGGATGTAAACAGCGATGGCGTGGTCACCAAGGTCGAGGCGGCCAGCCGCGTGCAGCAGCACCTTTTGGAAGGCATGCGTCCGGAGTTGCGGGGTTAGCCCTGCTCGCTCTTGGCCCAGCCCTCGACCTCGCCGATCCAATGCTCGGCGTGCTGGGAGAAGGTGGCGAGCACGGCATCAAAGGCCGCCTGCTCGGCGGCTTCGGTGCCGCGGTCGGCCTGCAAATCCTCGAACACGTGGCGGTAGTCGGCGTAGCCTTGCATCTCCTCCCAGCGATGCCACCAGAAATCGCCGATGAAGAAGAACTTGATCCAGGAGAACAGGCAGTCGGTCCAATCCTCCAGGTAATAGCGGAGGTGGACACTGGGAGCGCAGAGATAGAGGTCAGCGCCGCGCAGCGCCTCGGCGCCGCTGGCCACGCAATCCTCGCTGGTGGCGATTTCGACGATCCTGCCATCGAGAAACGGATATTCGGGGCACTCGAGGAAAACGAAGCTCATGCGGTCGGCGCCGGGGTAAAGTCCGCGCGGATCGAACAGCTTGAAGTCGATGCCGCGGAGCCGCGCCTTGCTGATCGCGATCAAGGCCGCGTCCTTCGCCTTGGGATCTTCGACGAGGGTGATGCCAGCTTCGCGCGCGCTGGCGGCGAGAGCCTTCGGATCGGAGCTGATAAAGCTCGAGATGAGGATCGAGCCCGAGATGTCCTGGTCGATGCTTTCGATATTGCTCCGAGCCCGCAGAGTCCCGCCGCGCTGCTGATTCATCACATCCAGGATGCGCGGCCGCTCGGGCTGCCCCAGGCGAAGATACTCGTCGCTGCGGGCCGCGAGGCGATGCAAATGCCCGAGCAGCCGGTAGCCGGTGCGCGGATCGTGGCAGTTGCCTTTCCAGACAACGGCAACGGAGGCCATGGGCTTT
>DASWJG010000269.1:0-14044 GCA_036397315.1 Methyloceanibacter sp. | reverse complement strand
ACGGCGCCATCTTCGGGTTCCAGCGATGGGTCTGATGACCGAAATGCACGCCGGCCTCGAGCAGCTGGCGCATAGTGACATTGGGCAGTGCCATTGGACTGCTAACTCCTTTTTCCGGTTCGGCCGCCGCGGGACAAGGAGAACCGGACCGAAGCCCAGTCACCGGAGCGAGCGCAAAGGCAGGAAAAGCCTATGTGACGCTTAGCGTCCCGCGTGTGAGATGGTGCGGTTTATAGGGAGGGTGGCCCTCCTTGGCAAGGCCCAGCGCTCGCGGAAGTTGAGCTTACGGCCCTCAGAGCGCGCTGATCGCCGCCACCCCTTGCACGAGCTTGAGCGCGCTCCTTTGCTTCGGCGTGGCGTCGATGCCTTGCGGCAGCACGAACTCGACCTCCCTATCGTCGAGGCGGAGCACGAGGCGGAACTGCCCCTGCCCTCCTCCCGATCCGACCTGCTCGGCAAGGGGGGCCAGAGCGCGCGTGTCCTCGACATAGATCTTCATGCCGGCATGGCGGGCTTCTGCGGCCCGGTCGAGCGAGAGAAGCCGCTGCACCCTCACCTTGACGCTCTCGCCGTCGGCCTCGGCCTCGACTTCGAGGAGGACCGCGGTTCCCGGCTCGAGCAGGGGCCGGGAGGCCGCCAGCACCTCGGAGAACACCACCGCCTCGAATTGACCGGTCGGGTCGGAGAAGGCGACGAAAGCGTAAGGGTTGCCGCTTTTGCCCTGGCGCTCACGGGCATGAAGCACAGTGCCCGCAAGCGTGCCGACCACGCGGCGAGCCCGCGCCTTGTCGGCAAACTCCAGCCAGGGCTGGGCGCCGAGCGCTTCGAGCACGTCCTTATAGTCGTCGAGAGGATGGCCGGTGAGGAAGAAGCCGATCGCCTCGAACTCGCGGGAGAGCCGGTCGGTGGGCACCCAGGGCTTGGCGGGGCGGAGCTCGATAGGGGGCGGCAGGTGCTTGGCGCCTGAGAAAAGATCATCCTGGCCTTCGGCGCTCGTCTCCAGAGACCGGTTGCCGACCGCGATCATGCGGTCGACATTGGCGAAGGCGGTGGCACGATCGAGCCCGAGCTCATCGAGGGCGCCTGCGGCGGCGAGGGTCTCCAATGCACGCTTGTTGACGAGACGCGGATTGATGCGCCGGGCGAAGTCGGACACGTCGCGGAAGGGTCCGTTCGCCGCCCGCTCTTGGGCGATATGCTCCACCGCGTGGCGTCCCACATTCTTCAACGCCGCCAGCGAATAGCGAATGGCGCCGTCGCTTGGAATGAAGCCAACCTCCGAGCGATTGATCGATGGCGGTTCGATGCGCATGCCGAGGCGCCGCGCCTCTTGCGCGAAACCGTTCAGCTTGTCGGCATTGCCCATGTCGAGGGTCATCGACGCCGCCAGGAACTCGGTCGGGTAGTTGGCCCTGAGATAGGCGGTCTGATAGGCGATCAAGGCATAGCCCGCGGCGTGGGACTTGTTGAAGCCGTAGCCCGCGAATTTCGCCACCAGTTCGAAAATATATTCGGCGCGCCCGCGGTCCACGCCGTTTCCGACCGCGCCCTCGACGAAGCGCGACTTCTGCGCCGCCATCTCCTTCTTGATTTTCTTGCCCATGGCGCGGCGCAACAAGTCCGCCTCGCCGAGCGAGAAGCCGGAGAGGACCTGCGCAATCTGCATCACCTGCTCCTGATAGATGATGACGCCGTAGGTCTCCTGAAGGATGGGCTCGATCGTCGCGTGCAGCGCCTCGAATCCCTCGCGTCCGTGCTTGCGATTAACATAGGAATCGATGTTGTCCATCGGCCCCGGGCGGTAGAGCGCGACGATGGCGATGATGTCCTCGAAGCGGTCGGGCTTGAGCTTCCGCAGCGCATCGCGCATGCCCTGACCTTCGAGCTGGAACACGCCGACCGTGTCGCCCTTCTGGAGCAGCGCGTAAGTCGCCGCATCGTCGAGAGGAAGCTTGGCCGGATCGATCTCGATCCCCCGTCGGGCGATGAGCTTTCGCGCCGTCTCGATCACGGTCAGGGTCTTGAGGCCGAGGAAATCGAACTTCACCAGACCGGCAGCTTCCGCCCATTTCATGCTGAACTGGGTCGCCGGGAGCTGGGCGCGCGCGTCGCGGTAAAGCGGCACGAGCTCAATCAGGGGACGATCGGCGATGACGACGCCCGCGGCGTGCGTCGAGGCGTGGCGGTAGAGCCCTTCGAGCCGCTGGCCGATGTCGAGCAACTTCGCCACGATGGGCTCGGCGTCGCGCGCCTCCTGGAGCCTAGGCTCGGCCGCGATAGCCTGGGGAAGTGTGACGGGATTGGCGGGATTCATGGGCACGAGCTTGCACAGCCGGTCCACCTGCCCATAGGGCATCTGTAATACGCGACCCACGTCGCGCAACACCGCGCGCGCCTGGAGCTTGCCGAAGGTAATGATGTGGGCGACGCGAGGGGAACCGTAACGCTCGCGCACATAGGCGATCACCTCGTCACGGCGGTCCTGGCAGAAGTCGATGTCGAAATCGGGCATCGACACGCGCTCGGGGTTGAGGAAGCGCTCGAACAGAAGCCCGAAGCGGATCGGGTCGAGATCGGTGATGGTGAGTGCGTAGGCGACCAGCGAGCCGGCTCCCGAGCCGCGTCCTGGTCCCACCGGAATCGTTTCGGCTTTCGCCCATTTGATGAAATCGGCGACGATGAGAAAATATCCCTGGTAGTTCATGCCGGTGATGACATCGAGCTCGAAGGCAAGCCGCGCGGCGTAAGCGGCCGCGTCATGGCCGGGAGCCACGCCATATTGGGCGATCCGTTCCTTGAGCCCCGCCTCGGACTGGCGCCTCAGCTCGGCAGCCTCGGTCTCGGCGAGAGCGCTCGACGCCTCGCCCCCGGTGAGGAAGGGCGGGAGGATCGGTTGGCGCTCCAAGGGTCGGTAGGCGCAGCGGCGGGTGATCTCGATGGTGTTGTCCAGCGCCTCGGGCAGATCGGCGAACAGCGCCCGCATCTCTGCTCCCGTCTTGAAATAATGCTCGGGGCTCAGGCGGCGCCGGTCGTCGACCGCAACATAGCTTCCTTCGGCGATGCAGATCAACGCGTCATGCGCCTCGAAGTCATCGGGGCTGGCGAAATAGGGTTCGTTGGTGGCAACGATGGGAAGGTCCAGGTCATAGGCGAGATTGAGCAGCAGGGGCTCGACCGCCCTCTGCTGAGGCAGACCATGGCGCTGAAGCTCGACATAGAGCCGGTCGCCGAAGATGGCATGAAGGGCCTCTGCCCGCGCGCGGGCGAGCTCGGGATTGCCGTCGGCGAGCGCGGTGTCGATCGGCCCTTCAAGTCCCCCGGTAAGCGCAATCAGACCTTCGGCCCGCGCCGCGAGATCGGCGATGGAGGAAACCACCTCGCCGGTCTCGCTTGCGGCGAAATAGGCCTCGGTCGAGAGGCGCATGAGATTGGTGTAGCCGTTGGCGTCCTTGGCAAGGAGCGCGATGCGCCCGTCGGCGCGCGTCCGGTTGAGCTCGCCAGGCGCAGCTGTCTCGCGCTCGGCCGCAAAGGTGAGCGAGAGCGTTAGGCCGACGATCGGCTGGATGCCTGCCTCGGCGAGCGTCTCGGAGAATTCGAGCGCGCCGAACAGATTGTTGGAATCGGTCAGAGCCAGCGCGGGTGCCCCGTCGGCGCGCGCCAGCGCGGCAAGCTTCTGGATGGTCAGCGCGCCTTCGAGCAGCGAATAGGCCGAGTGCACCTTTAGATGCACGAACGGCTGAGCCTGTTCCGCCATGTCTTGCCTCTCTCAAGCGATCTGCCTCGCGCTCCCACCCTCTCGGATTCGCGCGCTTGGTTGAAGGGGGAGCCCGACATATCCCCGCTATCCGCGTTCGCCCCGGCGCAACACCGTATGTTCCCCCTTCGTTCTCTTCAAGACCGGAGGAGCGGCTAGCTGCTAGCAATCCTTGCCACGATCACTTCCTCCTCGACGAGGAGGCCGTCCACAAGCCGCAAGACCCGGTTCATGCGGGCGGCAAGATCGAGATTGTGGGTGGCAATCACTGCCGCAACGCCCGACTGGCGCACGAGCTTCAACAGCTGATCGAACACCCGCTCGGCGGTGGGCGGATCGAGGTTGCCGGTCGGCTCATCGGCGAGCAGCACCTTGGGATCGTTGGCGACGGCGCGGGCAATCGCCACGCGCTGCTGCTCGCCGCCGGAAAGCTGCGACGGGCGGTGATCCCAGCGTTCTTCCAGGCCGAGGGACTTGAGCAGATCCTTGGACCGCGTTTCGGCCTGGCTGCGCGTGAGCCCCAGAATGAGCTGCGGGAGCACGATGTTCTCGAGCGCCGAGAACTCCGGCAGGAGGTGATGGAATTGATAGACGAATCCCACCTCCATGCGCCGCATGCGGGTCTGCTCGCTGTCTGATAGCGCGACGCAATCCACGCCGTTGATGAGCACCTGGCCCGCGTCGGGACGCTCAAGAAGACCCGCGATATGGAGCAAGGTCGACTTGCCGGCGCCCGAAGGCCCAAGCAGGGCGACGGCCTCGCCGGGGAAAAAGGCGGCTGAGGCGCCTTTCAATACGTCGATGCGGCGATTGCCCTGGGTGTAACCGCGCTCAAGCCGCTCAAGGCGAAGCACCGGTGAAGTGTTGGGGCTATCCACCTTCGCCCCTACTCGTAACGCAACGCTTCGACCGGATCGAGACGAGAGGCCCTCCAGGAGGGATAGAGCGTGGCGAGGATCGAAAGGACGAGCGCCATGACGACGACCGAGATGGTCTCGCCGGTGTCCATCTCGGCAGGCAGCTTCGACAGGTAATAGAGCTCCGGCGCGAACAGTTCGGTGTCGGTGAGCCAGCCGATGAACGCGCGCAAGTGCTCGATGTTGGCGCAGACGAGCAGGCCAAGCATGAGACCGGCGAGCGTGCCCACGATGCCGATGCTCGCGCCGGTGATGAAGAAGATGCGCATCACGGCGGCACGGGTGGCACCCATGGTGCGCAGGATGGCGATGTCGTGGCCCTTGTCCTTCACCAGCATGATCAGGCCCGAGATGATGTTAAGGGCCGCGACCAGCACGATCAGCGCGAGGATGAGGAACATGACGTTGCGCTCGACTTGGAGCGCGGTGAAGAAGGTCGCATTCCGCTGACGCCAATCGCTGACATAGATGCTCGGGCCGCCGGCGGCGATGATCTTGGGCGCGAGCTGACCGACCTCGTCGGGCGAGTCGAGCACCACTTCCAGCACGGTGACGGTGTCGGGCTGGTTGAAATAAAGCTGCGCCTCGTTGAGCGGCATGAAGAGGATGCTGGCATCGTATTCGGACATGCCGATCTCGAAGATCGCGGCCACGGGATAGCGCTTCACCCTCGGCGCCGTGCCGAGCGCGGTGGCGGCGCCGCGCGGGGTGAGAAGCGAGACCTGGTCACCAACCTTCACATTGAGCTCGTTGGCGAGCCTGCTGCCGAGCGCAAGCCCGGGCTTCTGATCGAAGCCGTCGAGGGTGCCGAACCGGATATTGTCGCCGATGGCCTTAAGCTGCTTGAGGTCGGCCTCGCGCAAGCCCCGCACCAGCGCGCCGCTCGAAGTGGACGGCGTCGAAACCATGACCTGTCCCTCGACCAGGGGGAGCGCAAACTTGACGCCTTGAACCGCGCGGATCCGCGCCGCCACGTCGTCGTAGTCGTTGAAGTAGGCGAGGCTGTGCACCACGACATGGCCGTTCAGCCCGAGCATCTTGTTGAAGAGTTCCTGGCGAAAGCCGTTCATCACCGCCATCACGATGATGAGCGTGGCCACCCCTAGCATGATGCCGATGAAGGAGAAGCCCGCGATCACCGAGATGAAACCCTCCTTGCGGCGCGCCCGCAGATAACGGAGCGCCACCATCCATTCGAAGGGCGCGAAAGCCCGCGTACCTGCTTCTGCGCTCATGCCGCTTCCCTCCTGGCCTCGGTCGTCGACTTGACGAGGCGATTCAAAGCGGATTCGAAGGTGAGACTATGGCGGGCGCCGGTGGCGCGCTCTTTCAGCTCGACTTCGCCGGAGGCCAGGCCTTTGGGACCTACGATGATCTGCCAGGGAAGCCCGATCAGGTCCATGCCGGCAAATTTGGCCCCGGCCCTGTCGTCGCGGTCGTCGTAGAGCACGCTCAAGCCGGCGGTCTGAAGCTTGCCATAGATATCCTCGCACGCCGCATCCGTCGCGGCGTCGCCGACCTTGACGTTGATCAGGCCCACATCGAACGGCGCCACCGATTTCGGCCAGATGATGCCGGCCTGGTCGTGGGACGCCTCGATGATCGCGGCCGGAAGCCGCGATACGCCGATCCCGTAAGAGCCCATCTGCACCGGGACGAGCCCGCCGCCGGGGGATTGCACGCGCGCCCCCATCGCTTCCGAATATTTCGTGCCGAAGAAGAAGATGTGGCCAACCTCGATGCCGCGCGCCGTCACGCGGTCCTTCGCAGGCACCTCGCGGGCGAAACGGTCAGCGTCGTGCTTCTCGGAGGTTGCGGCATATTTGCTGGTGAAGGCATCGACTATCGCGGACAAATCACCTTCATAGTCGATGTCGGCCCCGGGCGGGTCGAGTTGGACGAGGTCGCGGTGGCAATACACCTCGCTTTCCCCCGTGTCGGCGAGAATGATGAACTCGTGGCTCAGATTGCCCCCGATCGGGCCGGTCTCGGCGATCATCGGCACCGACTTCAGTCCCATGCGGGCGAACGTGCGCAAATAGGCGACGAACATCTTGTTGTAGGACTTACGCGCGGCGTCGAGGGTGAGATCGAAGGAATAGGAGTCCTTCATCAGGAACTCGCGGCCGCGCATGACGCCGAAACGCGGCCTGATCTCGTCGCGGAATTTCCATTGGATGTGATAGAGGATGCGCGGCAGATCCTTGTAGGATTTCCCCGCGTCGCGGAAGATCGCCGTGATCAGCTCCTCGTTGGTGGGACCGTAAAGCATCTCGCGCTCGTGGCGGTCGCTGATGCGCAGCATCTCCTTGCCGTAGACCTCGTAGCGGCCGCTCTCCCTCCAGATCTCGGCGGGCTGGATGGTGGGCATGAGGAGTTCGAGCGCGCCCGCGCGATCCTGCTCCTCGCGCACGATCTCTTCGATCTTGCGCAAGACCCGGAACCCAAGCGGCAGCCAGGAATAGATGCCGGCGCTCGATTGCCGGATCATCCCGGCCCGCAGCATCAGACGATGGGAGACGATCTCGGCTTCCTTGGGATCGTCGCGGAGCAGCGGCAGAAAATAGCGGCTAAGGCGCATGGGCACCGTTTCGGGCGTTGGGGCGGATGCGGGGTCGCGCCGCCGTGGGAAGTGAGCCATGCCTTACTTGGGGGCCTACCCTCCCCGCCGGCCCCTGGCGGCTAATAGCTTACTTTCGCGCGGGTAAGCAATCCTGGGAAATGGGGCTGGCTTGGCCCTTAAGAGGATGGAAGCCGCGGATGCTTCGGACGGATGCCTCGTCCTTTCTCGACGAAGTCTGCCCCTTTTGACGGCAAAAGGGCCGTCTCCTTGTCGCCATGAGAGTTCCGGATTCCGGTTGGTTTGCGGCAAGCTCGCCGATCAGCCGCAGGGATCAAGCATAAATTTGCGGCGCTGAGCCACAATGATGGTGACAATTTGGCACGGGCGCGCTAGGGTGCCCGGCACAACGTGGAGCGTTCGGGACCGGTAGCGATCTCGGAGTCACCCGTTGAGATTGGACCAGGTCCAAGTCTTGGGAGGAAGTAAACTCCAGGCGCGCCGATCATGCTTCAGGCATGGGCGCCGCCGCTCTTAAGCCAGCAATCTCGATTGTCGAACACCGACGGGCGAGCCTCGCGGGCCGAGGAGATGAAGGAGTCGTGTTACTGAAGCAAGGTCATCTCGGCCTTGCTTTTTTTTCGCCTGAAGTTCCCCTCACTCCAACATCGTCATGCCCGCATCAAACCCGGCAATGACGAGTTCCGGGGATCACTGCATCCGCTCGTAGCGCGGAAAGAACGGAATCTCATCGAGCGTGATCACGTGATGCACGATGATCGCGTAGAGCGCGGCGAAGACGATGCTCGCCACCACCGTCGTCGCGACCACCTTCGGCAGCAGGTTCGGCGCATGCGGAGCGCTCTCGGCGTTCCCCGGTGTGGTCTTCTCTCCCGCCTCCTCCGAGGTGCGCACCCCGATCGGCAACATGGCGAACAGCACAATCCACCAGATGATGAAGTAAAGCGCGAGCGCGAAGGCGATGGTCAATCCTATGCCTCCTCGAGCTCGACCAGGGTGCCGCAGAAATCCTTCGGGTGCAGGAACAGCACAGGCTTGCCGTGGGCGCCGATCTTGGGCTCGCCTTGGCCCAGCACGCGCGCGCCTTGTGCCACCAGCCGGTCGCGCGCTTCCCTGATGTCGGGGACCTCGTAGCAGAGATGATGAATTCCGCCATTGGGATTGCGCTCGAGAAAGCCAACGATGGGGGAGCCCTCGCCGAGCACGCCGAGCAGCTCGATCTTGGTGTTGGGCAGCTCGATGAACACCGTGGTCACGCCGTGCTCGGGCTGATCGACCTCGTCTGAGACTTTGGCGCCCAGCGTGTCGCGGTAGACCGCGGTGGCGGCCTTCAAGTCCGGCACGGCAATGGCGACATGGTTCAAGCGCCCGATCATCAAAAACTCCCCTCTTGGCTTCTTTTAAGGCGCTATCGCGCTTCGCGCTACTTGAGCGCTATAGCACCGTGAGCAGCACCGAGCACATCGGCTTCTTGCCCCAAGCCTGGTTTACGGCGGCGCGCACGCTGCGGCGCACAGCCTCGCTCACGAGCGCCTGATCCTTGCGCTTGGGCTTGGGTAGGCTCTCGATGGTGCCGATCACGGCGTCCTGCACAATGGTCGCGAACGGCATCCCGTCATTGTCGGTGGCGGGAAGCCCGGTCAGAGCAACCTCCGGCTCGGCCAGCAGAACCCCCTTCTCGGACAGCACCAGCGACACCGCCACCGATCCGGCAAAGCTCAGCTTGCGGCGGTCCCGCACCTGGCCGTCATCGGCGCGGGTGAGGATCATGCCGTCACGGTAAAGCCGCCCGACCGGCACGTCGTCGATGATCTGGGCAGGCCCCGGCAGAAGCCGCACCATGGTGCCGTTGCGCGCGCGCACGACCTGTTTCACCCCGAGCCTCTCGGCGAGCTTGGCATGGGCCTCAAGGTGCCGCCCCTCGCCATGCATGGGGATGGCGGTGGTGGGCTTCACCCAGCCATAGAGCTGCTCGAGCTCGCCGCGGCGGGGATGGCCCGAGACGTGGACGGGCGCGTCCTGATCGGTGATCACCTCGACCTCCATATCGGCCAGAGCGTTCTGGACGCGCGCCACGGCCTTCTCATTGCCGGGAATGGTGCGGGAGGAGAAGATCACCCGGTCGCCCTCCTCGAGCTTTACGTTGGGATGCTCGGCTTGAGCGATGCGCGCCATGGCGGCGCGGGACTCGCCTTGGCTTCCGGTGCAAAGAGCCACCACATTGCGCCGCGGCAGTTTGGCGAGGGCCGTTTCCTCATGGAAGGGAAGATCGGGGTCGAGATAGCCCGTGGCCTGCGCCGCCTCGATGACGCGAAACATGGCGCGGCCCACCACGACGAGCTCGCGGCCGGCGGCGCGGGCGGCATTGGCCACCGAGCTAATCCGCGCGACATTGGAGGCGAAGGTGGTGACCGCCACAAGCTGCGGCGCCTCGCGGATGAGGCGGGCGAGGGTCGCCGCCACGTCGGCTTCTGACGGCGAGACGCCGTCGCGCACGGCATTGGTCGAATCGCAGATCAGCGCCGAGAGCCCATCCTCGCCGAGCTGCTTCAGCCGGACCGCGTCGGTGGGCGCGCTGGTCAGCGGACTTTCATCGAGTTTCCAATCGCCGGTGTGAAGAGCGGCGCCGAGTGGCGTCCTGATCACCACGGCGGATGGCTCGGGGATCGAGTGCGACATGCTGATCAGCTCGACATCGAACGGACCGATAGTGCGGCGGTCCCCGAGAGGAATGACCTGCAAGGGGAAGCCATTGATCAAACCCATCTCGGCGAGCTTCGATTTGAGCATCTCGGCGGTGAACGGCGTGGCGTACACCGGGACGCCGGCAAGAAGCGGCCAGAGGTCGATCACGGCTCCGAAATGATCCTCGTGCGCGTGGGTGAGCAATAGGCCGGTGATGTTGTGCCTCTCCTCCTCGATGAAACGGATGTCGGGAAGGATGACATCGATGCCGGGCTCGGCATCAGTACCGAAGGTGACCCCCATGTCGACGATGAGCCACTCGCGCGCGCCGTCGCGCCCATAGCCGTAGAGGTACAGGTTCATGCCGATCTCGCCCACGCCGCCAAGCGGCAGGAAGACGAAGTCGGCTCCCTTTCCATCGAATTTTCGAGACATGTCGGGGTTAAGGCCTCACCGGCTCAAGAAGAACACATCGCCGGCGGCAATACGATACTCGGAGCCGTCCGGCGTCAGCAGCCTCAGCGCGCCATCGGCGTCGAGACCGGCATAGACGCCTTCCGTCTCCTCGCTGTTGATCTTCACCCGCAAGGCCCGGCCGGTGGGCCCGGCGCGGTCGAGCCAGGCGCGGCGGATGCTCGGGAAGCACGACCCCTCCCCCCAGCGCGTCATCCATTCATGCGTGGTGGCGGCGAGCACTTCAAGCGCGTCGGCCGGCGTTACCGTCATGCCATAGGCGGCGAGGCTGACTGCAGGCTGGGGGAGATCCTCCGGATGGCTGGCGAGATTGATCCCGGTGCCGATTATCACCACCGAGCGGTTCTCCACCGTGCTACCGACGTTCTCTAGCAACATGCCCGCGAGCTTCTCGCCCGAGAGCAAGATGTCGTTCGGCCATTTCAGCAGCAGCTCTGAGCGCCCCTCATAAGCAATCAGCTTGGCGATGGTGTCGTAGGCAATGATGCCGGCGACGAGCGCCAGCTGGCCGGCGACGCGGAGGGGGCAGTTGACCCCGATCAGAAGGCTGGCAAAGAGATTGCCGTGGTGGGAGACCCATTCGCGGCCGCCGCGGCCGCGGCCCTGGGATTGCCGGGCTGACCAGATCCAGAGGGGACCCGGCTCGCCGGCCTTGGCACGCCGCCTCGCCTCGGCATTGGTCGAGTCGACCGTCTCCATCCGAACCAGGCGGTAGCCGGTTGGTAGTTTGGGCGCTGGCGAAGAAATATAGCTCATCTAGAACAGTGACTTAGCGGCAACTCCGGCAAAGGCCACGAGCGGAGCCGGATAGACGAAATAGAACAGAATGAACACGCCGCTGACGCCAAGCACGGCGGCAAGCGGTGCCTGCATCGGCTCGAAGCGTTCCGCGGGGGCATCGAAATACATAAGCTTGACGATACGAAGATAGTAGTAGGCGCCCACGACGCTTAAAAGCACGCCGATGACGGCGAGCGCATAGAGGCCGGCGTGAATGGCGGCAAGGAACACGTAGAACTTGGCGAAGAAACCTGCAAGGGGCGGGATGCCGGCAAGCGAAAAGAGCAGCATCGCCAACATGAAAGCCATGAACGGGTTGGTGCGAGAAAGGCCCGACAAGGAGTCGATATCTTCGATCATACGGCCTCCCCGGCGCATGGCGAGGATGCAGGCAAAGGTGCCAAGCGTCATGGCGAGGTAGATGGCGAGATAGATGATCACGCCCGCAACCCCCTCGGCGCTGCCGGCGGCAAGTCCCACCAGCGCGTAGCCCATATGCCCGATCGAGCTATAGGCCATCAGCCGCTTGATGTTGGTCTGGCCGATGGCGGCGAAGGAGCCGAGCGCCATCGAGGCAATGGCAAGAAAGGCGACGATTTGCTGCCATTCGAGCGTCACCGCCGGGAAGGCGGTGATGAGAACCCGTACGGTGAGCGCCATGGCGGCAAGCTTCGGCGCCGCGGCGAAGAAAGCCGTGACCGGGGTCGGTGCGCCCTCATAGACGTCGGGCGTCCACATATGAAACGGCACGGCGGAAATCTTGAAGGCAAAGCCCGCCAGGAGAAAGACGAGGCCGAAGACAAGCCCGAGATTGGCGCCGGACGGCTGCACCGCCGCGGCGATGGTGGCGAAGTCGGTCGATCCGGTGAAGCCGTAGACCAGTGAGGCGCCGTAGAGCAGCATGCCTGAGGAGAGCGCGCCGAGGACGAAATATTTCAGTCCGGCCTCGGCTGAGCGCGCCGAGTCGCGCTGGAAGGTGGCGACCACGTAGAGCGCAAGGCTCTGGAGCTCGATCCCGACATAGAGCGCAATGAGATCGTTGGCCGAGATCATCATCAGCATGCCGGTGGCGGCGAATAGGAGCAGCACCGGGAACTCGAACTTCATCCCGCCCGCCCCGCGCCAATAGTCGACCGACATGAGGAGCGCGACCGCGGCGCCTACCAGCGTGAGCAGCTTCAGCATGCGCGCGAAGGGATCGACGATGAAGCTGTCGCCAAACAAGGTCGCCGTGCCGGAGCCGTTCGCCACGAACAGGCCCGCTACGGCAAGGAGAAGCACCGCCAGCCACAGAACAAGCTCGCCACGCTCTCGCCGCGTGAAGACGCCGAGCATGAGAAGCGCCATCGCCCCGGTGGCGAGGATCAGCTCCGGCAGTGCCACCTCCAGATTGAGCGATTGGAGCACGGGCGAGGCTCCTTACGGCATCAGCGCCAGCCGCGCCTGCTCGGCCGCGGCAAGGCTGGCGTGGAAGTTCTTGATCAACGCGTCGACCGACGCGGCCGACGCATCGAGAATGGGTGCGGGATAGAAGCCGAAAAAGATGGTGAGCACCACGAGCGGTGTCATCACCACGACCTCGCGCCAGGTGAGGTCGGTGACGAATTTGAGGCTCGCCTTCTCCAGCTTGCCGAAGATGATGCGGCGATAGAGCCAGAGCGCATAGGCGGCCGACAGGATGACGCCGGTGGTGGCGAGGAAGGCGACCCAGGTGTTGACCCGGAAGGCGCCGGTCAAACTCAAGAACTCGCCGACGAAGCCGCTCGTGCCGGGGAGCCCGACATTGGCGAGGGTGAAAACCATGAAGCAGAACGCGTAGATCGGCATGCGGTCGGCAAGGCCGCCGAAGGCTGCGATCTCGCGGGTATGCATACGGTCATAGATCACGCCGACGCAGAGGAAGAGCGCGGCCGATACGATGCCGTGGGAGAGCATCTGGAAGATGCCACCCTGCAGGCCCTGCATGGTGAGGGTGAACACACCGATGGTGACGAATCCCATGTGGGCGACGGAGGAATAGGCGATGAGCTTTTTTAAGTCCTCCTGCGCGAGGCAAACCAGCGAGGTGTAGATGATGGCGACCACCGAGAGCGCGAAGATCAGCGGTGCGAACTCGGCGGAAGCGAGCGGGAACATGGGGATGGAGAAGCGCAGAAAGCCATAGCCGCCCATCTTCAAGAGAATGCCGGCCAGGATGACGGAGCCGGCCGTGGGCGCCTCGACATGGGCGTCGGGGAGCCAGGTGTGTACCGGCCACATGGGCAGCTTCACAGCGAAGGAGGCGAGGAAGGCGAACCATAGCCAGGTCTGCATCTCCGGCGGGAAGCCGTGGGTGAGCAAGACTGGAATGTCGGTGGTGCCGGCCTCCCAATAGATGGCCATGATGGCGAGCAGCATCAGCAAGGAGCCGGCGAGTGTGTAGAGGAAGAACTTGAAGCTGGCATAAACGCGGCGCTGCCCGCCCCACACACCGATGATGAGGAACATTGGGATCAGCCCGCCCTCGAAGAAAAGATAGAACATCACCAGGTCGAGCGAGGTGAATACGCCGAGCATCAAGGTCTCAAGCACGAGGAAAGCGATCATGTATTCCTTCACGCGCTCAGTGATGGCGACCCAGCTCGCCAGGATGCAGAGCGGCATGAGAAAGGTGGTGAGCAGCACGAAAGGCATGGAAATGCCGTCGATGCCCATATGGAAGGCGATGGGACCGAGCCAGGGCCTGAGCTCGACGAACTGGAACTGCGCGGTGAGCGGATCGAAGTCGCGCCACAGAATGAGCGAGAGCGCGAAGGTGATGAGCGTGGTCCATAGCGCGATGAAGCGCACATTGCGGAAGGCGCTCTCGTCCTG
>DASWJG010000268.1:0-5571 GCA_036397315.1 Methyloceanibacter sp. | reverse complement strand
AGCTCGCCGCCCTCGCTCGCAGCATAGGAGTCGGCGATGTTGGCTTTGCCGGCGCGGAGCGACTTCACCTCGGAGCCCATGAGCGCGATGCCCGCCTCGAGCTTCTCCTCGATGTCGTAGTTGAAGCGCGCCTTCCGGTTCTCGGCGACGAGCTTGCCGCTCTCGCGCTTCGGCGCCATGATGTCACCTTATCGGAGTTAGACGAGGACGAGGCCGACCGCAGAAAGTGCCTCGTCCACCTTCTTACGCGAAGCCGAATTGAGAGGCGCGAGCGGGAGCCGCGTCTCTTCGCTGCACAGTCCGAGCTTGCTCGCGGCATATTTCACCGGACCGGGATTCGACTCGACGAACAGCGCATCGTGCAGCGGCATCAGCCGGTCTTGAAGCTGAAGCGCAAGCCGGAAATTGCCGGCGAGGCAGGCCAGCTGAAACTCGGCGCAGAGCGCCGGCGCGATATTGGCGGTGACGGAGATGCAGCCCTGGCCGCCATGGGCCATGAAGCCGAGGGCGGTCGCGTCTTCGCCGGAGAGCTGCACGAACTCCTTGCCGAGCGCTGCGCGCTGCTGGCTCACCCGCGCCATGTTCGCGGTCGCGTCCTTCACCCCCACGATGTTCTTGAGCTTGAACAGCCGCGCCATGGTGTCGACCGACATGTCGACCACGCTCCGTCCCGGGATGTTGTAGATGAGGATCGGAATATCGGTGCAGTCGTTGATCGCCTTGTAATGGAGATAGAGTCCTTCCTGGGTCGGCTTGTTGTAGTAGGGCGTCACCACGAGCACGCCGTCGGCGCCGGCCGCTTTGGCATGGCGGGTGAGCTCGACCGCCTCGGCCGTCGAGTTCGATCCGGTTCCGGCGATGACCGGCACGCGACCCGCTACCGCCTCGATACAGAGCTCGACGACGCGCCGGTGCTCGTCATGGGTGAGTGTCGGTGATTCTCCGGTCGTCCCGCAGGGCACGAGGCCGTTTGTGCCTTGGTCGATCTGCCACTCGACAAGTTTGCGGAACGCGCGCGCGTCGACCTCACCGGCCTTGAAGGGCGTGATCAGGGCCGTGATCGAGCCTTGAAACGGCGGCATTGGCACGGGGGTCGCTCCTCAAGGGCGGCGGGCTTGGTAAACGGAGCACGGAAAGGACGGCGGACAATAGGGTCTGAAGATTGGGGCGGCAAGCCGCGGCGCCCCCCGGCCGGCGTAGATGAGCGACGCCGTGAGTGGCGAAGAGAACACAGCTGGTACTTTTTTTGGAGGCCCGGCTGAAAATCAGGGTTGAAAAAGGGCCACATCCCGTGGAAATGAGCCAAAAATGGATGGCTAGCCACATAACTGCCGGATTCTTTCAGACATTGTTCAAATCAGGCACACTAGAGTGCCGACATCGTCGCGGCTCCCCGGCTTGGGGGACGTCCTGACTGCTAGACGCAGGGTCGTAACCGGAAACCGATCGACGAGATGAAACGCATTCGCGCGCGCATTTTGCTATTGCTTGTCTCGGTTGCGTGTCTCGCCCCGGCGGTGGCCGTGGCGCAGTCTTCGCTTGTCCCGCTGCCGGACCGCAATCCGCAACGGGCGGCGGCGCCGTCGGCTCCAGCCGCCGAGGCCGCGCCGGCACAAGACGCTGCACCGGCACAAGAGGTTTCGTCTGCGCCGGAGGCCTCATCTGAGGCCGCGCCTTCGCCTGAGACGGCAGCAGACACCGCCACGCTGACAGGGACTGTCCCCCTTCCCGACCGGAGCCCTGCGGTGGCGGAGGCGGAGAGCCTTCCCCTCCCCGACCGCAATCCGACGACCACGTCGGTGCCGATGACGCCCTCTCCGGTTACGCCGACAGTGACGCCCGCATCCGATATCGCGGCAGCAGTCTCGACCATCGCCCTCCCAGACCGCAACCCGAAGGCGCCTTCGCTCCTGGCGCCGCCCTCGTTGCCGGTACCGCCATCACCTGCACCGCAGGTCGTCACCGACATGCCTCTGCCGGATCCCAATCCCAATCGCGCCGGGACGAAGCCATTCGCCATGAAGGGCACGCTTGCGCCGGCCATCGCGGCACCGCCGCCTGCGATGGACTACGCTTCGATCTTGAAGCCGATCCTTTCCTACGACCTCAGTGCCGGGGACGAGGCCAATGTCAGGGAAGTGATCCGCTCGGGGCCGGCGGCGGCGGCGAAGATCAAGGATGCCGCGGCGCGGGATTTCGCGCTTTGGTACAAATATAGAAACAGCCCGGCGACCGGAGACGCCACGGCCATCGAGCAATTTCGGCTCTCCCATCCCGATTGGCCGGCTCAGGACGAGCTGCGCGAGAAGGCGGAGACCGCGCTTTTCCTCACCGATGACAGTCTCGAAGAGGTCAAGGCCTTTTTCAACACCTCGACCCCGCAGACCGGGGCAGGCAAGGCGGCGCTCGCCGGCGTCTATCGCAAGGACGGCAATGAGGCAGGCGCCCGCGATCTCGTCGTGTCGGCTTGGCGCGATCATCAGCTCAATGCGGCCGTCGAGAAGAAAATCCTCGACCGCTACGGCAGCATGCTCACAGTCGAGCATCACCGGGCGCGGATCGACCGGCTGCTTTATCCCGACGAGAAGGGCGCGACGGAGGCGGCGCTCCGCGTCTCCAAGCTGCTTTCCGCCGATGAGCAGAAAAAGGTTACGGCGCGCATCGCCGTGATCAAACGCGGCGGCAACGCCGGCAAGCTTCTCGATGCTTTGCCGGCAAGCGCGGTCCAAGCCGATGTCGGCTTGCGCTTCAATCGCATCCAATGGCTGCGGCGCACCAAGAACAAGGACCGCAGGGAAGAAGCCTGGAAGATGCTGCTCGATGCCCCGAGCGAGCCCAATGTCTTGCTCGATCTCAACAACTGGTGGACCGAGCGGCGCATCAACTGCCGGGGAGCGCTTAACGACGGGAACCCCCGCGTCGCCTATGACATCGCAGCCAAGCACGGCCTCGTCTCGGGTGACGGCTATATCGAGGCCGAATTTCTTGCCGGCTGGATCGCGCTGCGCTTTCTCTCGGACCCGCATACCGCCTTGCGCCATTTCGTTTCGCTGCGCGGAGCCGCCAAGAGCTCGAAGAGCATAGCGCTTGGAGAATATTGGCTCGGCCGCACCGCTCTGGTCCTCGGCGACCCCGCCTCAGCCAAGATTCACTTCCACGGCGCCGCCAAGTATCCCCAATATTTCTATGGTCAGCTCGGGCGCCAGGCGCTTGACGCCAGGCCCGCCCGTCTCGAGGTCACCTCCACGCCGCTGCCGACGGAAGCCGACATTCAGAGCTTCCTCTCCCGGGATGGCGTGCGCGCCATCGGGGTTGCGCGGGCGACGGGATTTGACGGCGCCACACCGCAATTCTTGCTGGCGCTTTCCCGCAAGCTCACCAACCCGGCCGAGGTCATCCTGCTCGTCGAGCTAGCCAAGATCACAGGCAATCCGCAGGTTGCGCTCAGGCTGGCGAAAATCGCCTTCAATCGCGATCTCCCCGTCGGGGACTATGCGTTGCCCATCGGGGTGATCCCGGAATTCAGAAGCCTCCTGACCGACCGCGTCGACCCGGCGCTGGTGCATGCCTTGTCGCGGCAAGAGAGCGAATTCAACGCCGCCGCCAAGAGCCCGGTCGGAGCGAGCGGCCTGATGCAGTTGATGCCGGCTACCGCCAAGGCCGTAGCCAAGGCCTACAAGGTGCAGTTCTCGGTGGCGCAGCTTACCAACGCTGCCTACAATACCCAACTCGGCGAGGCGCATCTGCGCGATCTCATCGACAGCTACAATGGCTCCTATTTCCTGTCGCTTGCCGCCTATAACGCGGGCGGGGGCCGTGTCGCCGAATGGATCAAGGCCTTTGGTGACCCGCGCAATCCGCAGGTCGATCCCATCGACTGGATCGAGCGCATCCCCTTCACCGAGACCAGGCAGTACGTGGTGAAGATCATGGAAACGCTGCAGCTTTACCGCTCGCGGCTGGCGGGGCCCAAACAGGCGCTGCAACTCGTCCAGGACCTCAATCGCGGCCGTAGGATCCCCCGCGCTGAAGCGGTGCTCAAGGTGCAGGCGAAATCCGAGTGAGGCCTGCCCGCCGTGTTCCTACCGCACTTGTAAGGCTTGCCCCATAAGCAACTTTGCTGAACACTGAAGAAGAGGCGCGGGGCAACGCGCGGCGCCAATCGGTCCAGACACGCTCCCAAGGTTGACAGCGGAATATGCCCGAGCTTGATGGCGAGCTGTGGCGAGACATCTACTATGCGTCGTTCGACGACCTTAGGCTCTATGTCCGCCACTACCCGGCACCGGACGAGAAGTTCCGCAGCGTCATCTGCCTTCCTGGGCTCACCCGGAATGCCCGCGACTTCAATACGCTTGCGACCTATCTTTCCAAGCATCCGGAAAAGCCGCGCAACGTCTATTGCTTCGATTATCGGGGGCGCGGGCGCTCGCAATACGACCGCCACTGGCGCAACTACACGCCCTTCATCGAGCTCCTCGACACGCTCGATTTCCTGACCGTGCGCGGCCTGCATAAGGTCGGCGTTGTCGGTACCTCCCGGGGTGGAATCATCGCCATGCTGATGGCGGCGCTCAGGCCTACGGCGATGGGCCCCGTTGTCCTCAACGATATCGGTCCGGTGATCGAGACGCGCGGGCTAGCGCGTATCATCGGCTATGTCGGGCGCATGCCGGTGCCGAAGACCTGGCCCGACGCCGTCATGATCCTGCGCGAGATGAACGAGCGCGCGTTCCCTGCCTTCAGCGACGCCCAGTGGGAGGAGATTGCCAAGGACGTATTCGACGAGCACAAGGGCCGCCCGGCGCGGGCTTATGACCGCAAGCTCGCCCGGGCGCTCGGCACCATCGATTTGAGCCGCCCGGTGCCGGACCTCTGGGCGCAGTTCATCGGCCTTGGGCAATTCCCGGTCCTGGTGTTGAGAGGATCCAATTCCGACGTCTTGAGCGCCGAGACGCTCGAGGCCATGGTCGAGCGTCACCCCAATCTCCGCACCATCACGGTGCCCGATCAGGGGCATGCCCCCGTGCTCAAGGAGCCGGAGACGCTCGAGGCCATCGGCGCCTTCTTCGCCGCCAACGATTGACGATGCAGGACGCGGTCCGGCTTCAGGCTTGCTGCTTGCACTATTCGCTGCCGAGCAGAGGGAGCAACTCCGGCAGACTGCCTCCCGGCAGCTGGCCCTCGGTGCGGGCCATTTCCTTGATGCGTGGGATGACTTGCGCGGCGATATCCTGCGCCGCCGCCGCCTCTTTCCAGCTGATGCTCTCAGAGGTGGAGAACAGCGCCGGCAAATCGCGCCTCAGCTGGTAGGATACCGCGACCGCGGTGCCCTTGTCGGGTGCCACGCCCTCGATCGTCACGGCAAGCCCAGATAGGGCGATCTTTCCCGACTCGAGCCGGCTCAGCGCATGCAACGCCGCGGCAACCGCCTCATCCCAGTTCTTGGGCGCGCCAGAGGCAAGCTCGAGCCGATCGTCGAGCCCCGGACGGCGGAACAATTGCCGTGACAGCTCTCGCACCTGCTTGCGCGCGTCTTCGCTCGGCACGCTGCCCGACAGGCTCAACGCA
>DASWJG010000267.1:0-11862 GCA_036397315.1 Methyloceanibacter sp. | reverse complement strand
CGCCGCGTGGTTCGTCTGGCACGCACCCGGCAAGGAGTCGGACCACACACTGGCGATGATCTGGTTCTTCATCCAGCTCGTCGTAGGCGTGCTGTGGTCGGTCGCCTTCTTCTGGCTGCACAGCCCGGCGCTCGGGCTCGGTGTGATCATGGCTTTCCTGATCGCCATTGCCATCACCATCGTGCTGTTCGATCGCTTAAGCCGCGTGGCTTCGTTGCTGCTCATCCCGCTCCTGCTCTGGGTCTCATTCGCCGCAGGGTTGAATTTCGCGATCTGGTTCCTCAACCGCTGATGAGCGAGCGGAGCGTTCTCATTACCGGCTGCTCGTCGGGCATCGGCTTGGCGTCGGCGCGCGAGATGAAGACACGCGGCTGGCGCGTGTTCGCCACGGCGCGGAAGCCTGAAGACATGGCGCGGCTCCGCGACGAGGAGGGGGTCGAGAGCCTCTATCTCGATTATGCCGAGCCTCACTCGATCGAAGCGGCCGCCGAGCAGGTGCTGGCCGCAACGGGAGGCAAGCTCACCGCCCTCTTCAACAACGGCGCCTATGGCCAGCCTGGCGCGGTCGAGGATTTGCGGCGTGACGTGCTCCGCGACCAGTTCGAGGCGGGCTTCTTCGGCTGGCACGATCTCACGCGCCGCATCATCCCCGCCATGCGGCAGCAAGGCGGGGGGCGCATCGTGTTCTGCTCCTCGGTTCTGGGCCTCGTCTCGGCACCTTATCGCGGCGCCTATTGCGCCTCGAAATTCGCCGTCGAGGCGCTCGCCGACTCTCTCCGCATGGAGCTTGCCGCGACCGGCATCAGGATCGTCCTAATCGAGCCGGGCCCCATCGCCTCCCGTTTCCTCGATCATGCACTCGAAGCCTATCGCCGCAACATCGACCTCGAGGGCTCGGCCCATCGCGAGATCTATCGCGCCCGCATCGCGCGGCTCGAGGATGGCGGCGACCAGACCTTCAAGCTCGGACCCGAGGCGGTAGCGCTCAAGCTCGTGCACGCGCTGGAAAGCCGCAACCCAAAACGCCGTTATTACGTTACCTTGCCGACCTACGCGGCCGCGCTTCTCCGCCGCGTCCTACCGACCCGCGCACTCGACGCCATCGCGGCGCGCAATTAGAGTGCCACTGCGCTAGATTGCGACGGCCCGAAGGGGGGCCAACCATGGAAATACTGAGGAACTTCGCCATTCCGCTCGCCCTTGCCGCGGTCGGCATCGTGCTCCTGCTTGGGCTTTGGAACATGATGCGCGGGGGGAGCCCCAACACCAGCCAACTCCTCATGCGCTGGCGCGTGGTGCTGCAATTCATCGCGCTTTGCCTCGTGATGGCCGCAATCTACCTGGCCGGCAAGTAGCGTTCCTAACGAAGGCTTGATCGCCTTCAGCGCCAAGCTGCGCTAAGCTATGACAAGGTTCGGCATGACCCGCGGAACTTTGGTTTCCCGAGGCGGGCACAATGGTAGTTCTCTCTAAGATTTACACGCGCACCGGCGACGACGGCACGACCGCGCTCGGTTCCGGCCGGCGTGTGGCGAAATACGACCTCAGGGTCGAGGCCTATGGCACGCTCGACGAGACCAACGCCGCCATCGGCATTGCGCGCCTCCATACCAGAGAGGGCCATCCCGCCCTCGACGCCATGCTCGCGCGCATTCAGAACGATCTGTTCGATCTCGGCGCCGATCTTTGTTTCCCCGACCAGACCAAGGACGCGCGCGGCCGGCTCGAAGTGACCGACGCCCAGGTCGCGCGGCTGGAACGCGAGATCGACACGCTCAACCGCGAGCTTCAACCCTTGCGCTCCTTCGTGCTGCCGGGCGGGTCGCCTGCCGCGAGCTTCCTGCATCTTGCCCGCACCATCTCGCGCCGGGCCGAGCGCCTCATGGTGGCGCTCGCCGCCAGGAAGGGCGAGACGGTCGGCGCTGGCGCTCTTCGCTATATCAATCGGCTGTCGGACTTCCTGTTCGTCGCGGCCCGCTACGCCAACGACAAGGGAAAGTCCGACGTAACCTGGGTGCCCGGCAAGAACCGCTGACGCGGGGAACGAATTATCCGTGTTCATACCCCTCCACGACACCAACCCGCTAAAGCGCATCCACTATCAATATGTGACGGTGGCGCTGATCGTCCTCAACGTCGCCATCTATGCGATCTTCGAGACCGGCTGGGTCATTCCCCTGGACGAGGAGAACACGGCGGCCTTCGCCGTCATCCCGGCCAAGTTGATGGCCGACGGGGTTGACCAGGGGACGATGTTCGCCACCGGCGTCTTCATGCCCGAGCGCTTCACCCTCGTCAGCTACATGTTCCTGCACGGGAGCTGGATCCATCTCCTCGGCAACATGCTGTTCCTGTGGGTGTTCGGCGACAATATCGAGGACGCCATGGGGCACGTGCGCTTCATCATGTTCTTCCTGATGTGCGGGATCTTCGCCGCCGTGCTCCACTCCTGGATGAATCCAACCTCCGATCTGCCGCTGATCGGGGCGTCGGGCGCGGTCGCCGGCGTCATCTCCGCCTATCTCATCCTGCATCCCAAGGTGAAGGTCTGGGTGCTGGCGCTGTGGCGCATTCCCATCAGGATCACGGCGGCTTGGGCGCTCGGCATCTGGATTGCCGCGCAGTTCGGCAACCTCCTGTTCGAAGGCGAGGAGAACGTGGCCTGGTGGGCCCATATCGGCGGGCTTCTGGCCGGAGCCGTGTTGATCCTGTTCATGCGGCGGCGCGGCGTAGTCCTGTTCGACAAGACCCGGGGCGGCGCGTAAAAACCCACCCTAAATGCCCGGAAACCATTGACTTGAGCCAGGTCCGGCAGTACGGTCGCCGCCATTTCGCAAGTGCGAGATGGCTGGGCTAGGGGGGCCGGTCATAAACGTGCGGGGAACAATGGCCGCATGAAAATTCTCGTTCCCGTGAAACGGGTCGTCGATTTCAACGTCAAGGTCCGCCTCAAGTCGGACGGGAGCGGGGTCGACCTCGCCAACGTCAAGATGTCGATGAATCCGTTCGACGAGATCGCCGTCGAGGAAGCCGTCCGCATCAAAGAGCGGGGCGAGGCGACGGAGGTCGTTGCCGTCTCCATCGGCAGCGTCAAATCTCAAGATACGTTGCGCACGGCGCTCGCCATGGGCGCCGACCGCGCCATTCTCGTTAAGACCGACCAGAGCGTCGAGCCGCTGGCCGTGGCCAAGCTCTTGAAGCGCGTGGTCGATAACGAGAAGCCCGACCTCGTCATCATGGGCAAGCAGGCCATCGACGACGACTGCAATCAGTCGGGACAGATGCTGGCCGGGCTGCTCGGCTGGCCGCAAGGCACCTTCGCCTCCAAGATCGAGCTCAACGGCGCCAAGTTGAGAGTGGTGCGCGAGGTCGATGGCGGCCTCGAGACGCTCATCCTGGCCAAGCCCGCTGTGGTCACCACCGATCTTAGGCTCAACGAGCCGCGCTACGCCTCGCTTCCCAACATCATGAAGGCGAAGAAGAAGCCGATCGACGAGACCACGCCCGAGGCGCTCGGCGTCGATATCGCGCCGCGCCTCAAGGTGATTTCCGTTGCCGAGCCCAAGACCCGCGAAGCGGGGATCAAGGTCGATAGCGTCGCCGCGCTCGTCGACAAGCTGAAGAACGAGGCGGGAGTTCTCTAGAGATGGCAGTCCTTCTGCTGGCGGAGCACGACAATAAGAGCCTGGCGCCGGCGACCGCCAAGGCGCTCACCGCCGCGCGTGCCTTCGGCAGCGACGTCGACATTCTCATCGTTGGCCAGGACTGTCGCGGGGTAGCCGAGCAGGCTGCCAAGCTCGACGGCGTGCGCAAAATCCTCCTCGCCGAAGCCCCGCATCTCTCGCAGCGTCTCGCCGAAGAAGCGGCTGCTGCCGTCCTGCCGCTGATGCAGAATTACGCCGTGCTGCTCGCGCCGGCGACGACCATGGGCAAGAACGTCCTGCCCCGGGTCGCCGCCATGCTCGATGTGGCCCAGATCTCTGACATCGTCGAGGTGAAGTCGCCCAACACCTTCGTGCGGCCGGTCTATGCCGGCAACGCGCTCGAGACGGTCGAGACATCCGACAAAGTCGTGGTCGGCACGGTGCGCACCACCGCCTTCGCCAGTGCCGGCGAGAGCGGCTCGGCCCCGATCGAGGCGATTCCCGCCCCGCCGGCCCTTTCCCTCTCGAGCTTCGAAGGCTCGGAGATCGCCGTGAGCGAGCGGCCCGAGCTGACCGCGGCGCGCATCGTCATTTCCGGCGGCCGCGGCATGCAGTCGGGCGACAATTTCAAGACCCTGCTCGAGCCGCTGGCCGACCGCCTCGGCGCGGCCGTGGGCGCGAGCCGGGCCGCCGTCGATGCCGGCTATATGCCCAACGATCATCAGGTCGGGCAGACCGGAAAGGTGGTGGCTCCGGAGCTCTATATCGCCGTCGGCATCTCGGGCGCCATCCAGCACCTCGCCGGCATGAAGGATTCCAAGGTGATCGTCGCCATCAACAAGGATGCCGACGCACCCATTTTCCAGGTCGCCGACTACGGCCTCGTCGGCGACCTCTTCACGGTCCTGCCCGAGCTCGACGCCGAGCTCAAAAAGGCAGGCTATTAGCGTAAGCGGGTTCAAGAGGAATGACCATGGACGACATAGTTCAAGGCAGCGGTCTCCGCGCCGAAGAAGCCGCGCAGGGAGAATCTGACATGGCCCCCATTAGCAAGATCGGCATCATCGGCGCCGGCCAAATGGGCAGCGGCATCGCCCATGTCGTCGCTCTTCACGGCTATGACGTGGCGCTCCACGACATCGCCAAGGAGCGGGTCGAGCAGGCGCTCGGGACCATCGACAAGAACCTCGCCCGCCAAGTCGCCTCCGGCAAGATCAGCGAGGATGAGCGGCAGAAGACGCTCGCCCGCATCACCTATGCCGATACGCTGGCCGGGCTCGGCGACGCCGACCTCGTGATCGAGGCCGCCACCGAGGACGAGACGGTGAAGCGCAAGATCTTCGTGTCGCTTTGTCCCTTCCTCAGCCCCGACGCCATCGTCGCCACCAACACTTCGTCCATCTCGATCACGCGGCTGGCGGCTTCGACCGACCGGCCCGAGCACTTCATCGGGCTGCATTTCATGAATCCCGCGCCGGTGATGGAGCTGGTCGAGATGATCCGCGGCATCGCCACGGAGGACTCGACCTTCGGCCGCACCAGGGAGTTCGTCGAGACCCTCGGCAAGACGGTGGCCGTGTCGGAGGACTTCCCCGCCTTCATGGTGAACCGCATCCTGCTGCCGATGATCAACGAGGCGGTCTACACGCTCTATGAGGGCGTGGGCTCGGTCGATGCCATCGACACCGCCATGCGGCTCGGCGCCCATCATCCCATGGGGCCGCTCCAGCTCGCCGACTTCATCGGGCTCGACACCTGCCTGTCGATCATGCAGGTGCTGTACGAGGGGCTGGCCGATTCCAAATACCGCCCCTGTCCGCTCTTGGTGAAATATGTCGAGGCCGGCTGGCTCGGGCGGAAGACTAAGCGCGGCTTCTACGACTATCGCGGCGAGAAGCCGATGCCCACCCGCTAGGGTGCCGCGGGCACAAACTACCCCTTCAACGTTGGCCTAGGGCTGCCAACGCTCCTTGACCCGCCATCGTGCAGTTGAGGCGCCGCGCTTGCGGCTTCGGCCTACACGAGGCGCTGTATCAAGTTGACGATAAGAAGCAGCACCACGGCTCCGAGCGTGGAGGCGACGATCGCGCCGACGACCCCTCCGCCGAGCGTCAAGCCAAGACCGAGTCTCGGGAACAGCAGCGCCGCGATGAAGGCGCCGACGATGCCGAGCAGCATGTTGACGAGCAGGCCGAACCCTCCTCCTTCGACGATGACTCCCGCCAGCCAGCCGGCGATCGCGCCGATAACCAGCGCTACGATGATTCCGACGATATCCATGGTTTCCCCCCATTAGATCGAGCACATGCGCCCGTCGCGCATGGCTCACAGTTTGACTTAGCTCAACCGGGTCAATGGCGCTAGCTGCTAACTCGCGGATGGATGGCCAAAGGGAGGGAATGAATGGCGACCCCGGCGCGATTCGAACGCGCGACCCCCAGATTAGGAATCTGGTGCTCTATCCGACTGAGCTACGGGGTCCTGAAGCCTCTGCTTCTTTCCGGCCTTATATATAGGCTCTTTGTCTTAAGTGCTTCTGTTTCGTCCCGGGCTTCCGTTACTCCGATGGCGCTAGAGCCTGGGCCTCCGGGGCGCTTGCCCGCACCACGAGGCGGGCAAGCGCGATACCGGCGAGCATGGCCGGCACGAACACAAGCGTCCCCTTTGCCAGTAAGGCCAGCGAGGTGATGGCGGGCCCCGGGCAAAATCCCGAGAGACCCCAGCCGACGCCGAACAGGGCAGCGCCGCCAACCAGACGCGCATCGATGTCCTTCACCGCCGGAAGGTGAAACCGCTCAGTGAGGACGGGCTTTGGCGCACGCAAGACGAGCCGGTAGCCCACGAGCGTCACCACGACCGCGCCTGCCATCACAAAAAGGAGGCTCGGATCGAAGGCGCCGGCGAGATCGAGGAAGTTCTGGACCTTTGCCGGGTTGGCCATGCCTGAGATCAGGAGGCCAAGGCCGAAGATGAGGCCGGCCAGGAGATTGACGGCTTCGCGCATGGTCATCCTCCCATCAAATGACGCATCACGAACACCGTGGCGAAGCCGGTCGCCATGAAGATTGCCGTCGCCACAAGGGAGCGCGGCGACAGCCGCGCCATCCCGCACACGCCATGTCCGCTCGTGCAACCGCCGCCATAGCCCGTGCCGAAGCCGACCAAGAGTCCGGCCGCGGCCATCAGGGTCGCATTGTCCGACACGGTCTGCGCGAATGGGCCTCCCGCCACCGCCGCATAGACTAGGGGCGCGGCAATCAGCCCGAGCACGAACGCGGCAGCGCCGAAAGGATCGGCGCCCGTGTAAGGCGGCAAGAGCCGGCCGAGAATGCCGCTGATGCCGGCGATGCGCCCGGTGAGCGCCATGAGCATCACGGCGGCGGCGCCGATCAGCGCGCCGCCGATGGTGGAAGCGAGCGGCGTGAATTCCGTGACCGTCATGCGCAAGCCTTAGCGTTGCCTGTTGCGGCCGACTAGACTGGTACCGTTCCCGCGGTGTTGCAAAGATTTAATGTGCGGGCCTGGGCCTCGCTCGATATGGTCACGGCGCGGAATTACGGCGAGCTTGCGCGTGGCGAATGAAATGCTGCTTGGGTTGGTCTTGGCGGTCGGAACGGCCGGCATGACCATGGGCGCCGATCTTGCCGGCAGCGAGTGGCGTCCGAGCTTCCTGAGCTTGGCCGAAATCCCCTCCGGGATTCACATGGTGGTCCAGTTCAAGCCCGATGGCGAAATCTCCGGGAACGGCGGCTGCAACCAATTCTTCGGCGGCTATACCGTCTCGGGCAACCACATCAAGATCGGTCCCATAGCCTCGACCAGGAAAGGCTGTCCGGGGCTCCTCCTCGCCGAAGCGGCCCTTTTCGCCACACTCGAGGCCGCCAAGAGCTTTGAGCAGCACGGCGCCACGCTGGTCCTGTTCGACGCCGCCGGGGCCAAGCTCGCCCAATTCGACCGCGCCGAGGAGAAATGAAGCGGCTCTGAAGGAGACAGGTGATGCGCCGTAGGCTTTTGCTTGGACTTGCCGCGTGCGGATTGCTCCTGGCTAATGCGTCAGCCGAGCCGGTGATCATCGGCGAGCGCGACGGCAAGGACATCGTGACCGTGCGCGGGGTCGAGACCACCCAATCGAAACAGGCTCTGTCCATCTTTCCGGGCATCTCAGGCAAGACCGCGGGCGCGAAAGGCCTCTCATTGTTGAAGGTTGTTATCCCCCCAGGTGGTTCGGCCAAGCCGCACGTGCACAAAGGTTTCGAGTCGGCCATCTATCTCATCCAAGGCCGGGTCGAGACGCGTTATGGCGAGGGACTGAAGAAGAGCGTGGTGAACGAGGCCGGCGATTTCATCTTCGTTCCGCCCGACGTGCCGCACCAGCCCGTCAATCTCAGCGACACCGAACCGGCGATCGCCATCGTCGCGCGCAACGATCCCGAGGAGCAGGAGCACGTAATCCTTCTTCCCGAAGGATCGGCGCCGAAGGATTGAGCCGCCCCCTCTGTCATTGCCCGGCTTGACCCGCCTGCGGCCCGAAGCGTGAAAAGGCTACGAGTTTGCCACTCGATTCCTTCGGCGGGCGAAGGGCCGGGCAATCTAGTAATCCCGGCGTTCGCAACATTCTAAGGACAGTGGTTACTGGATTCCCGCTTGCGCGGGAATGACAGACCCCTTGGCGAATCTAGAGGCGCGTAAACGCCGCTGAGGCTAAGCTCGCCCGCGCGGTCGCGCATCTGGGGGGATTTGGTGGCACGTCTGTTCTTTGCGTCTCTCGTCACCTTCGGCATCCTGGTCGGCATGGTGATCGGCTGCGTGCTCGCCGCCATGGTGGCGGCCGGCGAGGTCAATCTGACCGTCGCCATCGCGCTCACCGTGGTCATCAATCTCCTCATCTGGCTGGTCAGTCCCTGGCTCTCCGACCTGACACTGCGCTGGTTCAACAGCCTCGAGTTCCTCGACGACGCGGCAGTCAAGGAGCGCTATCCCGGCATTCACCAGCTCGTCCATCAGGTGGCCGGCGACTATCGCTTCAAGGCGCCCAGGATCGGCTTCATCCCCGACCGCAACCCCACCGCCTTCACCTACGGCCTGTTGCGCGGGAATGCGCGCATCGTGGTCACCCAGGGCATCTTCGAGTTCTTGAGCGAGGAGGAGCAGCGCGCCGTGGTGGCGCATGAGCTCGGACACATCGTCAATCGCGATTTCATCTTGATGACCATGGCCGGCATGCTGGTGCGCGGCGTTGGCGCGGAGTAGCCGCGGCGGCGGCAAGAAGAACGCGGGCCCATTGATCGGGCTCGCCGCGCTGATCGCCTACTATATCGGCATCTATCTCCTGCTCTATCTCAGCCGCACGCGCGAATATCTGGCCGATGCCTTCTCCGCCAACAAGGTCGAGCCCCGGCATCTGGCCAGCGCGCTCATCAAGATCGCCTACGGCATCGTCGCCATCGAGGATACCGAGGCCACGCAAAGCCTGCTCAGGTCGACGCGGCATCTCGGCGTGATCGACGTCAAGAACGCGCGCTATACCGGCCTCCTCGCCGAGAGCACGGTGGCGAGCCCCGGCGCCGCCGCGCAAGCCATGCTGTTCGACACCTATAACCCTTGGGCCGCGCTCGTTCAGCTCAACTCCACCCACCCTCTGACCGGACGGCGGGTCGCCCATCTCGGCGAGATCGCCAAAGAGAAGGGGCAGGGCTTCGCCGACTACGACGTCGAGGCCGCGGCGGCGCGCGTCCATCTCGATCGCGGAAAATTGTGGGGCCAATTCTTAGGCGAGCTTCTCCTGCTCGTGGCGCCGCTCCTGTTCGGGCTGGTGGCAGGCATCATGGGCGCTTGGCAGCTCGCGCCGGCGGCCATCGCCCTTGGCGTGCTCGTCACGCTTCCCCTTCGCTATCCCTTCCGCGCGCCGAAACCGGCAACCGTCATGGCGCTCATGGGCGATCCCGGCGCTTCTCCGGTCCGCGGGCAGCCGGTGCGCCTGGAAGGCAAGGCCATCGGCCGGGTGAGTCCCGGCTTCATCGCCGGAGAGGACGTCATCTTCCAGGACAAGACCGGGCTCATGGCGGTCGATTTCCGCTCCATGCTCGGCCTCATCGGCAATCTTTTCGCCGGGTGGAAGCGCGTGCCGAAGCATATCGGCGAGCAGGGCGAGGCGACCGGCTGGTTCCGGCGGAGCATGGGCGGCTATCTCATCCTGCGCGAGCTCAACACGACGGCGGGGGCTCTTAAGGCGCGGCCCTTCTTCTGGCAGGTCGCGCTGAGCTTGATCGTCATTGTCGGGAATTTCCTCCTGACTTGATCGCGGTTTGTGGCCGCTTGTGATTCTCCCGCCTACATCCCTAAGATGCTGGAATGGTCAGGGGGGTGGCCAATCTCTATGCCTGTGCCGGAGCGGCTTGGCTCGCCGCCTCCTTCTGTCCGGCCGCACTGGCCTGCGACCTTTCGCAGCCTGAGACCGGCACGGTCGCCACTGTCATCGATGGCGAGACGCTTCAGCTTACCGACGGCAGGACGGTAAGGCTGATCGGGGCCAAGGCGCCGATGGCGCCGCTCGGCTGGCGCGGCAAGGACCCCTGGCCGCTGGTCGATGAGGCCAAGGATGCCCTTGCGAGCCTCGCCCCCGGTCGAGAAATCGAGCTCAGATTCGGCGGGCGCCGTAGCGACCGCCACGGTCATGCGCTCGCCCAGGTCTTCGTGGTCGGCGGCGGAACGCGGCTTTGGCTCCAGGAGGAGATGATCGCCAAGGGGCTCGCCCGCGTCTATTCCCTGCCCGACATCCGGGCCTGTATCGCCGAGCTTATGGCGCGGGAGAGGGAGGCAAGGGCCAAGCGGCGCGGCGTGTGGGGTTCGTCGGCCTACCGCATCGCCAGCGCCCTTGACGTGAAACGCTTGGGCCGCCTCATCCATTCCTTTCAACTCGTCGAAGGCAGGGTCGCTTCAGTGGGGGAGGGCGGCGGGCGCCTCTATCTCATTCACGCCGGACTGGCGGAGCGACTTCACCATCAGCGTCGAGCGCAAGGCCGTAGGCGCCTTCGCCGCCGCCGGCATCGACCTCAAAACCGTTGCCGGAGCGCGCCTGCGCGTGCGGGGCTTCCTCGCCTGGCGCAACGGCCCCATGATCGAAGCGAGCCACCCCGAGCAGATCGAGCTCCTGCCGGAAGGCCCTCGTCAGGAGATGTAGGTCGTCGCGGCCAAGGGACCGGCTATCGCTGCATAGCCGGAGAGTGCCATAGTCGTAAGGTCAGGGCCGCAGGCAGGCATCCGGGGAGTGTCAAACCAGCGCCATGGAGTCCTTCACCCGCGTCTTTCCGCTCGACTGGACGACGCTGCAGAACATCTCAGCGGTCGCAGCGTTCCTGGCTGTGCTCCTCGGTGTGCTCGCCTTCTTTTTGCGGAGGGCAGTGCGCCGGGACCAGCGGCAAGGCAGGATGGTTGCCGAGCAGGTTGCCGTCCAGATTGCCGGGCAGATGATGGCTCGATCGCAGCAGGACGGCGATCGCTTCTCGCTCAAGGAGAGCAACAGCATCAAGACTCTGATCGCCGAGGCCGTCCTTGCGCTTGATGCCGGGGATACGCGGGCGGGACGGCGGGCCATCAAGCAGCTCAAATCGGAGAACGGCACGCTCGCCACGCAGATCTTCGCCGAGATCGCGCGCACCAAGCGCGAAGAGGCCGAGCGGGCAGCGCAAGCGGCCGCCTCGGCGCTCCGCCACCAGGGCGCCCTGACGTTGCCGCGGGATGCGCACGGGGCGCTTAACCTGTTTCAACAGGCTTTCGCGCTTGACCCTGCCGATGCGGAGAATCTCCTCGCCTTGGCCGTCGTTCAGTTCAGACTGGGCGATATTCCGAGCGTCGAGGCCCTGATGGAGCAGGCGCACGGCGTGGCCCAAGAGGGGCGCGAGGACATTGCCGGCCTGGTCGACATGTTTGCCGGGGTCCTGCATCTCCGGCGCGGGCGCCTTCCGCAAGCGATCGAGAAGTTCGAGGCCGCCACGCGCACCTTCGAAGCGCACGGCGACACCAAGGCGCTCGTCGACGCGCTCATGGCGCTTGCCAGCACACACATGAAAGCGGATGCGCTCGACGCGGCCCTTGCCACCTACAACAAGGCCGCGGCCCTGTGCACCAAGAACAACTACGAGCTTGGCCTGGCGCAGCTCTACGCCGATCTCGGCTTGTTAATGCAGGGCCTCGGGCAGCTTGCCGAGGCCGAGCAAAT
>DASWJG010000266.1:0-2716 GCA_036397315.1 Methyloceanibacter sp. | reverse complement strand
CGAGGCTGTGTAAAAACGCAGGCGCTCGATTTTTCTGTCGTTCAAAAGCTGCCGTAGCGGCCTCTACAGGGCCTTTTCGCCTCGCCGAAAAATCTGAGACGAGAGCAATCGTCGTGTGGCGGGCTGGGTTGAGCGTTTTTACACGGCCTCGGCCGATAGCAGTCTCACGCGGCCTCAACGAGGCGATGATCGAGATCAAGCGTTTGGGGAGAGGGCCTGGGCCGCTTTTGCTTTAGCGCGACCGCTGCGGGACTTTTAGACGGCCGCGGGCGGGTTCTTGCGCCAAGAACCAAACCGCGTAGAGTGGTTAGCGTTAAGTCCGAGAAAACGGATCTGCCACCGCAATGGCGGTTGATCCCACAACATCTGCCTTCGGATTGCCAACGGGAGGGAAGATGCGCACGCGCTTAACGCAGAAGCTAGGCATCGAGCATCCGGTCATTTCGGCGCCAATGGGCTTCGCGGCCGGCGGCAAGCTTGCGGCAGCGGTGAGCGAGGCGGGCGGGCTAGGCCTTATTGGCGGCGGCTATGGCGATGCCGAATGGCTGGAGCGGGAATTCGCCGCCTCCGGCCAGGCCCGCATCGGCTGCGGCTTCATTACCTGGTCGCTGGCGCAGAAGCCACAATTGCTCGACCTGGTGCTCGCCCATGCACCGGCCGCCGTCATGCTTTCTTTCGGCGAGCTCTCCCCGTTAGCGCAGCGCATCAAGGACGCCGGCGCCATGCTGATCTGCCAAGTGCAGACGCTCGCGCTGGCGCATGAAGCGGTCGCCGTGGGCGCAGACGTCATCGTGGCCCAGGGCGCGGAAGCGGGTGGGCACGGCCTCGAGCGGGCGACGTTCACGCTGGTTCCGGAGATCGCGGACTTTGTCGCGGGCGCAGCACCCGACACGGCGGTCGTCGCTGCCGGCGGGATCGCCGACGGGCGCGGGCTCGCCGCGGCTTTGATGCTCGGCGCTGACGGCGTGCTGGTGGGCTCGCGCTTTTGGGCGAGCACTGAAGCCCTCGTCCCGCCGAGTTTTCAGGCGGCGGCGGTCGCGGCGGACGGGGATTCGACGATCCGCACCACGGTAATCGACGCCGCTCGCCGATTTGACTGGCCCAGGCCATTCACCGGCCGTGCGATGAAGACGCCTTTTGTGATGGACTGGCACGGGCGCGAAGCGGCGCTCGCGGACCCTGCGACGCAGCGACGCGAGGAGGCGCGCTACTGGAAGGCCTTCCAGGCTGGCGACGTCGACAATACGGGCGTGTGGGTCGGAGAGGTGATTGGTCTCATCCACGACGTCGCGCCGGCCGGCCAGATTCTTCGCCGCATCGTGCGCGAGGCCGAAGAGCTCTTCGGACGCATCCCACCAACCCGATAAGCTGCGCGGGCACCTTTAGAGCCATTGCTTGCATTCTCGCCCGGGAGTAGCGTACAGAAGCCGCTCATTGCGGCCCTATTCAAGAGGAGGAGACCATGCCGCTCTATATGTATCAGTGCGCTTATACGGCCGAGTCACTTGCAGCCATGATCAAGGAGCCTCAGGATCGGATCGAGCGCGCAGCGCAGCCGCTTGTTAAAGCAATCGGGGGCAAGCTTCTGGCCGCAGGCTACGCCTTCGGGGACTACGACATCACGATCGTTTATGAAGCGCCCGATGACCAGGCCGCCGCCTCGCTCGCGCTCGCTGTTGGCGCCGCCGGCGCTGTAAGGGCTGCAAAGACGACCAAGCTGCTGACCGGGCAGGAGTGGGTGGCCGCCCTGCGCAAGGCGCAAGGAATCGGCTCCGCCTACCGGCCGGCGTAATTTTGCTGGCGCGATCACCAGTGTCACGAAGTTGCGGCGCCGGTGTGACGCGCCAATGTCCAATCGAAGAAGACACGCCATGGCGACTCGAGACCAAAACGACGACGCGCGAGCGATCAAAAGCCTGATCAGCGCTCATTTCCAGGGTCTGCAGTGGGCGCCTAACACGCGCCCCGACTGGGCCACGTTCTCCGCCGACTTCCTGCCAGATGCTTCGCTCTTTCCGGCAGCTCGTCCGGCGCGCCGACAAACGCTTGATGCCTTTATCGCGCGCATGAACGAGGTTGCGAAAGCTACGTTGCGTTCATTCGAGGAGACCACGGTCGGCATGCAGATGCTCGTTTTCGGGAACGTGGCGGTGGTCCTGGGCGCTTCAAAGTTGCTCGAGAACAATACACAGGTAAATCACGACGTGAGCGGCTACCTGCTGCTCAAGGACGACGGCAAATGGCGCATCGCGGCTCACGCTTGGGATCACGCGAGCGACCAGATGCCGGTTCCTGAGCAACTTCTCGGCTCGTGATCCTGAATGTGTAGCGGTGAAGAGCGGCATAGCGAAGCAATGATCCGGGTTACCAAGCCGGAAGCACCAGCTTCGCGCCTTTTACGAGGAGTTGCGCTCGACTGCGAAGAAGGATGGAAATGGTCAGAGCGATTCGACGAAAGGATCATATGTTCGTAGAACGCGGGTTTAACGCCGGTCAGCTGCGCCGAGCTGATGCGGGCTTGAAGCGGACTTGACGGTCGGCTTCTGGCTTATTCTGTTGAAAAACTCAATTGCCTTACCCGGCAGAACATCACATCGAAAAGTCGACCGCTCAGAATGCGCTACAAGCGACACTAGCGGACCGGGTAGGGGTTCGACGACCCCCAGAAATCAGTCGAAAGCTTCCGCCGAGGAGTTTTTCAACAGAATAAGCCAGA
>DASWJG010000265.1:0-4211 GCA_036397315.1 Methyloceanibacter sp. | reverse complement strand
GTCGAGAAGGCGGGCCTGATCCATGCCGGTGTCGGCAAAGCGAGCTTCACCGAGCAGGCGCTGGTGGAGAACATCCGCGCCTTCGCCGATGCGGTCATGAAGTCCAAGCCCTCAGGCTCCAAGGGTACGTTCCTGAAGCGCGTCGCGGTGACCTCGACCATGGGGCCCGGCGTCAAGATCGAGCCCGCGAGCCTCGTCGGAGGCGGGGCGGGATAGAGAAGAGTTTCGGGACTGAGATTTCAGTCCCGAAGGACCGCTTCCATCGAGGCGGTCCAAACCTGTCCGAGATTGCAGGTGCGGGTGACCGCTTAAGCCTTTCGGGCCTGCATGAGACGGGAGACGAACGGTTCTACGGTGGCGGATTACGCCGCAACCTGGAGATCGGTTTGAACCTCGTAAGTGGCTCTTGCGCAATTTCGCGCGCGGGCGGGACAGGCAACAGAGCGCCGCTGGTACAAGCGGGGCGGCTTATTGCCTTGCCCTTCGCGTCTTGCGGCACGGTGTAGCCGAAGGGGCCTCGAGCATTTGCTCGTGGCCCGGAAACAGACGGAGTGAGCATTGGAGAGAGCAGAGAAGCGCGACGTCGTGACGGCGCTTCACGATGTCATCGCCAAAACCGGCGTGGTCGTCGTCGCTCACTATGCGGGCCTGACCGTCGCCCAGATGACCCGACTGCGCAGCGACATGAGGAGCGCTGGCGGCCAGGTCAAAGTGGCGAAGAACAGGCTCGTCAAGCTCGCGCTCGAAGGCACCGACGCTAAAGGCATTGCGGATTTGCTGAAGGGGCCTACCTGCCTCGCCTATTCCGCGGACCCGATAGCGGCGCCGAAAATTGCCGTCAAATTCGCCAAGGCGAACGAGAAGTTCGTGATCCTTGGCGGAGCGATGGGCACCACGGTACTCGATGCCAAGGGCGTGAACTCGCTTGCCGATTTGCCGTCGCTCGATGAATTGCGCGGCAAGCTGATCGGTCTCCTCCAGGCGCCGGCGAGCAAGATCGCCCGCATCTTGAACGAGCCCGGGGCTCAGCTTGCGCGCGTCTTCGCGGCCTATGGCAACAAGGAAGCGGCGTGAGCCCATTGAAATCTAACACGAGAGTCAAACCTACGAGGATAAGTCGATGGCAGATTTGCAGAAAATAGTGGATCAGCTCTCAAGCCTGACAGTGCTTGAGGCGGCCGATCTGGCGAAGTTGCTCGAGGAGAAATGGGGCGTCTCCGCCGCAGCGCCGGTGGCCATGATGGCCGCAGGCGGTGGCGCAGCCGCCGCTCCCGTCGAGGAGAAGACGGAGTTCACCGTTGTGCTCACCGCGGCCGGCGCGCAGAAGATCAATGTTATCAAGGAGGTACGGGCTATCACCAGCCTCGGCCTCAAGGAGGCCAAGGATCTCGTTGAAGGCGCGCCCAAGCCTGTGAAGGAAGGCGTGAGCAAGGACGAGGCGGACAAGATCAAGAAGCAGCTTGAGGCCGCTGGAGCGACCGTCGAGTTGAAATAGTCAGGTGGGTTGAAAGACGCCCGGGCGGATCCCATATAGGGGAGTTCGCCCGGGCCAAAACCCACCAAAATCGTATGACGTGACGCTTCCCCAGAGTCTCCGCTTTGAGCGGAGTTTCCGGCGAGCCGTCGCGACGAGCCTAAGAGGACCACATGGCGCAGCAGACTTCGAATGGTCATAAGCGTTTGCGGAAGATGTTCGGCAAGATTCATGAAGTTGCCGAAATGCCGAACCTGATCGAGGTTCAGAAGCAGTCCTACGATCAATTCCTGATGGTGGAGGAGCCCGAAGGCGGGCGTCAGGACGAGGGCTTGCAGGCCGTGTTCCGTTCCGTCTTCCCCATCAAGGATTTCGGCGAGCGCGCCCAGCTCGAATTCGTCCGCTACGCGTTCGAGCCGCCGAAATACGACGTCGAGGAGTGCCAACAGCGGGGCATGACCTACGCCGCGCCGCTCAAGGTCACGCTCAGGCTGATCGTGTTCGACATCAACGAGGAGACCGGCGCCCGCTCGGTCAAGGACATCAAGGAGCAGGACGTCTATATGGGCGACATGCCGCTCATGACGATGAACGGCACCTTCGTCATCAACGGCACCGAGCGCGTCATCGTCTCACAGATGCACCGCTCGCCGGGCGTGTTCTTCGATCACGACCGCGGCAAGACCCATTCCTCCGGCAAGCTTCTGTTCGCCGCGCGCATCATTCCCTATCGCGGCTCCTGGCTCGATTTCGAGTTCGACGCCAAGGACGTCGTCTATGTGCGCATCGACCGGCGCCGCAAGCTGCCGGTGACGACACTGCTCTATGCGCTCGGGCTCGAGGACGAGGAGATCCTGTCGACCTTCTACGACCGCATCCCTCTCAAGTCGACCAAGGACGGCTGGCGCATGCCGTTCCGTCCCGACCGGCTGCGCGGCATCAAGCCCATGAGCGACCTGATCGACGCCAAGACCGGCAAGGTCGCCATCGAGGCCGGCCGCAAGGTGACCGTAAGGCTCGCCAAGAAGCTCGCCGACGAGGGGCTGAAGGAGCTCTTGGTCAGCGACGAGGACCTTCATGGCCGCTACCTCGCCCAGGACATCGTCAACATGGAGACGGGCGAGATCTATGGCGAAGCGGGCGAGGAGCTCGACGCCAAGCTGCTCGCCACGCTGAAGGATCTCGGTCTCAAGGAGATCCCGATCCTCGACATCGATCACGTCAATGTCGGCGCGTTCATCCGCAACACGCTGCACATCGACAAGAACTCCAATCCCGAGGAGGCGCTGCTCGACATCTACCGGGTGATGCGCCCGGGCGAGCCGCCGACGCCGGACGCCGCGGCGACGCTGTTCAACGGCATCTTCTTCGACCCGGAGCGCTACGACCTCTCCGCCGTCGGCCGCGTCAAGATGAACATGCGTCTCGACCTCGACGCTCCCGACACGGTGCGCACCTTGCGTAGAGAGGACATCCTCGCCGTGATCAAGACCCTGGTCGGCTTGCGCGACGGCAAGGGCGAGATCGACGACATCGACCATCTCGGCAATCGCCGGGTGCGCTCGGTGGGCGAGCTGATGGAGAACCAGTACCGCGTTGGTCTGCTGCGCATGGAGCGCGCCATCAAGGAGCGCATGAGCTCGGTCGATATCGACACGGTGATGCCGCAGGACCTGATCAACGCGAAACCCGCCGCTGCCGCGGTGCGCGAGTTCTTCGGCTCGTCCCAGCTGTCGCAGTTCATGGACCAGACCAACCCGCTGTCGGAGATCACTCACAAGCGCCGGCTTTCGGCGCTTGGGCCAGGCGGCCTGACGCGCGAGCGCGCCGGTTTCGAGGTGCGCGACGTGCACCCGACCCATTACGGCCGCATCTGCCCGATCGAGACGCCCGAGGGTCCGAATATCGGCCTCATCAACTCGCTCGCGACCTATGCGCGGGTGAACAAATACGGCTTCATCGAGAGCCCCTATCGCCGCGTGGTCAAAGCCAAGGTGACCGACGAGGTGGTCTATCTCTCGGCCATGGAGGAGGCGCGCTACATCATCGCCCAGGCCAACGCCAAGTTGGCGCCGAACGGCACCTTCACCGAGGACCTGATCGTTTGCCGCCATGCCGGCGATGTCGAGCTGATGCCGCCGGAGAAGGTCGACCTCATCGACGTGTCGCCGAAGCAGCTCGTGTCGGTCGCGGCCGCGCTCATTCCGTTCCTCGAGAATGACGACGCCAACCGCGCGCTGATGGGCTCCAACATGCAGCGTCAGGCGGTTCCGCTGATCACCGCGGAGGCGCCGCTCGTCGGCACCGGCATGGAGGAGGTGGTGGCGCGCGATTCGGGCGCCGCCATCGGCGCCCGCCGCACCGGCGTGGTCGACCAGGTGGACGCGACCCGTATCGTGGTCAGGGCGACGGAAGAGACCGATCCGTCGAAGTCGGGCGTCGACATTTACAATCTGCGCAAGTTCCAGCGCTCGAACCAGAACACCTGCATCAACCAGCGGCCGCTGGTGCGCGTGGGCGACCAGGTTCAGGCGGGCGAGATCATCGCCGACGGTCCGTCGACCGATCTCGGCGAACTTGCGCTCGGCCGTAACGTGCTCGTCGCCTTCATGCCGTGGATGGGGTACAATTTCGAGGACTCCATCCTCATCTCCGAGCGCGTCGTGCGCGACGACGTGTTCACCTCGATCCATATCGAGGAGTTCGAGGTGATGGCCCGCGACACCAAGCTCGGGCC
>DASWJG010000264.1:0-5208 GCA_036397315.1 Methyloceanibacter sp. | reverse complement strand
AGGGCAATTTTCAGTCTCATTGGACTCTCCTTCCGGAAAGGTCTTTGGGGGAAGTCCAAGCGCCACGGCCTTATCGCGGTGAACTTGCCGTTGGCGCCGGACACTCGGGAAACGCGTAGGCTCCGCGGGGGTTCCTGCCGGACCAGATCAACCTATTTTGACCTCTGGGCAGCGCGCTCGGTTTTTGCTAAGCCGGCTGGCCGGACATTCCGGAAGTTGTGGATTTTTTGGCAGTGAAGGGGCGCCATTGCGGCCCTTTTGCGCGTTAAGGGTGCCCGTCGCAAATATGTTGCAGTCGCGAGATGAATAGCGGACAATTATCGCAGTGCAAAAACAAACCGAGCAAGTGTCGACTGGGGGGGATCATCGGATGAATGAGATGTCGCTGGCCGCAGTATCTCAAGCAACGGCCGCGCCCGCGGGCGCAGTCAAAGATCTCTATGAGATCGGCGAGATTCCCCCGCTCGGCCATGTGCCTAAGAACATGTATGCCTGGGCCATCCGCAAAGAGCGGCACGGCCCTCCCGACGAGGCCATGCAGGTCGAGGTGGTGCCGACCTGGGAGCTCGATTCTCACGAGGTGCTCGTGTTGGTGATGGCCGCCGGCGTCAATTACAACGGCGTCTGGGCCTCGCTCGGCAAACCGGTGTCGACCTTGGACGGCCACAAGCATCCCTTTCACATCGCCGGCTCGGACGCGTCGGGCATCGTCTGGGCGGTTGGCTCCAAGGTCAAACGCTGGAAGGTCGGCGACGAGGTTGTCATCCACTGCAATCAGGACGACGGCGACGACGAGGAGTGCAATGGCGGCGACCCGATGTTCTCGCCCAGCCAGCGCATCTGGGGCTACGAGACGCCTGACGGCTCCTTCGCGCAATTCTGCCGGGTGCAGGATCGCCAGCTGCTCGAGCGGCCGAAGCATCTCACCTGGGAAGAGGCCGCCTGCTACACGCTCGTGCTCGCGACCTCCTATCGCATGCTGTTCGGCCATCGGCCGCACACCTTAAAGCCCGGCCACAACGTGCTGGTGTGGGGCGCGTCAGGCGGCCTTGGCTCGATGGCCACTCAGCTCTGCGCCACCGCCGGCGCCAATGCCATCGGCATTGTCTCCGACGACGAGAAGCGCGACTTCGTCATGTCGCTCGGCGCCAAGGGCGTGATCAACCGCAACAACTTCAAGTGCTGGGGCCAGATGCCGACCGTCGGCACCCCCGAATATGACGCCTGGGCCAAGGAGGTCCGCGCCTTCGGCAAGGCGATCTGGGAGATCACCGGCAAGGGCGTCAATGTCGATTCTGTGTTCGAGCATCCCGGCGAGGCAACCTTCCCGGTCTCCTGCTTCGTGGTGAAGCGTGGCGGCATGGTCGTGTTCTGCGCCGGCACCACCGGCTACAACCTCACCATGGACGCCCGCTATGTGTGGATGCACCAGAAGCGCATCCAGGGCTCCCATTTCGCCCATCTCCTTCAGGCGAGCCAGGCCAACCGGCTCGTGGTCGAGCGGCGCATCGATCCTTGCATGAGCGAGGTGTTTCCCTGGGAGCAGATCCCCAAAGCCCATATGCGCATGTGGAAGAACGAGCACCGGCCGGGCAACATGGCGGTTCTCGTGAGCGCGCCGTGCACGGGCCTCAGGACCTTCGAGGACGTGCTCGAGGCGAGCCGCCAGATGCACGGCGGTTAAGTCTCCAAGCCTCGAATACACGCCGCATCGGAATGGCCGCGCCGCAAGGCTACCGAATCGAAACGATGCCGCTCTCGGAGGTCGAGGCGGTTATCGACTGGGCAGCCAGGGAAGGTTGGAATCCGGGGCTGAACGACGCTGCGTGTTTCTACGCCATCGATCCCAACGGCTTCTTCATGGGCGTGCTCGATGGCCGGCCGATCGCGCGTGGCTCGGCTCTGATCTATGACGAGCATTTCGCCTTTTGCGGGCTCTACATTGTCGAACGGGCCTATCGCGGAAAGGGCTATGGGCTCGCCCTGACGCAGGCCCGGCTAGGGCATATCGGCCAGCGCAACGCCGGCCTCGATGGCGTCGAGAACATGGTCGAGAAATATGAGCGGCTCGGCTATCGGACCGCGCATCGCAGCATCCGTTACATTTTCACCCCGAAGAGCGCACAGGGCCTGATTCCGGAAATTGTTCCGCTCGCACAAATCCCATTCGCTAAGCTCGCCGCTTACGACCGCAGGCATTTTTTCGCTTCCCGCGATCGTTTTCTCGAACGCTGGATCCGCCAGCCGCATGCGGTCGGCTTGGCTTTGGTCGATGGAGACCAACTGAAGGGCTATGGCGTCCTGCGGAAATGCCGCGTCGGTTACAAGATCGGGCCGCTCTTCGCCGAGCAGCCCGAGATCGCCGAGGCTCTATTCGACGCGCTCTGCAATCACGCCATTGGTGAGCCGGTGTCTATTGACATTCCGGAGCCGAACCAGGCCGCCCTCAGGCTTGCCGGCAAGCATGACATGCGTCCAGAATTTGCCTGCGAGCGCATGTATCTGCGCGGGGATCCCGGCCTACCGCTTAACGCCATTTATGGGATCACGAGTTTCGAGGCGGGATGAAGGCGCAACCTACGGGCAGTTCTGACAGATGCACGGCGGCTAGGAACTCTTTTCAACGTTCAACAGTTGTGGGTTTGGCGGCTCCGGCCTGTCTCGCGTCCTACCGGGTCGACTCTTATTTGTAACCGGCCAAGATGGTCGAACTTGCAGCTTGTGGCGTGAGCTGCATTCATAGAGGGGGTACCATGGCAAATCCGCTGGTGACGAAGGACCTGGCCGAGCAGATCCTGGAACTGCGCGAGGACGTTGAGAGACAGCTCAAGGCGAACAAATACTACATAGCGTTGCACAAGCTCGATGAGCTTCTGGCTGCGATCAAGCCGCTCGAAAGTGTCGAGGCGGCGGCCATCCCGGTCGAACCCCCGAGGCAAGAGGCTGAGCCTGCTTCTGCCGCTCCCGCCGAGGCCGAGCCGGCCAGGACATGGTCCGGGATCGTCCAGGAGACGGTGGTCGAGGGCGAGACAGCCAGGCTCTAAAGCCTCCTGGATCCAAGGCGCAATTCAGATTTGACTCCTGACGCGGAGCACGCTTCGGTGTGCGCGAAATCGTAGCCTCATGCCGGGAGCCGAATCTTGACTGTCGCCGAAACCGTGACGGGAAGCGGGGCGCTTGCCACGCCCGAGCTTATTCCTCTCCTCGACGAGGCGGCCAAGGCCGCCACCATCTTGCGCGGCCGCGCCATCGAAGCCGTCGCCGCCAAGGTCTCCCAAGGCGGCAAGATCGATGCTGCCCTGCTCGAGCGGGAGCAGCGCGCCGCCCACGGCCTCGCCTGGATCGCCACTTACGTCGAGGCGATTATCCAACTGGCAAGCTATGCGCGGCGCATGGAGGGGGAGGGCAGGTTCGGCGAGATGGAGAGCCTGCTCGCCCGGATCGGCGCTGCCGAATATCTCTCCCAGCTCTTCGGCGGCGTGATGATGAGCCAAGGCGAGACGGCGCGGATGCACGAGCTTGGCGTCAAGGAACAGGACCAGACCGCCTTCCTCACACCCTCGGTCCGTGCGCTGATCAAAAGCGCCACGCCTGAGACCCGCGCCCGCGTCGTCGAACTGATCAAGGAAAGCCAGGGCACCGCCGCCTTCGGCGATACCGGCCTCGACGAAACGCTGCAAGCGATCCGCGACGAGATGCGCCGCTTCTCCGAAGCCGAAGTGGTGCCGCATGCGCAAGACTGGCACCTCAAAGACGAATATGTGCCGATGCCGCTGATCGCCCAGATGAGCGAGCTCGGCGTGTTCTCCCTCACGCTGCCTGAGGAGTATGGCGGGCTCGGCCTTGGCAAGGAGGCGATGTGCGTCGTCTCCGAGGAGCTTAGCCGCGGTTATATCGGCGTCGGCTCGCTCGGCACGCGCTCGGAGATCGCCGAGGAACTGATCTTGAATGGCGGCACCGACGCGCAGAAAGAGGAATGGCTGCCCAAGATCGCCTCCGGCGAGGTGCTGCCCACGGCGGTGTTCACCGAACCCAATACCGGCTCCGATCTTGCTTCGCTCACCACCCGGGCGGTCAAGGACGGCGATGTCTATCGCATCACCGGGCAGAAGACCTGGATCACCCATGCCGCCCGCGCCGACATGATGACCGTGCTGGCGCGTACGGACCCCAAGGAGAAGGGCTATCGCGGCCTGTCGATGTTCCTGGCGCCCAAGCCGCGCGGCACCGACGACAATCCCTTCCCGGCCGAAGGCATGACCGGCGGCGAGATCGAGGTGCTCGGCTATCGCGGCATGAAGGAGTACGACATCTCCTTCGACGGCTTTGCCGTGCCGGCCGCCAATCTCTTGGGCGGCGTCGAGGGCCAGGGCTTCAAGCAATTGATGCAGACCTTTGAGGCGGCGCGCATCCAGACCGCGGCTCGGGCCATCGGCGTGGCGCAATCGGCGCTCGACCTCGGGCTGCGTTACGGCATGGAGCGCGTGCAGTTCGGCAAGCCGATCATCTGTTTCCCGCGCGTCTCCGACAAGCTCGCCATGATGGCGGCCGAGATCTTGCTCGCGCGCCAGCTCACGTATTTTGCCGCGCGCGAAAAGGATGCCGGCCGCCGCTGCGATCTGGAAGCGGGCATGGCCAAGCTGCTCGCCGCGCGGGTGGCCTGGGCCGCCGCCGACAATGCGCTCCAGATTCATGGCGGCAACGGCTTCGCCCTCGAATATCCGGTGAGCCGGGTCTTATGCGACGCGCGCATCCTCTCCATCTTCGAGGGCGCCGCCGAGATCCAGGCCCATGTCATCGCCCGGCGCCTTTTGGAGGACTGATGGCCCGCGACCGCCCAGGGGCTAAGCGCACGCGGAAAACCAAGCCCGTGCGGTCCTCGGTAGACATGCCGCCATTTGTTGTTCCGATACTCGCGGCCCTGGGCTGCCTTGCCGCTCTGTCGATCGGGAGCGCGCTGACCAGGCCCAATCTCGATTGGTACGCCACGCTGGCGAAGCCCGGTTTCACCCCGCCGAACAGCGTCTTCCCCGTCGCTTGGACCATCCTCTATATGCTGAGCGCGCTCGCCGCGTGGTTCGTCTGGCACGCACCCGGCAAGGAGTCGGACCACACACTGGCGATGATCTGGTTCTTCATCCAGCTCGTCGTAGGCGTGCTGTGGTCGGTCGCCTTCTTCTGGCTGCACAGCCCGGCGCTCGGGCTCGG
>DASWJG010000263.1:0-4407 GCA_036397315.1 Methyloceanibacter sp. | reverse complement strand
TGGCCGTTCCAGGTCTGCGACTGCCACATGGCGAACCATTCGCCGGCCACCACCATGAAGCCGAAGAACCAGACGAGGAAAGCGAGCGTGGCGGCGGCAATCACGAGGGTCTTGGCCTGATTGAAGACCGCTCCTGGCGCGTTCCGAACCTGGATGAGGCGGATGGCCCCGGCCAGGAACAGGATGCCGGTCACGCCCTCGGCGGCGATGATGAGCGCGTAGGCGATCTGCCACAGCACGGGATTGGTGATCGACCGGTATATGAGCGCATTGCCGGGGAAGGTCGTGTCCATGCTCATCACGTGCTGCACGAACAGATAGTTGGTGCCGTAGTCGGTGATGTTGTCGAAGGTGACGAGCAGGCAGAAGGCGGCGAGCACGAGGCTCATGGTGATTTTGGCGTAGCGCGCGATCAGCATTGAGAACTCCCCTGCCCCGGACTCAATTTCCCCCTCTCCCCAGCGGGGAGAGGGTTGGGGTGCGGGGGATAAAGGGTCGGCGGGTGAGCCCCCTCACCCGGCGCGCCAAGCGCGCCGACCTCTCCCCAACGGGGAGAGGTTAAGTCAGTTCTTGCTCTTGTCGACCATCTTGCGCTCGGCGATCCACGGCATCATCTCGCGCAGGCGCTTGCCGACAACTTCCATGTCGTGGCTGTCGCATTTCGCCCGCATCGCCTTGAAGCTCGTCTGGTTGACGCGGTTCTCGAGCATCCAGTCCTTGACGAATTTGCCCGACTGGATGTCGTCGAGGATCTGCTTCATGGCCTCGCGGCTCGCCTTGCCCACGACGCGGGGGCCGGAGACATATTCGCCATATTCGGCGGTGTTGGAGACCGAGTAGTTCATATTGGCGATGCCGCCCTCATAGATGAGGTCGACGATCAGCTTCACCTCGTGCACGCATTCGAAATAAGCCATCTCCGGCGCATAGCCCGCCTCGATGAGGGTCTCGTAGCCCGCGCGCATCAGCTCGACCAGGCCGCCGCACAAGACCGACTGCTCGCCGAACAGGTCGGTCTCGCATTCCTCGCGGAAGGAGGTCTCGATGATGCCGGCGCGGCCGCCGCCGATCGCCGCGGCATAAGAGAGCGTAAGATCGTGGGCGTTGCCGGTGGCATCCTGGGCGATGGCCATGAGACAGGGCACGCCGGCGCCGCGGGAATATTCGGCGCGCACGGTGTGGCCGGGGCCTTTCGGCGCCACCATGCACACATCCATGTCGGGGCGCGGCTCGATCAGGTTGAAATGAATATTGAGGCCGTGGGCGAAGAGGAGCGCCGCGCCCTGCTTCATATTGGGCTTCAACTCCTTCTCCCAGATGCCGGCCTGAAGCTCGTCGGGGGTCAGCATCATGACGATTTCGGCCCATTTGGCGGCCTCCGCCACGTCCATGACCTTGAGGCCGGCCTTCTCGGCCTTGGCGGCGGACTTCGAGCCGGCGCGCAAGCCCACGGCCACGTCCTTCACGCCCGACTCCTTGAGGTTCAGCGCGTGCGCGTGGCCCTGGCTGCCATAGCCGATGATGGCGACCTTCTTCCCCTTGATCAGATTGAGATCGGCATCCCGATCGTAATAAACGCGCATACTCTGTCCCCTGCCCTTAGATGACTGAAGCTCGGCTGCGTTTGTGACGCCCGAATCGGCACTTTGCAAGAGGTCGCTACATCCGCTCGGGCCCACGCGAGATGGCGGCAAGGCCGGTGCGGGAGACCTCGACCAGGCCGAGCGGCTGCATCAGCGCGATGAACTGCTCGATCTTCGACTGCTTGCCGGTGATCTCGAACACGAAATGCTCGGTCGAGGCGTCGATCACCTGGGCGCGGAAGGCATCGGCCAGGCGCATGGCCTCGACCCGCTTCTCGCCTAGCCCCGCGACCTTGACCATGGCGAGCTCGCGCTCGATGGGGTTGCCTTTAACGGTCAAGTCGGTGACGGAGTGGACCGGGATCAGCCGCTCAAGCTGATGCTGGATCTGCTCGATCACCATAGGCGGGCCCGAGGTAACGATGGTGATGCGGGAAAGATGCGCCTCGTGCTCGGTCTCCGACACCGTCAGCGACTCGATGTTGTAGCCGCGCCCGGAGAACAGTCCGATGACGCGCGCGAGCACGCCGGGCTCGTTGTCGACGAGCACGGTCATGGTGTGGGTCTCGGACTTCTCCTCGCGCTTTTCCAGCGGATAGGCAGATCCAGGTTGGGCCATCAGTGTTCTCCTCCCGCATCCGGCCCCGTGGCGTTTTGCGGACCCTTCGCACCGCCAAGCTCGATCATGCGGAGGGCGACGGCGATCAGAAGGATCGAGAACGGCAGAACGAGCATCGACCATTCGAAGTGCCCATTGGCCTCGACCACCACGCGGGCGAAAATCACGATCAGAACGACGATGACCACCTCGGCAAGCGTCGCCTTGAGCTGACCCACACCCTCGACCTTCATCCAGTTCGGCAGACGCCGCCCATAGTCCTCCGGCAGGGTGAAGACGAAGCCGATAGCGATGCCGTAGGCGAAAATCACCAGCACGATGCCGAACAGGAAGGCGTCAACGGCTTCGAGCACCGGCACGGTGACCTGCTTCTCGGCCTCCGTGCCCGACACGAGCTTGTGCCAGGCGTCATGCAGGTGAAAGGCCCCCTGCAGGAACATCAGCAGAGAGCCGACCATGGCTCCCGCCGAGCCGATCAGCATGATGGCCCTGAGACCGAGGAAAAAGCTCAACAAGCCCCGCATCGCTACACCATCACCTTGCCTTCCTCGGTGATGGCGTTCTCGATGTCCTCTCCGGTCAGATCGTCGCCCATCAGCATGTGGTTATGCGCCTCCCCGCTCGGGATCATGGGGAAGCAATTGGCGTGCTTGTCGACCCGGCAGTCGAAGATCACCGGCTTCTTGACCGCGATCATCTCTTTGATCTTGTCGTCGAGTTCGGACGGCTTCTCGGCCCTGATGCCGACCCCCTGATAGGCCTCGGCGAGCTTGACGAAATCGGGCAGCGCCGCGGTGTAGGAATGCGAGTAGCGGCCGCCATGGAGCAGCTCCTGCCACTGGCGCACCATGCCCATATATTCATTATTCAAAATGAAGATCTTGATCGGCAGGTCGTATTGCGCCGCCGTCGACATCTCCTGCATGGTCATCAGCACCGAGGCTTCGCCGGCGATATCGATAACGAGGCTATCCGGATGCGCCACCTGCACGCCGACCGCGGAGGGCAACCCATAGCCCATGGTGCCAAGCCCTCCGCTCGTCATCCAGCGGTTGGGCTCCTCGAACTTGAAGAACTGGGCCGCCCACATCTGGTGCTGGCCGACCTCGGTGGTGATGTAGACGTCATGGCCGCGGGTCAGCGCGTAAAGGCGTTCGATGGCGTATTGCGGCATGATCACGTCGTCGCGCTTCCGGTAGCTGAGGCACTTCCGCGCCCGCCAGCGGTCGATCTCGCCCCACCAGGTCTTAAGCGCCTTCTTGTCCAGCTTCGGTTTCTTGGCCTGCCAGGCGTCGATCATCTGTTGCAGCACGTGCGCGCAGTCGCCGACGATGGGGATATCGACCTTGACGTTCTTGTTGATGGAGGAGCGGTCGATATCGACATGGATCTTCTTCGAGCCGGGCGAGAAGGCGTCGACCCGTCCGGTGATGCGGTCGTCAAATCTGGCGCCGATGCAGATCATCACGTCGCAGTCGTGCATGGCGTTGTTGGCCTCGTAGGTGCCGTGCATGCCGAGCATGCCGAGCCACTGCTGGTCGGAAGCGGGATAGGCGCCGAGCCCCATCAAGGTCGAGGTGATGGGGAAGCCGGTCATGTGCACGAGCTCGCGCAGGCGCTGGCTCGCGAGAGGCCCTGAATTGACGATGCCGCCGCCCGTGTAGAACACCGGCCGTTTGGCTTTGGCGATCAGTTCGACCGCCGCGCGGATCGCCCGGTCGTCGCCCTTGACGCGCGGATGATAGGTCTTGTGCTCGACGTGCTCCGGCGGCGTGTAGGTGCCGGTGGCGAATTGCACGTCCTTCGGAACGTCGACCAGAACCGGCCCGGGCCGCCCGTGGGTGGCGACGTAGAAGGCCTCGTGGATCACCCGCGCCAGATCGTTGACGTCGCGGACCAGCCAGTTGTGCTTGGTGCACGGCCGCGTGATGCCGACGGTATCGCACTCCTGGAAGGCGTCGTTGCCGATGAGGTGGGTCGGCACCTGGCCGGTGATGCAGACGAGTGGAATCGAATCCATCAGCGCGTCGGTGAGCGGCGTCACCATGTTGGTAGCGCCGGGACCGGAGGTGACAAGGGCGACGCCGGGCTTGCCGGTGGACCGGGCATAGCCTTCCGCCGCATGGCCGGCGCCCTGCTCGTGGCGGACGAGGATATGCTTGAAGCGGTCCTGCTGGATGATCTCGTCATAGATCGGCAGTACGG
>DASWJG010000262.1:0-3307 GCA_036397315.1 Methyloceanibacter sp. | reverse complement strand
TAAGCTGTCGTTAGTGCTTTTGGGCCGCTCGCCACGAATGCATGCAGCTCTGCTAGCGCCGCTCGCACGGTGGGAACGTCTACGCTCGAAAGTTTTTCATGCTTAGCTGCGAGTTCTCGTGCTGCGGAAATCCATTGCTTTAGGGCCATGACCAAACTCGCGCCTAATATACAATCGATATTCGAACTCTGTACAATCTACACGTATTAAGAACCAAACAAAAGAGCATTCGAATCGTATTGGTCAAAAGCGATAGCTTTTTGTTGCAGTGCTGGGACATAGAGACGCCGGCAAGAGTAAGACCTGGAACACTCTATTCGGGAGGACCGTAAATACCGGAAAGAGTAGCAGTGTAGCGCGACAATCTGGATGAGTTCGCAGCGACAATCAGGATGGTGATTTGGCGTCGCGGCTTTTGGATGATGTGTGCGTGTCGAGCGGCTAGCAAGAGCTAATTCGGGAATGATTGTCGCGGCGCGTCAATCAGTCGATGGTTTTCGGTGTTGCGCGGGTGGGAGGTCGTCCCGGACCGCGTTTCCGCTCCAGCGCTTCGCGGCGGCGGTAGCTCTCGACGTTCATCTCGAAGATGGTGGCGTGGTGGACGAGGCGGTCGATGGCAGCCAGCGTCATGGCCGGATCGGGGAAGATCTTGGCCCACTCGCCGAACGGCTGGTTGGCGGTGATCAGAATGGAGCGGCGTTCATAGCGGGCGGAGATGAGCTCGAAGAGGACGCTGGTTTCGGCCTGATCCTTGGTGACATAGGCCAGGTCGTCAAGGATCAGGAGATCGAAACGGTCGAGGCGATTGAGTGCGGCTTCCAGCGCGAGCTCGCGGCGGGCGACCTGGAGCTTCTGGACGAGGTCGGTGGTTCGGGTGAAGAGGACGCGCCATCCGTTCTCGATCAGGGCCAGGGCGATGGCCGAAGCGAGATGACTCTTGCCGCCGCCGGGCGGGCCGAAGAGCAACAAATTGGCGCCCTTGGCGAGCCAACCGTCACCGGCGGTGATGGCGATGACCTGGGCCTTGGAGATCGTCGGCACGGCGTCGAAGTCGAAGCTATCGAGGGTCTTGCCGGGTGGCAGGCGGGCTTCCTCGAGATGGCGCTCGATGCGGCGCCGGCCGCGTTCGGCGAGTTCGAGCTCGGAGATGGCGACGAGGAAGCGTGCGGCGGGCCATGCCTCCTTGTCGGCCTGCTCGGCGAGCTGCGGCCAGGCGAGCTTGATGGTGGGCAAGCGCAGCTCGGTGAGCAGCAGGCCGAGGCGTGCGGCATCGACGGCTTGGGTGGTCTTCATAACGCGCCTGCGATGCAAGCGCCGCCGACCAGGTCGTCGTAGACGCTGAGCGGGACGAGCTGCACGACGACCATCGGCACCCTGGCGGGATCGGGCGCGAAGAGCGCGCCGAGGGCGGCAATATCGGGCAATCGCCCGGCCTCCAGATCGGCAGCCAGGCGATCGGCGAGCTCAGCCTCGCAGCCGCGTTCATGGGCCAGCGCCAACAGGTCGACCATGAGGCGGCAGGCCGCCTTGTCCGGCAGCCGCTGCAGCAGGCTGTCGAAGGTTTGCCGATAGGCCTGGCGGGGGAACAGCTGGTCGCGATAGACGAGGCCTCGCAGCGCCATCGGCTTGCGGCGCAACGCGTGGATCACATGATGGTAGTTGACGACCTGGTCGTGCTTGCCGTTGGCCTGCGCCCGTCCGCGCGCCAGCGCCATCAGGTGGGTGCCGCCGATGAACAGGTCGAGCCGGTCGTCGTAGAGCCGCACGCGCAGCTGATGACCGATCAGGCGGGAGGGAACGCTGTAGAACACCTTGCGCAGGGTGAAGCCGCCCGACGCGGTGACGCGCACCGCCAGCTGCTCATAGTCCGGGGTGCGCCGATCCGGCAGGTCCTGCAGCGTGATGCGCTCGGTGTCGATCCGCTTGGCGTTTCGGGCATTGCGGCGGCCGACGATCTCATCGATGAAGCGGCGATAGGTGGCGAGCTCGTCGAACTCGGCGGTCGCGCGCATCAGCAGCGCGTCGGCGATGGCGCGCTTGAGATGTCCGTGTGGCCCTTCGATGGCGCCGTTCTCATGGGCGATGCCGGGATTGTTGCGGGTCGGCGTCATGCGATAGTGGGTGCACAGCGCCTCGTATCGTACGGTCAGGTCCTCCTCGGCCTGCTTGCCGAGATTGCGGAAAGCGGCCGACAGGCTGTCGGTGCGGTGCTCGAACGGCGCGCCGCCGAGCGACCACAGGGCGTTCTGCATGCCCTCGGCCAAGGCGACGAAGCTCTCGCCGCCAAGCACCACGTGGGCGTGCTCGAAGCCGGAGTAGGCAAGCCGGAAGTGATAGAGCCGGTGCTCGAGCGGCATCCCGGCGATGGTGATGGCGGCATCAGCCATGTCGGTGAAGTCGGACAATCCGGCCCGGCCGGGCTCGTGCACCTGCCGGAAGATGACATCCCGCTCCTTGCCGTGAATGGCGCGCCAGGCGCGCACCCGGCGCTCCAGGGTGCGCCGGATGCCGGCGCCGAGCTCGGGATGGCGCCGCAGCATCTCTTCGAACACGGCGACGCATCGCAGGCCCGGCGCGGCATTCAGCATCGGCACGACCTCGGTATCGAAGATCGCCGCCAGCGGGTCGGACCGGCGGCGTCCCCGCGCCTGCGGCTTGCCCGAGGGCAGCCGGGGGTCGGCCTCGAAGCGGTAGGCGGTGGACGTGCTGAACGACGCCTTCGCCGCCGCCGCGGGCGGCGTATCGGATCGACGGAACTTCATGTAAAGCCTCATCTGGTGGTCGGTTACGTGTCGGCCGGGCAATGGCTGATTCCTCTTTGGCAAGAAGAACCATCCCACATACCCGTCCGGCCGCGATCACCAGACGGCGCGGTCCTTGACAGGATCGCGCCGTCGTCGGGCCTGCAACCCCGCTCGGGCTACGCCCTCCCGGCGTTGCAGGCCCGACGACGCGTTCTCATCCTGATTGTCGCGCTACTGTCATCCTGATTGTCGCGCCGCAGGCCTGGAAGACCTTTCCCGATTTTCTCTCCGACTACATCAAACGGAAGGTTGGACCGGCGTGGGGCAATTCCGAAATCGTCAAGCCATGGAACCAACGCCATCCGCTGATACAGTGGTATGACGCATACTGTCGGTATCAGCAAAGGACGATCGAGATTCCGGGCGAGGTGCAATCCGCCGAAGTCACAGGGGTTGTTGCTTGCTATCTCGGCGTCGCCTACGCGCTTTATCTGCTCGATCACAACGCCGAGCTGCAGACACGCCTAATCAACCGGCTCAAGAATCCCGGCAACTTCCAGGGT
>DASWJG010000261.1:0-10612 GCA_036397315.1 Methyloceanibacter sp. | reverse complement strand
CGAGGGTGAGGTAGACGAGGGTTACGCTCCTGGTTGTGTGGGCTGTCGAGTTCTTGGATACGCGCCGCAACCCCGCGAGGCGGCACCAAACCACCGCTCAAGGCGTTAGCAATAGGGTATGGTCCGTTGCGGGTCAGTCGGCGACATCAGCGGGCCATGTGTCGATGTCCGAAAGGAGCCCGCAAGCGGACATTGAACTGAGCTCCGTGAATGTCGCCGAAGAACTCCGACGCGGTGTTTCCTAAATCGACCGTCCCTGCTATGGAATGAGGGTCTCCCTGCTCCTTGAATTAGGGAGAGACCTATCCAACCCATTGAGATGCGAAGGCCTTCTGCTTGGATAAGACGGCGCCGTCCCTGCAATTTGGCAAAATCACCCTGCATTTCCTCAAATTGCAGGGTGAGACGGGTTGGCTTCGGACTGCCAGCACAGCCACACTAAGTACTTGTTATAGAACGATTTTATGTCTTTCAGGGACGGGTTGAATTCGCGGCCGAATACCGCGCTGTTTTCGCGTCCTCGGATTCGGTTCTAAGTAGCAGAGACAATTCCGCGCCAAATTCCGTTGCGCCCCGCTAAGAAAGTCTCTCGGCCGGCATTTGGGGGTCAACTTTCCAGTTTGGTGAGGATGGTGACAGCTTAGCGGCCAAGTCCGCACTAGGCCAACGTTACACGCGCGACGGCTCAGACATTTCAGCACTGGGCATCTTGCAGAATCCCTGAGCTGGTACGCCAAGCGCGCTGTTGAACTTGCTCGACATGTTCTGGAACGCGACCAGTCCCGTCAATTCCACGATGCCATCGTCGTCGAAATAGGACCTCAAGCTCTCCACCTGCTCGTCTTCCACCTGCCGGTCGGATCGCGTCATGGCCTCTGCGTAGTCGAGGACCGCTTGCTCGCGGCGATCAAAGAGGTTGCTTTGGCGCCAAGTCTCGAGAGCTTCCACCTTTTCCAGGCTCACGCCCCGCTTGATGAGCGTTGCCGAGTTGAGATCGACACAAAAGGGGCACGTGTTGATCTGCGACACGCGGACGGTAACGAGGGAGCGTAATGCAGCATCAATAGGCGAAGAACGCCGGTCGATCATGCCATAGAGCATCGCCACAGCAGCGAACAGTTTCGGTGCTCTAGCCCACAGCAGCGCGGCCTGTAGGACCTCTCCGTACTTGCGGCGCTGGTTCCAGAAGAATGGCTGAAGGTAGAATGGGTAGCTGCCGAGCGGCTTTGCTGGGACTCGCATTTGTTAGCCTCAACGCTTTTAGCTCTGATGTGGTTTGCGTGGTCCGGATTCTACCTTGCGCAACGTCTCAAATGAATTTCAAAAGGGGTTCTGGCGCGCGGACCGCTTCTGACCTCTGTTTTCGGCGCCCTTGCGCCTGGGCCCGAACGTCCGCTTTGGTCAGTTGCTGACCTAGCGCCCGTCGAATTGGTCCGCTTGGTGCCAGCAGCGGACGTTCGGCTAAGGACACCCTATGCCTGATGAGCTGAACAGCTGCCCCGCTGCAGCGCCGCTGAGCTCTTTTTTCGCCCTCATCCTCAGCACTAAGCGGGCTCGGCGAAGAGGTATTTCATTTCCTGTGGTAACTGCCCCCGCACTTCGCTGATCTGACCGGGTGCAACAACATCGGAAACGGCCTTGGGCACGGCATGCAGAGCCGTGCGCGCCTGCTTGCCGTCGAGACCAAGCACCTTGCTCAGCTCGCGCTCGATGGCTTCAGCCGTCACCGCACGGTCGGGCCCATCGAGGCATCCATCGAGGTGCGGTTGGAGCCGCGAGGGTAGCTGTGCAATGAGATGTTGTGCCTCCTGTGGCGTAAGTCGCCGGCAGAGCATGCAAACCGTTAGAAGCAAGGCTCGCTCCGCCCGGTCGTGATCGAGCTTTGCACCGGTGGCAACGGCCTTGACGAGCTTGTTATAAGTCGCATCGGCGCGCGTCTTGGCGCGCATCAGCGCTCCGGCGCGGCCGGCTGGACGACGTTCGGCGCGTGCGGGTCCCTCCGGATGCAGCAATCCTTCCGGCTTGAGCGGTGCTGCGGCCTCGAGCTGAGCGGTAACGATCGCGGCAAGGTCTTCCTTACTGACCGACTCGTCCACGACGAGATCGTCAAAGCTGACTAGGCCAACCAGCCGTCCATCCGCTGTGATCGGCACCCGGCGAATGCCATGCTCCCGCATAAGGCAGACCACATCGTCCAGACCTGCATTCACGTCACAGGTAACCAGGTCCTCCGACATGACCTCACCCAAAGCGGTCGTTTTCGGATCGAGGTCGCCGCCGAGCACGGCCAATGCAAGATCACGATCGGTGATAATCCCGGCGGGGCCCTGCCGGTCACTGACAAGGACCGAGCCGATGTGATTGTCTGCCATGGCTCGTGCTGCCTGATACGTCATGGATTGCCGGCTCAGCACGACGATCTTTGTTCTGCGGAACCGATCGAGAGACATTTCACGCCTCCAACAGGGTCATAACGTACCTTGAATAAGCGAGACGCGGCTCTCCGCCTTGATGTGCATCAAACGCGCCCCATGAGGCGGTTTCGCTCCTGCGTCACGGGGAAACGACGATCTCGTTGATGACGTCGTCGACGCCAAACACGTACCACGCGTCCCATTCGGCGGCATCGCGGGCTTCGGGGGAGTGGACCGCCCCGGTCAGCCGGACCGTTCTATGGCGAACGCCGACGCGGACTTGCGAGGCGTCGACGAACGGGTCCTTGTCGAGCGCGATGCGTACCGCTTCCTCAATCTGGATAGGGGCGTCCTCCTCCGGCGGCTCGACGGCGATGCCGTTGATCACATCGCGGCTTCCCGGCACCCACCAGGCGAGCACGCCGGCAAGCCGCTTGGAGGCAAGGCCCGGCACGCGCCCATTTAGAATGACCACACCTTGCTTGACCTCGATCTCGATCTCGCCGCGCGCGTCCTCGAACGCCTCGCGTACGAGCGTGACCTTGCCGTCTTCTCGCTCCTTCAGCGCGAGCTGGCGGAAGGACGGCTCGTCGTAAAAAGCCTTTCGCAAGTGATCCAGGATGCCGTCGTCACTCATCGCCACGGCAGGCTTGACGCGCAAGCGGTCGACAATGGCGCTGACGCCTTGCGTCGCTGCCAGGCGCTCCAGCGCCAGGCGCTTGATTGCGACATTATCCACCTCCGCCTGAATCGTAGCGGTGCCGTCCGCGTCGATCTCGAGGAGCGTCGGCTTGAATTGGAGTCCGATCCGCTTTTCGCTGCGGATCGCGGCGAGCGCCCTCTCGCGCGAATCTGCGGCTTTGGCCATTCCTTGCAACGGCTTTCAAAAAAGAGGCCTCGGTGACGATACTGTAACCCTGCGCGAGCGCGGAAACTTGATGCCGATCAAGGACAGCGCAGCCCGCTTGCGCTTGCATACAAGTCTCCCTCAAAAACCAGTGCAGTAAGGAGGCATCAACATGGCCGAAGCAGTGACCAAACTACCCATCAAGACGGAAGGCCAGAAGCCCGAGCCGAGCGCCGGCGAATGGCGCCCCTTGGCCAATCTCAGGCGCGAGATCGACCGCCTGTTCGACGATTTTGGCTGGGGCATCGCGCGCCGGCCCGCAGGCCGGACCCTGTTCGACGTCGAGCCGTTCTGGCGCGGCGAGCTTTCCTTCGGCAAGGCGCCCGCCGTCGACATCGCCGAGAAGGACAAGGAATATGAGATCACGGCGGAGCTGCCGGGCCTCGATGAGAGCAATGTCGAGGTGAAATTCGCCGACGGCTTGCTCACCATCAAGGGCGAGAAGCGGGAAGAGAAGGAAGAGAAGAAGAAGGACTTCTACCTGTCGGAGCGCCGCTTCGGGTCCTTCCAGCGCTCGTTCCAGGTTCCTGAGGGCGTTGACGCCGACAAGATCGTGGCGAGCTTCAAGGATGGCGTGCTCACCGTGACCTTGCCCAAGTCGCCCGAAGCCCAGAAGAAAGAGAAGAAGATCGCGATCAAGAAGGCTTAAGCAGCGGCTGAGGCTTGCGAGCTTAAGGAAGGCAAAGATCGAACTGACCTTTCTCGGCACACGCGGCGAGATCAAGACGAGGTCTCGCCGCCATCGCCGTCACAGCGCGCTCCTTGTCAGGCGGGGCCGCGCCCGCATCATGATCGATTGCGGCGCCGATTGGCTGAAGGCGCTTCGCGCGGTTGCGCCAACCGCCGTCATCCTCACCCACGCTCATCCCGACCACGCTTACGGGCTCGCCGCTGGCGTGCCATGCCCGGTCTATGCCAGCGAGGAGACCTGGTTCCTCATCGCCCACTATCCGATCGAAGATCGCCGCGTCGTCGAGGCGCGCGCGCCGTTTGTCGTTGGCGGCGTGGAGTTCGAGGCCTTCCCCGTGGAGCACTCGATCCGCGCGCCGGCGGTCGGCTATCGCGTGGGCGCAGGCCGCGCCTCCTTCTTCTATGTGCCCGATCTCGCCGCCATTTGCGAGCAGCACGCGGCGCTCAGCGGCGTTGCCCTCTATGTGGGAGACGGCGCCACGGTCGTGCGGTCGATGGTGCGCCACCGCGACCACGTGCTGATCGGTCATGCGCCGATCAGGGCCCAGCTTGGCTGGTGCGAGGCGGAGGGGGTTACCAGAGCAATCTTCACCCATTGCGGCAGCGGAATCGTGAAGAGCGACCCACGGCGGATCGAGGCCCGCATCAGAGGTCTCGGCCAAGTGCATGGGGTCGAGGCAAGCGTCGCTTACGACGGCCTCATGCTGACCCTCGCGGCGCCGAAGCGCGGCATGGTGCGCGCGAAAACGACGGGCGATTGACCAACGACTCTCGATTAGAAGCTGATTACGAGGGTCATGACGGCGAAATAGATGGCGATGGTCAGAACGTCCTGGATGATCGTGGCGACGGGGCCTGATCCGAAGGCCGGATCGGTGCCGAGGCGCGCGAGCAGCCACGGCAGGAGCAGCCCAAGCACGCTTGCGATCGTGCTCGCGGCAAAGAGGGCCGCGGCAACCCCGATCGCCAGCCTGAAGTCCTGAAAGACGAGCCAAATGCCGAGAAAGGCAAGAAGCGCCAGGGGCAAGCCGATAAGCGTCCCCGTGGCCACCTCTGCAAGCAGCAGGGGACCAAGCGGACGCATCCGCAAAGAAAGCGCGCGAACCACAATAGCCTCGGTCTGCGTTCCGACGGCATCCGCCAGATAGACCAGAGCCGGGATGAAGAACGAGATGACGATGTTGGCTTTGAGCGCGTGCTCGAAGCCAGCCATCATGGCGGTGGCCCCGGTGCTCAGCGCCAGCCCGACGAGGAGCCATGGCAAACGGCGACCGGCGCGGCTCAAGGGCGGGTCATCGAGCGCGTGACGCGCTCCTGCCCGTTGCCTCAGGATTCCAGCCAGCCGATGCACATCCTCATGGTGCTCCTGCGCTAAGGTTTCGAGCAGCGCAAGCGCTGGGATGAGCCCCAACGGGCGACCATCGGGCGCCACCACCGGGATCGCCGCAACACTGTGTTGATGGGCAAGGGCTCCAGCGTGCTCTTGGTCGATGTCTGGGCCCACCACAGGCCAATCCTTGCGGACGAGGGAAGACAGCGAGGTCTCATCGGGCGCATTCAGCACGTCTTTTAGGCGAGCGGTGCCGGCATAGTGCCCTTCGTCGTCGAGAACGAGCACGGCATCGACGGTATCGAAGTGCATCTCGTGAAGAAGCGCACGGGCACCGGCGGCCGAAAGCATCGTGCTGAACATCGGCACGCGGGCGACCGCAAGGTTGGCCGCGGTCTCTGTGCGCGCTCTGGAGACGCCTTTACCCACGAGATGTTCTGCTCATGACTGCACGAAAGGCCCCGATCAGCATCCCCACAAGGAGGGGCGCCATGCTTGCAGCCACAACGAGCGTCCAACCAGCCCGATCGGGAGGGACAACGTGCAGGGCGGAAGCCAGGGGCGGCACATAGACGGCCAGCAAGAGGATCGCCGTGCATAGAGCGACGGCGATCCAGACATAAGGATTGCGGGTAACAGCATTGCGAAAAGTGCGCGATCCTCTCCCTCGCATGTTGAACACGTGCCAGAGCTGCGCGAAGGCAAGGGTCAGAAAGGATACGCTGACCAGCGCGTCGCCCTCAAGCTTGAGCCCATAGCGGCCGATGAGGAGCGCGGCAAGCGTCGATGCCGTCAGAAGCGCGCCGTAGCCCGCAATGAACAGCCATTGCGGGGTCCCGAGCAGGGGCTCGCGCGGGTTACGCGGCGGGAGGCGCAAGACATCCTCCTCGCCTTCGCCGGTGGCAAGCGCAAACGCGGGCAAGACGTCGGTGACGAGGTTGAGGAAGAGGATCTGCAAGGGAAGGATCGGCAGGGGCAGCCCAACCACCACCGCGAGCGCCACGACCATCACCTCGCTAATGTTGCACGACAAGAGATAGATCAGGAATCGGCGCAGGTTGCCGAAAATCACCCGGCCCTCGCGGATCGCCGCCACGATGCTACCGAAGGCATCGTCGCGAAGCACGATGTCTGCCGCCTCGCGCGCCACTTCTGTTCCGCGCAAGCCCATGGCGACCCCGATATCTGCCATTTGCAGCGCCGGGGCATCGTTGACGCCGTCGCCGGTCATGGCCACGACTTCCCCCGCGGCTTGGTAGAGCCGCACGAGATCGAGCTTCTGCGCAGGGGTCACGCGCGCAAACACCTGGGCCGCCAGGACGCGCCGGCGCTCTTGCTCGCCCAGAGCGCCGAGCGCCTCCAATTCGCGTCCTTCGACCATGATGCAGGTGCCCGGCTCGGCGATGCCAAGGTTCTCGGCAATCGTCCGCGCCGTGACGGCATGATCGCCCGTCACCATGACCACGCGGATGCCCGCTTGCCGACAATCGGCGATCGCCTCTCTCACGTCGAGGCGCGGCGGGTCACGAAAGCCGACCAGGCCGAGGAAGCCTAGGCCCTCGTAGCTCAGGATCGCCTCCAGGGAGACTGACTTCTCGGCGAGGGCAAGGACGCGCAAGCCCTCCTCGGCAAGCGCCGCGGCACGCCGCAGCCACTCATCGCGCTCCTCGGCGCCAATCGCTGCCCCTCCGTCCTTGCTGATGGTCGTGGAGGCAAAAAGCACGGCCTCTGGCGCTCCCTTCACCGCGACGAACAGGCGCCCGCCACGGCCGTGCGCGGTCGCCATCATCTTCGTTTCAGTATCGAAGGCGATTTCATGCAGCTTGGGCCGAGTCTTAAGCAGAGCCTCGCGGTCGATGCCAGCGAGTTCGCCGAGTCTCAGCAGCGCAAGCTCCATGGGGTCGCCTATGCCGCGCCCGTCCGCGGCCTTGAGCGTTGCGGTGCTGCAGAGAACGCCCACTTCGAGCGCGCGCCGTAGGTTTGCGTCAATCTCGGCCTTGTTGCCCGAACCGTCGAGAATCCATCCCCGCTCATGGTCGAGCCGGTAATCCCCGGAGAGCAGCCAAAGCCGCTCGGCGGTCATGCGATTCTCGGTCAGCGTGCCAGTCTTGTCGGTGCAGATGACGGTGGTGGCGCCGAGCGTCTCGACCGCAGCCAGACGCTCGACCACGACGTTCCGCCGCGCCATGCGCCACATGCCGCGGGCAAGCGCCATGGTCGCCACGATCGGCAAGCCTTCCGGGATGGCGGCAACGGCAAGCGCGATGGCGGCCTCGATCATGAGCACGAGGTCGCGGCCTGCGGCCATGCCGGCGGCGGCAATGAGAGCGGTGACGATGAGCGTGGCGTTCACCAGCTGCCGGGTGAGCTCGGCGAGCTTCTTCTCGAGCGGGGAGACATCGGACTCGGCTTCGATCACGAGCTTCGTGGTCAGCCCCAGCTCGGTGGCCATGCCGGTCGCCACCACGACACCGGCGCCCGTGCCGCGCGTGATCGCCGTTCCCTTGTGCACCATCGATGTCCGGTCGGAGACGATGGCGTCCGGTGCCGCGGCCGCAACGCTCTTATCCACGGGGACCGACTCGCCGGTCAGGGTGGATTCATCGCAGGAAAGATTTCTCGCCTCCACGAGGCGGATATCGGCGGTGATGACATCGCCACTCTCCAGGAGGACGATGTCGCCCGGCACAATCTGCTCCGCCGGAATCGTCTTCAGCTGCCCTTCCCGCCGTACCCGCGAGGAACGGGTGCCAAGCTTGCGCAGCGCCCCCATGGAGCGGACGGCACGAAGCTCGGTCAGGAAGCCGATGTGTGTGTTGATGGCGAGCACGAGCAGGATCGCTATCGACTCGGTCCATTGCCCGAAAAGAGCGGTGACGGCAGCCGCGGCCGACAGCAGCCACACCACCGGGCTCTTGAGCTGGTCGGCGAGAATAGAGACGGCAGTCCGTTCTGGATGCGTCAGGAGCGTGTTCGGCCCATGACGCTTGAGCCGCAAATCCGCTTCCTGCTCGCTGAGGCCGTAGGCGAGGTTCACCTGCTCTTGCCGCAGCACGGTTTCCGGTGGCAGCGCATAGGCGGTGCTGGCTGGGTCTCGCCGCAGCATGTCCTCCGATCTCATCAGCTGCTTCATTTGCAGGTGACTCGCGAGATGCGTCTTGGAGATACAACAAAGCGGCCCGGACGCCGTGCCGGGTCACAAGCTGCGGCAGCGAGGTCGTTAAAGCCAAGCGCGAAGGTCGTTCCGACGATCCGACCCGACTCCTCGGCATAGTCCTTGCGGAGGTGGCGCAGGCAGACCCGCTGACAATTCCCCGTCGTCTGGATTTCGCAACGATGGCCGAGCGCCGGCAAGAACTTATCGCCTCCATACTGACAAACCATCTCGTCACCCCCGTAACGCCGCTCGCCGACGAAACCTAGAAGCAGCGGCTCCAAGGATGCTGTTCTGGTCGGGCTTCAGGGTGCGTTCTCAGAAAATGATGGAGCACATGAAGGAGAATCAGAACATGTTCTTTGTCACCACGCGCTTGAGCAGTGCGGATGTCATCGGCAATCATGTCCCGGACTCTATCCAAGCCGTGATGCTCTTGATGCACTAGATAGGAGGCAAGCGCGGCTGCGGCGATCTCAGGAAGATGCTCATGTTCCGCAATAGCGAGCACCTCCTCTTCGGTCAGGCCGCATAAGGCCACGCAGTCCTCAAGAGTAATCATGAGCCAATCAGTTCGAAGGAGGCATGCAATCACGGTTCCGTAACAATCCCAGGGGCGTCTCTAGGCGAAGTCGAAAATGGCGACGACGGGCGCATGCAGGGACTCAGGAGGATGACTGATGCGACTGTAGGGGAGCTCATCTTCAAGCATCTCATTGTGAATTTCGACATCGACGAAATGCGCAAACAGCGCGCGGCTTGCCAAAATATGATCGAGCATCTCCGGCCGTCCGTGATGCACCACGGTAAAGCGCCGATCTGTGGGTAGCGTCCGCTCAACCGGAGTCAGTACTCTCCGTGCCAAATGTCCTGATCCGGTATCGTCCTCGCCAGCGCAGGCAAGTCTGAGTGCGGTATCGTGGTCCTCCGCATTGAAGTCTCCACAAACCGCAATCAGGGCATCGGGCTCAGCATCAAACGGATCGGTCCCACTTTATGGACGCCGGCAGTGCCTTGTGGCGGATTTATTCCACAATGTGGTGCTTGCCGATCGGGGTAACGCTGCTTGCCTGCGCGCCCTCGACGCCTTCATCCTCTGCGATCACGAGCCGGACTTCGTTGCCGATCTCAAGCTTGTAGAAGTCACCGTCAACCACGCTGTTTTTGTGGAAATAGACCTCCTGGCCGTCCGGGGTCTCGGCAAACCCGTAATCCTCAAGGAGCTGCGTGACCTTGCCATGACCGGGCGCCGTATGGACTTTTACTGCCCCGCGCATGCGCCGCGCATGGTCTTCCAGCTGTCGACCCGCCGCATTGAAGGCATCGCGAATGGCGACATAAACGTCCTCATGCGCATGGTTGAGAGGGCCAGAATGCCCGACGAAGACATCCTTCCCCGGCACACTGATGTCGATCCGCACGTTATAAAGCTTGCCGTGGTGATGATGACGATGCGGGGCCTCGACGACAACTCGGCACCCCACAATGCGATCGTGAAAGCGCTCGAGCTTAGCGGCTTTCTCGCGAATTCGAGCCTCCATCGTTGGCGACGGTTCCATCCCATGAAAACTGATTTGCAAGGGCATTTGCATCGGACTCTCCACTATTTCTCGCGTGTCCCATCGACCCGAATGAAATAGTCATCCTCGTCGAAGTGCAGCTTGTGGCTTCAGCAGAACGTGCCCCATTAGGCGGATCGGAGTTGCGGTCACTCTTGAAGCACGTAAGTTCCGGGCGCCTCTCCAAGCGACACAAAGCCTGGCGGAAGGGCGCCAACTGCAGGTGGAGCAATGGGCGCGCCCGAGCGCGCATCAAGCCAAACCACCCACTCTGGCCACCAGGATCCCTCTTTGCGCGGCGCCTCGGCCATGAAGGTTTCCGGGTCGAGGTAGCGGTCGTCAGGCTTCTTGGTCATCACCTGGAAGCTGCGCCCCTCGTGACCGGGTTCCGATACGATGCCGGCGTTGTGTCCACCCGTCGTAAGCAGGTAGGTGACTTCGGTATCAGTCTGAAGATGGACCTTATAAGTTGAGCGCCATGGCGATACGTGATCGCGCACGGTGCCCACGGCAAAGATCGGTACGCGGATATCGCTGAGGGCGACCGGCGTGTCATCG
>DASWJG010000260.1:0-15497 GCA_036397315.1 Methyloceanibacter sp. | reverse complement strand
GGGCCTCTATGGGGTACATCGCAGGCGATGTTTCGTGGGCTGGCAGCCGCCGAACCACGCTCCCGTTAAAGGGGACGCTTGGGTGCTGATTTTCGGGAAAGGGGGCGTGCACGGAGTTGGCACGGTAATCTTTACCGTCAGCGCCTTGGGCCCGGCGTGCCAGTAATAGTTATATGGGGCCTTGGCTGAGGTATTACAAGCTTGGCGCGCTGAGTGTCGCTATCGCCCGCAAAAGTTGCACACGCCCCTCTGGTCTAAGCAGAGCCAGAAAGTCTGCTTTGGGTCAAAAGCGGACTCTCTTCACCGTGTCACACTATGTTTTGTGACACAGAGACCACCGACAGCATGTCCGCTAAGTGCCACAAGCAGACCCGCATTATCTCTCGCAATCCTTCAGTCGACGAGGGCGGTTTGCCTCGCCAGCTCGACCAGGGCCTCGATCGGATGCCCCGTGTCCTTGAGCGGCCCAAGCGCCTCTGGCGCCGGACCGCCGGTCGCCCAGTCGAGCATCTCGATGGTGTGGACAAAGGGGGCCGAGGTGCCGCCCTTAAGCTGCATCATGCAGCCGATATTGGCGGTGACGATCACTTCGGGATCGACCTTGGTGATATTGGCGAGCTTGCGCTCGCGCAGTTGTCCGGCCAGCTCCGGCTCAAGCAGATTGTAGGTGCCGGCCGAGCCGCAGCAGAGATGCCCCTCCGGAATCTGGAGAATGTTGTAGCCCGCCTGCTCAAGCAGCGATAGCGGCAGGGCGTCGAGCTTCTGGCCGTGCTGGAGCGAGCAGGCGGCGTGGTAGGCGATCTTCAGCCCCGTCCACATCATGGGGGGCATCAGCCCGATCTCGTCGATCAGTTCGGTGATGTCGCGAGCGAGCCCCGAGACATAGGCGGCGCGCTCGGCATAGCCGCGGTCGCGGGCCAGCAGATTGCCGTAGTCCTTGACCAGGGTGCCGCAGCCAGAGGTGGTCACGACGATGGCGTCGAGCGGCTTCTCGCGGATGACGGCGGTCCAGGCGTCGATGTTGCGACGCGCATAGCCGCGCGCCTCCTCTTCTCGGCCCAGAGAATGCACTAGCGCGCCGCAGCAGGTCTCGTCCTTGACCACAACGACATCGACGCCGTGACGCCTGAGCAGCCTGATGGCGGCACGGCTGATGGAGGGAGCAAGTACCTCCTGCACGCAACCGAGCATCAACGCCACACGCTTCGCCTTGGGGTCGGTGCCGAGCGCCGATTTCGGCCTGGTGAGCTGCGCTTTGAGCGGCCGCGACGGTATCAGCTCCAAGGCGGCGGCGGGCCGCTCGAACCCGGCGCGCGCGATGAGCCCGCGGAAGGGGCGCGCGAGCCAGCCTAGGCGAAGCGCGAGGCGGAATCTCCGCGGATGGGGCAGCACTTTGCTCACGATCCAGCGCAAGGCGCGCTGCCGGGGCGTGCGGTGGCCCTTGGTCTCGATGCGCACCCGGGCGAGATCAACGAGATGCATGTAGTCGACCCCGCTCGGGCAGGTGGTCATGCAGGAGAAGCAGGAGAGGCAGCGGTCGATGTGGTAGGTCATCGAGGGAGTCACCTCGCGCTCCTCGAACATCTGCTTCATGAAGTAGATGCGACCGCGCGGGCTGTCGCGCTCGTCGCCGGTGAGCACGTAGGTCGGACAGGTGGCGGTGCAGAGCCCGCAATGGATGCAACGCCGCAAGATTTCGTCGGCCCGGGCAATGGTCGGATCGGCGAGCTGGACGGCATTGAAGTTGGTCTGCATGGTCCTCGCCTATATCCCTGCGTACATGCGGCCAGGGTTGAGAATCCCCACCGGATCGAAGGCGCGCTTGAGGGAAGCCGTGAGCGCCATGAGCGGCGGATCGAGCGGCTGGAACACGTCGATGCCGGCCCTAGCCTGAGCCTCGGCGCGGATCAGTGTGGCATGACCTCCGAATTCGGCAATGGTACGGCGAATCTCGACCGCACCGGCATCGGAAATGGGCGGCGTTTCGAGCCAGACGAGGCCGCCGGACCAATCATAAAGGACGCGGACGTCGATCTTGCGCGCCAGGCTGCTTACGAGTTTCGGCGCTGTGGACGGCACCGTGGATATGCGCCACAGCGGACGATCGGTCTTCTGGAACATCTTGAACGCTCTGACCTCGTTCCAGAAGATGCGGCTCCGCATGGTGTCGAGCTCGAGCGCGGGAGCATAGGCCTGGAGCATCTGCTTCAGACGGCTCGAGCGGTAGCGGGCGGAGGCCGGTAAATTCTCAACCCTGATGGCGGTGACGGAGGCGCCGGCATTGGCAATCTCCTGGTCGGAGAAGTTTTCGGCGAGCTCGGCATGCATATGTACCGTGCCGGAGACCTCGAAGGGGGTGCCGAGCGCAAGACACAAGGCCTCCACCCCATTCAGATCGGCAAGGCCGAAACAGAGCACGGTGCGAACCTCGCGCTGGGCCGGGAGCACCTTGATGGCAATCTCCGTCATAACCGCCAGCGTTCCCCAGGAGCCGGCGAGCGCGCGGGCGAGATCGTACCCGGTGACGTTCTTCATCACGCGGCCGCCGGCCCTGATCGTCTCGCCGCGTCCATTGACGGCCTGCACGCCGAGCACATGGTCGCGCGCGGCACCGGCAAGGATGCGCCTGCTGCCGGAGAGGTTGGTGGCAATTACGCCCCCGATCGTGGCTTGACCGGGGCCAAAGCCAAGCACCGGCCCAAGATCGACCGGCTCGAAGGGAAACTCCTGGTCGTTCTCGGCGAGCAGCTGCTCGATTTGGGCGACCGGCGTGCCGGCAAGGGTCACGAGCACGAGCTCGCTCGGCTCGTAAATGGGGATGCCGACCAGGCTCTCGGTGCTGAGCACAGCGCCATGCTGCACTGGGCGGCCGACCTCGCGCTTGGTACCTCGCCCCATCACCTCGAGCGGGGTCCGCGTATCGGCCGCCTCGGCAACGAGATAGGCAAGCTCCTCCACCGTGTCAGGAGCATGGAAGCCGACACGCATATGGCCGGTCACTGGAGTCCACTTCCTTCCAGCGGAAACACCTTGCCCGGATTGAGCAGCCAGTCCGGATCGAAGGCGGCTTTGACCCGCATCTGTTGCGCCAGGTCGGCATCGGAATACTGCACACGCATCAATTCGCGCTTCTCGATGCCGACGCCATGCTCACCGGTCAGGCAGCCTCCGAGTTCGACGCAGAGCTTCAAGATCTCCGCGCCGCACAGCTCGACGCGCTCGAGCTGGAGCTGATCGTTGGCGTTGTAGAGGATGAGCGGGTGCAGATTGCCGTCGCCGGCATGAAAGATGTTGGCCACGTCGAAGCGGTAGCGCCGGCAAATCCAGCCGATCTCATCGAGCGCCTTGGGGAGCTTGGACAGCGGGATGACGCCGTCCATGCAATAGTAGTCCGACAGCTGGCCGATGGCGCCGAACGCCGCCTTGCGGCCTTTCCAGATCTTGGCGCTCTCCTCGGCGCTTTGGCTCCGGCGCATCACGAGCGGATGGTAGTCCTCGGCGATCTCGCCGATCTTTTCGAGAAGCGTGTCGATCTCGTCCTCCGAGCCCTCGACCTCGACGATGAGCAGCGCCTCGACATCGAGGGGGTAACCCGCGGCGACGAAATGCTCGCACACATGAATCGCCGGCCGGTCCATGAACTCGAGCGCCACGGGAATGATGCCGGCTGCGATGATGCCGGCGACGCAGGCTCCCGCCTTCTCGTTGGAGTCGAAGCCGAGCAGCATGGGGCGCGCGCCTTCCGGCGCCTTGAGCAGGCGCACGGTGACCTCGGTAACGACGCCGAACTGCCCTTCGGAGCCCACGATCAGAGCGAGGAAATCGTAGCCGGGAGCGTCGAGGCTGGGGCCGCCGATATCGACGATCTCGCCGCTCATCAGCACGATGCGGACCCCCAGCACATTATTGGTGGTGACCCCGTATTTCAGGCAATGGGCGCCGCCGGAATTGGTGGCGACATTGCCGCCGACGGTGCAGGCGATCTGGCTCGATGGGTCCGGCGCATAGAAGAAGCCTTGCGCGGCGACTGCCTGGGTAATGCCGGTATTGGTGATGCCGGCCTCGACGCGGGCCACGCGGTTGGTAAGGTCGATGGAGAGCACCTTGGTCATGCGCGTGAGGCAGAGCACGATGGCGTCCTCGAGCGGCAAGGCCCCGCCCGACAAAGAGGTGCCGGCACCGCGGGGCACGACCTTGACGTGGTTCTCGTGGCAGAAGCGCAGGATCGCGCTCACCTCCTCGGTCGTTTCCGGCAGCACGACCGCGAGCGGCAGGCAGCGATAGGCGGTGAGCGCGTCGGTCTCGAAGGTGCGACGGCCTTCTTGATCGGTGATCAGGATTGCGTCGGGAGCGAGCTTCTTCAGCTGCTTCAAGATGTCGTTGCGGCGCTGGAGGATCGCGAGATCCGGGCTGGGCATGGAAAGATGCGACATCCTAGGCTCCGAGAGGGCCGAGCGGTTGCTCGAGGAGACCGCTAGCCCCTTGTCTTTCGCATGCTTAAGGGTTGGCGGGCAATACGCCCCGCCAAGCGGCGCTATCGGCCGCAACCCTTGAACTTTCGCTGAGTTAGGATGTCGCAGATGCGGCTTTTTGAGGGATTTCGAGCATTCTGTTAGAGTCCCTCAACAAAAACACGAAGCTAAAGGGAGAACGCTGGGCAATCGTCCAAACAGAGGCCTGGGTCACCTCTGGCGTGGGCGGCGATAAGGAGGACTGAGATGAGGATTTTTCAGCTTTATGGACTTACCGCGGTCGCGCTCATGGCTCTGAGCGGACCGGCCCTTGCCGAAGGCGATGCGACCAAGGGCAAGGCGGCTTACGCCAAATGCGGCATCTGTCATCAGGTCGGCCCCGGCGCCAAGACCCTGGTCGGGCCGGAACTTAACGGCACCGTCGGACGCAGAGCGGCGAGCGTCGCGGATTATCCCTATTCGCCCGGGATGAAGAAGCTCGGCGAGGAGGGATTCACCTGGACCGATGCGAATCTCGACAAATGGATCGCCGACCCGAAAGCGATGATCGCCGATTCGCCGATGGCGCTCGCCTTTCCGGGCATTCCTGACGCGGGCGAACGGATCGACATTATCGCTTATCTGAAGACGGTGCCAGCGCAGTAGGCCGCTCCGTCACGGTGTGGGCTTGGTCTCGGTCGCGGCACTGGGCTCGGCCGAGATTTTCGGCTCGAGCGTGGGCCTGGCCTCTGGCGCGCCTTTCCCCTTGGCGCGGAATTTCTCGATGTCGTCGAGGACTGCTTTGAAGAAATAGTCCCGGTCGCCCTCTTCCTTGGCAATTTCGGTCCAGGCCGCGCGCAAGGCAGAGAGCACGTCTTCCGGCCATGGTTCGACGCGGACACCGTCTTTGGCGAGATTGGCAAGGGCGTCGGTTTGGAGCTTCGCGCCGTCGGCCAGCGTCGCTTGCAGGGTGGCGAGGCACGCGCCGTCGATCAGGCTGCGCTCACGATCCGAAAGCGCGTTCCAGCGATCCTTGTTGACGATGAGCTCGAGCACCGTCTCGGGCTGGTGCCAGCCGGGCACATAGATGAGCTTGACTTTGTCCTTGAGGCCTTGGCGCTCGTCGACGGCGGGGGTGTAAAGCTCGGCGGCGTCGATCTCCCCCTTCTCGAAGGCGGCGAGGAGCTTGCCGCCGGGAATGACCACGGTGGTGGCGCCGAGGTGCGACATCACCCGGCCGCCGAGCCCGAAAATGCGAATGCGCAGGCCCTTGATATCCTCGGCGCTCTTGATCTCCTTCATGAACCACCCGCCTGCTTCGGCGCCGCCGAAGGCACACGGCATGACGTGGACCTTGAGCCCCGCGTGGTCATACATCTCCTGGTAAAGCTTCCTTCCGCTGCCCTCCTCGAACCAGTCGAGATAGGCTTTGGCGTCAGGGCCGAAGGGGTAGCCCGAGAACAGCGCCGCAGCGGGGAGTTTCGCCGACCAGTACCCGGCGAAAGCGAAGCCGGCGTCGACGACGCCGGCGGAAACCTTGTCGAGGATCTCGTGGGGCTTGGTCCCGTCCCCCGGCTGTTTCAGATCGAGCAGCAAAGTGCCGCCCGAGCGCTCCTCGATCAGCTTGGCCAGCTTCGAAGCGGGCTCGCCAAGGCCTAGCAGATGCGTGCCATAGACGACGGGCGTGACGAGGCGCACGGGCTCGGCGCCGGCCGCCCAGCCTGGAAAGGGCGCCGCCAATAGCGCGAACATTGCCAAGGTTCCCGCCTGCTTCCTCATGCCCTACCCGTATGCACCCTGTTGCGGCCCGATTCGCATTTCTTGAGTCGCGCCGCCGATGCTACATCCTGGCTCCCATCTCCCGCCACAACGTGCAAAGCTTGGCCCCGCGCCATGACCTCCACGCCTGCCGCACCCCAAGGCCCGCTGGTCGGGCTGTTCGTCACCTGCCTGGTCGATTTGTTCCGGCCGAGCGTCGCCTTTGCCGCGATCAAGCTCATCGAAGCGGGAGGAGCCCGCGTCGAGGTGCCGCGCGCGCAGACCTGCTGCGGACAGCCCGCCTATAATTCCGGCGACCGGCAGGACGCGATTGCCATCGCCCGGCAGGTGGTCGAGACCTTCGAGCGCTTCGACTATGTCGTCGCGCCGTCCGGGTCCTGTGCCGGCATGTTGCGAGTCCATTATCCCCGCCTGCTTGCCGAGGATCCGAATTTCGCCGAGCGCGCCGGCGCGCTCGCGGCCAAGAGCTTCGAGCTGACGTCCTTTCTCGTAGGCGTGCTCGGACTCACCAAGGTCGATGCGGCCTATGAGGAAAACGTCACCTATCACGATTCCTGCTCGTCCTTGCGCGAGCTTCACGTGCGCGAGGCGCCGCGACGGCTCCTCGCCAGCGTCGAAGGGCTGTCGCTGGTCGAGCTTGGCGAGAGCGAGGTGTGCTGCGGTTTCGGCGGTGCCTTCTCGGTCAAATATCCGGACATCTCCACCGCCATCCTCGACGCCAAGGTGCGCGACATCATCGGCACCGGCGCCTCGACCGTGCTCGCCGGCGATCTGGGCTGCCTGATGCACATCGCCGGCAGGCTCGCTCGCGAACACGCAGAAATCGAGGTGCGCCATGTGGCGGAGGTGCTCGCCGGCATGACCGAGAACCCCGCCATTGCCGCGCCCCGGCAGAAGCGCTGAGGGAGAGCGAGGCGATGGGAAACGGACGGCAAGACTTCAAGACCGACGCCGCCCATGCGCTTGCCGATACCGGCTTGCAGAGGGCGCTCCAGAACGTCAAGCGCGGTTTCGTCGACAAGCGCAAAGCGGCGAGAGCGAAGCTGCCCGAGTTCGACACGCTGCGCGAGGACGCCCGCGCCATCAAGGACCACACCCTCTCCCATCTCGATCTCTATCTCGAGACTTACGAGCGCAAGGTGACCGAGAGCGGCGGGTCGGTGCACTACGCGCCGACCGCAGCCGACGCCCGCGCCATTATCTTGAAGCTCTGCCAGGAGGCGGGCGCCAAGCTCGTCACCAAGGGCAAGTCTATGGTGTCGGAGGAGATCGGGCTCAACGCCCATCTGCAAGCCGCCAAGATCGAGGTGGTCGAGACCGATCTCGGCGAATACATCGTGCAGCTCAGGGGCGAGCGTCCGAGCCATATCATCGCCCCCGTCATCCACCTCAACAAGGAGACCATCGAGGCCGATTTCCGCCGCGCTCATCACCGGCTGCCCCGGGAGCGCAGGCTCGACCAGGCCCAATATCTCGTGGCAGAAGCACGCAAAGTGCTGCGTGAAAAATTCCTCGCCGCCGATGTGGGCATCACCGGCGCCAATCTCCTGATCGCCGAGACGGGCTCCTCGGTGATCGTCACCAATGAGGGGAACGGCGACCTGACGTCGACCTTGCCGCGGATGCATATCGTCATCGCCTCGATCGAGAAGATCGTGCCGACGCTAGAGGACGCCATGATCATCTTGCGGCTGCTGGCCCGCTCGGCGACCGGCCAGGAGATCACGACCTATACGACCTTCGCCACCGGCCCACGCCACGACCGCGATCCCGACGGGCCTGGCGCCTATCACGTGGTGCTTCTCGACAATGGACGGAGCGAGATGCTCGGCAACGAGTTCGCCGACATGCTCCGCTGCATCCGCTGCGGCGCCTGCCTCAATCATTGCCCGGTCTATGGCGCCATCGGCGGGCACGCTTACGGGTCGGTCTATCCGGGCCCGATGGGCGCGGTGCTGACGCCGCAGCTGCAAGGCATCGACCGCGCCCGCGATCTCCCCCACGCTTCAAGCTTTTGCGGCCGGTGCGAGGCGGTCTGCCCCATGGACATCCCGCTGCCCGACATGATGCGAACTTGGCGGGAGCGCGACTTCGCGCGCGGCAATCCGCCGTTCTCCGAGCGCCTATTTCTGAAAATGTGGGCCTACGCCGCAAAGCGGCCGCTTCTGTATCATGCGCTCGCGAACGCGATCGTGCTGTTCATGGCGCGTCGCGCGGGCGCGAGCGGCAGGTTGAGCCGGCTGCCGCTCGCCACGGCCTGGACTGGGACCCGCGACCTCCCTGCCCCGCAAGGGAGGACATTCCACAGCCTCTACGCCCGCGCGCGCAGGAAGGGGCGACCATGAGCGCTCCTGAGGAGGCCCGCGCCGCGGTCTTGGACCGCATCCGCGCTGCGCTCGGCGTGGCGAGCTTGGACCGCGCTCGCCGGACAGCGGTTGCGCGGCGGCTCGAACGCCATCCACGCGGCACCATTCCGTCGCGCGCCACGCGGCGCGGCGAGGAGCGTGTGGCGCTGCTCACCGACATGCTCACAAAGCAAGGCGCCGATGTGAGCCGCGTCCCCACCCCAAAGGAGGCGGTCGGCGCCATCGCCTCTTATCTCGGAACCTGTAACCTGCCGCCTCGGTTGCGTATGGGCGCCGACCGCGTCCTTGCCGCGCTGCCCTGGCGCGAGGCGTGGGACATCGAGCGCTCATTTGGGCGAGCGGAACCCGGCGATCGGGCCTCGTTGTCGCGGGCCGTTGTGGCTGCGGCCGAGACCGGCACCCTGTTCTTAGTCTCCGGCACCGACAACCCGACGACACTGAGCTTCCTCCCCGAGGCGCACACTATTCTCATCGCAGCTTCCGATATCGTCGGCTCCTACGAGGAGGCTTGGGACCGGGTGCGGGCGATCTACGGCCAGGGGATGCTGCCCCGTACTGTCAACCTGATCAGCGGGCCGTCAAGGACGGCAGACATCGAGCAGACCATCGTCAGAGGCGCCCACGGTCCAAGCCGCCTCCTGGTGCTGATCCTCGGCTAGACGCGAGCCGCGGCAACAATCCCGCTTTTCGCGCTTTTCGATCCTCAGCCCACGCTCACTTCCGTTCCCGACAAGCTTCGGTTATGGTGCAATGCACTCTCCCGCCGCGGGCGAAGATTGGGAAATCCGGCTCAAAGAGCCGGTTCGGGGTGGCCCTCAATGCGTCTAGCCGTATGGCTGATCGAACGTCCTCGCTGGTTCAAGCGGGCACTTCTGATCGTCAACGACCTCGTGGTTTTGAGCCTGGCGATATGGGTCGCCTACACGCTCCGGCTTAGCCGACTCTATGTGCCGCCGAACCCGGAGAAATGGCTGCTTCTGGGGGCGGCCCCCATCATCGGCGTCATCGCCTTCTATATGCGCGGGCTCTACAAGCTCGTCACCCGCTTCATCGGGCCGGAGGGCACCACCCGCATCTATATCGCGGTGATCATCGCCGCGGTGCTGTGGGCGGTCGTCGTGCTGATGATGGCCGTCAAGGATCATCCCCGTTCGGTCATCGTGATCTATGCCCTAATCGCCGCACTTCTCATTCGCCTCAGCCGGCAGTGGGCCGGTGCTATGCTGCTCGCGGCCGCGCCTCAACACAAGCCGGTGAGCTTTGACGAGCGGAAGCCTGTCATCATCTACGGCGCCGGGACCATCGGTATCCAGCTCCTGCGCGCGCTCAACGAGGCCGGCGGCTACAAGACCGTCGCCTTCATCGACTCTAATCCCTCCCTCGCGGGCCAGGTCGTGCACGGCGTCAAGGTGCTGAGGCCGGAGAGGATCGCCAGGGTGATCGCCGAGCAGAATGTGAAGGAGGTGCTGCTCGCCACGCCTTCGGCGCTACGCGGCGAGCGCCGGGTGGCGATCCGGGCGCTCGAGGCCTTTCCCGTGGTGGTCAAGACGCTGCCCGCGCTCGAGGAGATTGCCTCGGGCCATGTCCAGGTGAGCGATCTGCGGCCGATCGACGTCGAAGATCTCTTGGGACGCGATCCGGTCATCCCCAATCTCGAGCTTCTGGCCGCCAATGTGCGCGGCAAAGCGGTGATGATCACCGGAGCCGGCGGTTCGATCGGCTCGGAGCTGACGCGCCAGCTGCTCAGGCTCGGACCGAAGACGCTCGTCCTATTCGAGCTGTCCGAGGTCGCGCTCTACGATATCTCCATGGAGATCGACGAGATCAAGCGGCGCCTGCAAAAAGAGGCCGAGACCGGCGCGGCCGGCTCCACCAACGTGGCAGCGGTGCTCGGATCGGTGCTCGACCGCAAGCTCATGGCCCGCACCATTCAGGAACTCGGGGTCGAGGTGATCTATCACGCCGCCGCCTACAAGCATGTGCCCATCGTCGAGGCGAACCCGTTTGCCGGCTTGCAGAACAACACGTTCGGAACCCTGGTGGTCGCCGAGGTCGCCAAGGAGCTCGGGGTCGAGCGTTTCGTCCTCGTGTCGAGCGACAAGGCGGTGCGCCCGACCAACATCATGGGCGCGAGCAAGCGGCTAGCCGAGCAGATCCTCCAGGCGCTCGCCCAGGAGCGCGGCACCGCCACGATCTTCACCATGGTGCGCTTCGGTAATGTGCTCGACTCCTCGGGCTCGGTGGTCAGGCTGTTTCGCAACCAGATCAGGGCCGGCGGCCCGGTGACGGTCACTCATCCCGAGGTGATCCGCTATTTCATGTCGATTCCCGAGGCCGCACAGCTCGTCATCCAGGCTGGCACCATGGCGACCGGCGGCGAGGTGTTCGTGCTGGAGATGGGCACGCCCGTTAAGATCGACGACCTCGCCCGCACCATGATCCGCCTGTCGGGCCTTGAGGTGCGCGACGATGCCCACCCCGACGGCGATATCGCCATCGAGTATGTGGGCTTGAGGCGCGGCGAGAAGCTCTATGAGGAACTCCTGATCGGCGAGAACACGACCGGCACCAGCCATCCGCGCATCTTCAAGAACTCCGAGCCGATTGTGCCCTTTGAGGAGCTGGCCGCGGTCTTGGAGCGTCTCGAGGACGCGATCCACCGAATGGACGATGCGGAGATGCAGGAACTCCTGCGCGCCACCGTCGAGGGCTATGTGCCGGCGAGCACCGGGCATCCGATCGCGGGCAAGGACGAATGGCAGCCCGCCTCGCGCACGCTTCACTAGAGGGAATGCCGCTCGCTCAGCCTGCGCTCTGGGCCGCCATGCTGGTGGCGGGCTGCGCGGGACTGTCCGCCCTGCTGATCGTGGCTCTGAAACCGCTCCTCGTGCGCTATCTCCTGGCGCGGCCGAACGCACGTTCGTCGCACACCATCGCGACGCCGCAAGGCGCAGGGCTCGCGGTCATGCTGTCGGTACTGGCCGGCTGCGTGCTCGGGCTTCTCCTCTGGGCGCAAGAGCCTCGTCCAAGTCTCGTCCCCGTCCTTGCCATCGCAGTCGGGATCACCATTCTCGGCGCGCTCGACGATGCGCATGCGCTGCCCGTGTCGTGGCGCCTGATCGGCCAGACGCTGGCGAGCCTGGTCCTGGTCATAAGCCTTCCCGAAGGCTTCCAGCTTTTTCCCGGCCTCATACCCCTGGTCGTGGAGCGCGCGCTGATGGTGGTCGGCACCGTCTGGTTCGTGAATGCCATCAACTTCCTCGACGGGCTCGACTGGATGACGGTGGCGCAAGTGGTGCCGATGACGCTGGGAATCGCGGCCCTTGAGGCCCTTGGCGCCGTCCCCGCCACCATAGGGCTGCTGGCGCTGGCACTGCTTGGCGCCACGCTCGGCTTCGCCATCTTCAACAAGCACCCGGCCCAGGTCTTTCTAGGCGACGCCGGCAGCCTGCCGATCGGGCTCTGCCTCGCCTTCATGCTGATCTTCGTGGCGCAAGCCCATCTCGTCGCGGCGCTTCTCCTGCCGCTCTATACGCTTGCCGACCCGACGCTGACGCTGTTCCGCCGCATCGCCGCGCGCGAGCAAATTTTCTCGGCGCATCGGACGCATTTCTATCAGCGCGCCGTCACGCAAGGCTTGAGCGTGCCGCAAGCGACCACGCGGGTCTTCCTGCTCGGGCTGCTGCTCGCTGGCCTCGCCGTCGCCACCGTGCTCGCCCGCTCGCTTGCCGTGGATCTCCTATGCGTCGGCCTCGGCCTGGTGACCACCGGCGTCACGCTCCTCGCCCTTGCCAAAGGACGCTGAGTTGAAGGGGCGCGTGCTCATCACCGGCGCCTCCGGCTTCATTGGCAAACGCTTGGCCTTCGCTCTTGCGAAGGAGGGCTGGGACGTCAGGGCGGCGGCGCGCGATCCCTCATCGATCCCCGACATGAGCGGTGTGGAGCGCGTGGCCATGCTCGATCTTGCCTATCCCGCCGCCTGGTCGGGGCTCCTGGATGGCATCACGCATGTGATCCATCTTGCCGGTATCGCGCACGCGCCAGGATCGCTCCCCGATGAACTCTATACCCGCATCAATGCCGAGGCCGTAGGCGAGCTTGCCGCTCAAGCGCGCGCCAAGGTCGAGCGTTTGGTGTTCATGTCCTCGGTCAGGGCGCAGGCCGGCTTGTCAGCCGACCGCCCGATTAGCGAAAAGGATATGGCCACACCCACCGACGCCTATGGGCGCGCCAAGCTCAAAGGCGAGCGCCTCGTTGCCGCGAGCGGCGTCCCCTTCACCGTGCTTCGTCCCGCCGTGGTCTACGGCAGAGGCGTCAAAGGCAATATCGCCGCCCTTGCCACGCTCGCCCGGACGCCCATGCCGCTCCCGTTCGCCGGTCTCGATAACCGCCGTTCGTTGCTGGCTCTCGACAATCTCGTTTCAGCGATTTCGCTCGTGCTCGGCGCCAAAGAGGCGGCAAACGAAACGTTCCTCGTCGCCGATGCCGAGCCGATCAGCGTGGCCGGCCTCGTCGCCGCCATGCGGGAAGGGCTCGGACGCCCCCCTCACCTCGTCAAGGTGCCGCTCGGCGGCGTGATGCGCCTGATGAAGTCCTTCGGCAAGGAGGCCGAGTGGGAGCGCATCTCAGGCAGCTTCGTGGTCGACCCGTCGAAACTGATGGGCCTCGGCTGGCGGCCTGCCGTCGCGACCCATGACGGCATTGTCAGGATGATGCGTTCCGAAAACGGCACCGCGGCCTAGCGCGCGATCAACGAGTCGTAGAGGGCCACGGTCTCCCGCCCGATGGCCTCGGCCGAGAACTTGGTTTCGACCAGCCGCCGGGCATTGGCACCAAACCGCCGCCGCATTTCCGCATCGCCAGCAAGCTTCGCCATGGCATCGGCCAAAGCCCCTGCATTGTCGACGGGTACGGTGAGCGCGGTCTCACCGGCGATGGCGATCTCGCGACATCCAGGCGCGTCGGTCGCCACCATCGCGCGCCCGCAGGCGGCTGCCTCGAGCAGGCTCTTCGGCAGACCCTCGCGGCGCGAGGCGAGCACGGCGAAATGGGCGCGCGCCCAGACCTCGCTGATGTCAGCGACGTGGCCAAGCCAATGAATGCCGAGGAGGCTTGCGAATTCGCGGAGCTGCTCGGGCGCGAGCGAGCCGGGATTCTCCTTGTCGCAATCGCCGGCGAGCAGCAGCTGGAGCGCGACGCCCCGCTTGCCGAGGCGCGAGAAGGCATCGATCAAGGTCAGCACGCCTTTGTCGGCGAGCATGCGCCCGACATAGGCCGCAGTTACGGGCGGGGGCGGCTCAGGCAGCTTCGTGAGCTTCTTGGTGTCGACGCCGGAGCCCGGAATGAGCACCACCCTGTCAGGCGCCACGCCGAGAGAGATGACGAAGGCGCGGTCGTCGGGGTTCTGCACGACGGTCCTGCTACGCCCGCGCCGCAACAGGCGGGAAAGGGCAAAGCGCACCATTTTGCGGGCGAGCCCGCTCACCCCCGCCTCGCCGATGAAAAGGGTGCCGAGCCCGGTCAGACTATTGACCACGGCGGTAGCGGAACGGCCAAGGCTTGCCACCGTGCCGAGCAGGACCGGCTTCAGGGATACGTTGTGGAGAATGTCCGGGTTCAGCGCGCCGAGGAGGCGGCGGAGCTCGATGACGGCCGAAAGGCTACCCCAGGGCGAGAGGCTGCCCCGGCTCCAGTTGAGCCCATGCGGCACGAAGCCTTGCTGCTCGATAGAAGCCTTGCCGTCCTTCAGCCTGGTCGCGACATGCACCTCGTAACCCGCTTCCTGGGCGGCGCGGGCCATGTGCAGGCGGTGCGAGAGAAAATACCAGTCCTCGGTGACGACATAGAGGATGCGGGGGGCCATCAGCGAAGGCTTGTATCAGCGCTCACGGATTTGCGGAACAGGCGGCAGCGCGCTGGCGGCCCTTTCTCGTTTTTGCCTTCTTTGCGCCCTTCCTCTGCCGACGATTACGCGTTATCTTCTGCTTCGGCTGACGGAGAGCAGCTTCGGGGGAATTGCCATGAAATATCTCAGTCTCGTCCTGGTTCTTTGCGGTGTGGCGAGCTTGGCCGCCGCGCCCGCACGCGCCTTCGATATTCAAGGCCAAAACGCCGACCTCGCGGATGGCGTCAACCACTTTTCCTCTCCAGCCGACCCCTTCCTCAATCCGGACTACACCAAGGGAAGCTCTCTCGCCCTGCCCTATATCGGGAGCAGCGACAGCGGCTTTATTCCGGATTACGGCAACTCGATCCCGATCCCCGCACCCGGCATCGACCGAGCTGTTCCCGCCTGGTATTGGGCCCGGTAAGCAGGGCTCACCAACACCCATCGCTTAGGATTATGGCTTGCGCATACATGCGCGGCCGAAGTGACACGTGCGCCTAGCGGCGTGCGCGCTCACTGGCGAAGGCCTCGTTGCAAGCGGCCCAAAGAAAACCCCGGCCGGGAGTACCGACCGGGGCTGGCATTTGCCGGAGAGATAGATAGAAGGGCTATCTCGTCGTAATTTAGCTGAGCTTCAACGGCTCTGCCGAGACGGCCTTCTCGTGGTGACCGACGCAGCCTCCAAGGCTCAGCGTCGCTGTGATGATAATGGCGCAAGCTATGAAGACGCGCATGTCAATTCCCCCGTTTCTCATTGTCGCTTCTGGGGACGACTATATCGATTCTTCGGAGGAAAGCTGTGACACTTTTGACACGCAGCGCACAAAAATGAGCGCTTGCGGCGCCCCGGCCTTACCTGATTCTCAGGCCGCGCTGGGGCTTGGTACCGCTGGGGGGATTCGAACCACCGACCTCTTGATCCACAGTCAAGCGCTCTAACCAACTGAGCTACAGCGGCATTTGCAAAGCCTTCGGGGCGAACCTAAGCGGAGCCAGCACCCGTTGCAAGCGGGG
>DASWJG010000259.1:0-1526 GCA_036397315.1 Methyloceanibacter sp. | reverse complement strand
CGACCAGGCCTCCCATTTGTGGAAGTCGTTGACCTGGGCAAAGACATCGGCCTGGGGCGCCGCGATCGTGGTGCTCCGATCCATCTGGAACTCGGAGGGCTGCAAGGCGACGACCACGACGAAGATGAGGACGATTGCCGCTAGAGCGATGAGGATCTTCTTCAGCATCGGAGTTTCCCTGGGTTCTGGTTGAAAGTCGCGGCTGACTACTCGATCACAAGATCACCGAGATAAGGCATATCGATGACATTGACCACCGCGCCAATCTTGACATTTTTGCGCGCGGCCCAGGAGAGATGCTGCCAATGCAGCGGCAGAAGCGCCGCGTCGTCATAAAGGATGCGCTCGATCTTTTTCAGAATTTCGGCGCGCGCCTTCGCATCGGTCATGGTCTGAGTCGCAAGCGTGAGCTTGTCGACCTCGGTATTCGAATAGTTGCCGGCATTGTACTGGCCGTAGCCCTTTTTCTTGTCGGGGGTCATCACCAGGAACTCGTAGAAGTTGGCCGAGTCCTGGGTGTCGGACTGCCAGCCGATCATCATGATGTCGCCCGCGCGCTCGTCGAAGCGCTGCCAGTACTGCGCCTTGGGCATGGTCTGAAGATCGACCTTGATGTTGATCTTGGCGAGCATGGCGGCAACCGCCTCGGCGACGCGGGCGTCCTCGATATAGCGATTGTTGGGAGCCATCATTGTCACCGAGAAACCGTGCTCGTAGCCCGCCTCCTTCATCAGCGCCTTGGCCTTGGCAAGGTCGTATCGCGGAGCGAGCGCAGGGTCGTGGCCGGTATAGCCGGGAGGGCTGAGCTCGCCCGCGGCCGTGGCAAGGCCGCGCAATATCTTCTCGGCAATGCCCTCGCCGTTCACCGCATGGATCATGGCAAGCCGGATGCGGGCGTCCTTGAAGGCCGGAACGCGGTCCTGATTCAACTCGAAGGTCAGCACGCGCGTGCTCGGCATGGTGATGAGGGTGCAGCAGGACGCCTGCTTGAGGCGGGCAAGGTCGGTCGGCGGCACGGGCGCGATGAAATCGATGTCGCCCGCGAGCAGCGCCGCCACCCGCGTCGCCGGCTCCTTGATGGGCGTGAACACGATCTCATCGACATTGCCGGGCGAGGCCTTGTCCCAATAGTCGGCGAAGCGCTTGAGCTTGAGCCGCACGCCCTGCTCGCGCTCGGTGACGATGAACGGCCCCGTGCCGCCGGCGTGCGTCGAGGCGAAAGAGGCGCCGTGCTTGACGATCAAATCCTTCCGACGCCCGCGCTCATCGGTTCCGGAATAGAATTCGCGGTCCATGGGGAAGATGTAGGTGGCGAGGTTGAGCACGAGCGGATACGGGCCCTTGGTCACGAGATCGACCGTGAGATCGTCGACCGCGCGCGCTTCGGCGAAGGGCTCGAACAGCGCCTTGAAGTCGGGGCTCTGCTTCAGCCGGTTGAAGGTCCACACCACGTCCTCGGCGCTAAGCGCGCGTCCGGACTGAAACGTCACGCCCTCACGCAAGTGGAAGCGCGTGGTGCGCTCGTC
>DASWJG010000258.1:0-12190 GCA_036397315.1 Methyloceanibacter sp. | reverse complement strand
GAAGCGCGGCTCGCCGAGCAGAGGGCCGTGCTCGATGAAGGGGCAGGGCTGGTCAAGCCGGGGGGGCGGCTCGCCTATATCACCTGCTCGGTGCTGCCGTCAGAGAACCGCGATCAGGTGGACGCCTTTCTTGCCCGCCATCCGGAGTTCAAGCTGATTCCTTGGCGGGAGCTCTGGGAGAAGGCGCTGCCGGGAGCGCCGGCCGCCCCTTCCGCCGACGGCTCGATCGAGACGTTGCAGATGACGCCTTTGAGCCACGGCACCGACGGCTTCTTCGTCGCCGTGCTGCAACGCTCAGGCTGAGGCCCCGGCCCTCGCTCCGTGGCCGCCGGGACGCCCCATAAAAAAAGTTGTGACGCGACCCTGTTGTGACTTGAAATTAATAACGATGTCGATGAAATGACTCGCGCTTTTGACGGAAGTAAGAGCGGCGGTCGGCGTCGCCAACGATCCCTCGAAAGCCCGGAGGGGACGCATATCCCATGAAGTTGCTTCAGGTCGAGGCCGAAGAGCCACCCAGTCGCCCGCAGGCGACATCTCAACTTCTCACCACACCACATTCTCCAATCAAATCCATCTCGCCCGCGAAGACCTCGTCCGGGCCGCAGCTCGACGTCGTGGTGCGCCTGGAGCGCTTCCCGGTCGGGCCACTCGCCCGCGCCTTCCGCAAGCGCTACTACCCCGAGGTGGATGCCGCCCAGTGGAACGACTGGCGCTGGCAGGCGCGCTCGCGCATCCGAACGCTGGCCGAGCTCGAGCGCATCTTCGCCCTGTCGGAGGACGAGCGCAATGCGGTGACCCGCCATCAAGGGTCTCTGCCGCTCGGCATCACCCCTTATTATGCGAGCCTCATGTCCCGCGAGGATGCGGCCGAGCCGCTCCGCCGCACCCATATCCCGGTCGGCACCGAATATCTCAAGACGCCCGGAGAGGCTGACGATCCGCTCGGCGAGGATGGCCATAGCGTGGTGCCGGGGCTGGTGCACCGCTACCCCGATCGCGTGCTGTTCCTCGCCACGGGCTTCTGCTCGACCTATTGCCGCTATTGCACCCGCTCGCGCATGGTGGGCGAGCCCGGCGGCGACTATTCCTTCAGCCGGCCGCAATGGGAGGAGGCGCTCGATTACATCGCCGCTCATCCCGAAATCCGCGACGTTCTGATCTCGGGCGGGGATCCGCTGACGCTCTCCGACGAGCGGCTCGATTATCTGCTCGGGCGGCTCAGGGCCATCAAGCATGTCGAGTTCGTGCGGCTCGGCACCAAGGTGCCAGTGGTGCTGCCGATGCGGGTAACGCGCGCGCTGATCCGCGTGCTCAAGAAGCACCACCCCTTATGGATGAGCCTCCACTTCACCCATCCCGCGGAACTGACGCCCGAAGTCACCGAGGCGACGGCCCGTTTGGCCGACGCCGGCATCCCGCTCGGCAGCCAAACGGTGCTGCTCAAGGATATCAACGACGAGGTGGAAACGCTCAAAAGCCTCTTCCACGGGCTGCTGATGCGGCGCGTCAGGCCCTACTATCTCTATCAATGCGACCCGATCTCGGGCTCGTCCCACTTCCGCACGAGCGTCGACAAGGGGCTCGAGATCATGCAAGGCCTGCGCGGCCATACCACCGGTTATGCCGTGCCGACCTATGTGATCGATGCGCCGGGCGGCGGCGGCAAAATCCCGCTCATTCCCGACTATGTCGTGGGCCGGGAAGGCGACGACCTCATTCTCAGGAATTTCGAGGGCAAGACCTACCGCTATGCCGACCCGGACGGGACGGTCGGCGCGGACCGGCCGCTTGATTCCGGGGCGCTCTGATGCGCGTCGCTCTCGTTTACGATCTCCGCGACGACTATCGCGCGCTAGGGCTCTCCGAGGAGGAGATCGCCGAGTTCGATTCGGTCGAGACCATCAACCAGCTCGCTGCCGCGCTTGAGGCACTGGGCTGCGAGGTCGCGCGCGTCGGCCGCGGCCAGGCGCTGGCGGCGCGGCTGGTCGCAGGGACCCGCTACGATCTCGTGTTCTCCATCGCCGAAGGGGTGAAGGGGCGTTCGCGCGAGGCGCAAGTGCCGGCTCTGTGCGAGCTGTTCGACCAGCCTTATCTCTTCTCAGACCCGCTCACACTGGCCGCTTGTCTCGATAAGGCGGTGGCCAAGCGCCTCGTGCGCGACGCCGGGGTGCCGACGCCGTCCTTCGCGGTGGCAGAGCGAAATGCGAACGAGCTTCTCGACTGGGCGGACTTCCCGGCATTCGTCAAGCCGCTCGCCGAGGGCACCGGCAAAGGCTGCGAAGCCGCCTCGCTGGTACATTCTCAAGCCGAGCTGCAAGAAGCGGTCTTCCGCGTCATCGAACGCTACCGCCAGCCGGCGCTGGTCGAGCGCTACCTTCCGGGCCGCGAATTCACCGTGGGGCTCGTCGGCAACGGCGATGGCGCCCGCGTGCTCGGGGTCTGCGAGATCCTGCTCAGGCCCAATGCCGAGGCCAATGTCTACTCGCTGCACAACAAGGAGCTGTGCGAGGACCTGGTCACCTACGCACCGGCCTCTGACGGCGAGGCGCGCCTTGCCGGGACGCGCGCACTGCAAGTCTATCGGGCGCTTGAGTGCCGGGACACTGCGCGCATCGATTTCCGCTCTGACGCGCATGGCGAGCCGTATTTCCTCGAGGCCAATCCACTTGCCGGCCTCAATCCGTGGCACTCCGACCTGCCGATCCTCGCCGCGCAGAACGGAATCGAATTCGTGACGCTGATCGGCATGATCCTCGATGCCGGGCTCGCCCGTTACGGGCTTCCCCCGCTCGATGCGGATCTCCGGCGGAAAAGTGCCTGATGGCAGGGACGGCAGGCTTCATCCCCGTCCTGCATGCGGCCACGGAAAGCCGCCCCGACGAAATCGATACGATCGTTACCGCCGAAGCTGTGGCGGGGGTGCTTTCCCGCCTCGGCTTCGCCACCGAGATCATCGGGCTTGCTGCCGACCTCAGAGGCATCGATGCGCTGCCCCGGCGCCGGCCGCTTCTCGTCTTCAACCTGGTCGATGCCGTGGGCGGCAATGGCCGGCTCGCGCCGATGGTGCCAGCGCGGCTCGATGCGCTCGGACTTGCCTACACCGGGGCCGGGACGAGCGCCTGGCTCGACACGCTCTCGAAGGTCGGCACCAAGCTTAAGCTCGCGCACGCCGGCTTGCCCACGCCGGACTGGTCGGAAGATGGGACGGGCCTCGATCCGGAGGCAAAGGTCATCGTCAAGCCGATATGGGAGCATGGCTCGCTCGGCATCGATCCCGCCTCGGTGATGCTTGGGTCCGAGGCAGCGCGCGCCATCGTCGAACGCACGCTCCGCTGGAACACCGAGCATTTCGCGGAAGGCTATATTGACGGCCGGGAATTCGCCGCCGCCATGATGGAGGGGCCAGAGGGCGTCGAGGTGCTCCCGCTCCGCGAAACGATCTTCCAGGGCTTCGCTGAAGGCCAGCCGTTGATCACCGATTACGACGCCAAATGGACGCCCGGCAGCCAGGCCTATAACGGCACGCCGCGCCGCTTCGGCATCGAGCGGGACGAGCCTGAGCTTGCCGCCGAACTGACTCGCCTGGCGCTGGCCTGCTGGGACTTGTTCGGGCTTGGCGGCTATGCGAGCGTCGACTTCCGCGTCGATGAAACGGGCGCGCCGTTCATCCTCGAGGTCAACATGAATCCTTGTCTTGGCCTCGATGCGGGCTTTGCGGCGTCGGCACTTGAGGCCGGACTCTCCTACGAGGACCTGATCGGCCGCATCGTCGAGGCCTCGCTTGGGCGCTTGCAAGCCACCGCCTGACGTGCCTCTCATCTAACCATGCTCCGCATCCGCAAGGTGGCAGACGCCACGACGGCGGTGAACCGCGCTGCCATCGAAGCGGCGCAGAAGATCATGCGCGAGCAGTTTTCGGCGATGCCGGATTACGACATCGCCAAACTGCCCGAACAGCTCGCCAACCCGCTCAAGCATCGCTTCGTGTCGCGGCTGTTCGTGGCCGAGAATGCGCGCGACCAGACGCTTGGCTTGGCGCTCCTGCTGCACGCGCCGGATATCGGCTTCTCCTATCTGGAGCTCATCTCGACCGCGCTTGGCCGCACCGGGAGAGGCATCGGGGCCACGCTCTACGAGCGGGTGCGCGAGGAGGCGCGCGCGCTCGGCACCCAGATCTATTTCGAAAGTCTGCCGGACGATTCCGCGCTCAGCCCCAACGCCGAGATCAGGGCCGGCAACGCCGCCCGGCTCAAATTCTACGAACGCTACGGCGCGCGGCCGATCATCAATACCGCCTATGAAACGCCGGTGAAGCCGGGGACCACCGACCCGCCTTATCTCCTGCTCGATCCGCTTGGCTCAAACGATTTGCCCAGCCGCGACAAGGTGAGGCGGGTGGTGCGCGCCATCCTGGAGCGAAAATATGGCTGCCCGGCGGACTATGTGCAGATGGTGGTCGACTCGATCAGGGACGATCCCGTTCGCCTGCGTGAGCCCCGCTACACCAAGTCGCGACGAGCGCTGAGGGGTGAGGTGCGCGCCGCATCGGAGCCGCGCATCGCGCTCGTGCTCAATGACGATCACACCATCCATCACGTGCATGAGCGGGGCTATGTGGAGGCCCCGGTGCGCATCCGCTCCATCCTCTCCGAGCTCGAGGCCTCGGGCCTGTTCGCGAAGATGCCGGCGAAGCGCTACTCGGACCGGCATATCCGCGCCGTGCACGACGGGCGGCTGGTCGATTACATCCGCAAGGCCTGTCTGATGGCCGGCCCCAAGAAGTCGATCTACCCTTACGTCTTCCCGACGCGCAATCCGGCGCGGGCGCCCAAGGACGAGACCGTGCTCGCCGGCTATTACTGCATCGATACTTTCACGCCGCTCAATCAAAACGCCTATTTGGCGGCGCGCTCGGCGGTCGACTGCGCGCTGACGGCCGCCGAGAAGGTGCTCGAAGGGACCGACCTCGCTTATGCCCTGGTGCGGCCTCCCGGCCATCACGCCGAGACGCGCACCTTCGGCGGCTTCTGCTATTTCAACAACGGCGCGATCGCGGCGAACCTGCTGTCGCGCTACGGCAAGGTTGCCATCCTCGACATCGACTACCACCACGGCAACGGCCAGCAGGAGATCTTCTATAACCGCGCCGACGTGTTCACCGTCTCGATCCACGGCCATCCGAGCTTCGCCTATCCGTATTTCTCCGGCTTCCGCGACGAGACCGGCACCGGCGCCGGCGCCGGCTACAATCTCAACATCCCGTTGCCCGAGCACATCACGCCCGAACAGCATCGCAACGCCGTGGCGGAAGGGTTGCGGCGTATCAGGCGGTTCGCGCCGGCCTTCCTGGTGGTGTGCGCAGGCTTCGATACCGCGCGCGGCGATCCCACCGGCACGTGGCCGAACCGGGCACGCGATTTCGAGCAGCTCGGCCGCATGATCGGCGAACAGGGCTACTCAACGCTCGTAGTGCAGGAGGGGGGCTATCGGGTGCGGACACTCGGGACCAATGTGCGGAGTTTCTTCAACGGGCTCGTGACCGGGCAGGGATCGGCGCGGCAGGTGGCGCCGGCGCTCAACCGGAGCGCCGGGCTTGCCAGAAGCGGCCACCGCAACGGGCTCGAGTGGCGAAGCGCGGTGATGGCCGACGATGTCGGGCGCGTGCGCTCGCTGGTGGCGGGCACCGGCTTCTTCAACGCGGCCGAGGTCGAGGTGGCGGCCGACCTCGTGACCGAGCGCCTCACCAAGGGCATCCGCTCCGGCTATCATTTCGTGCTGGCCGAGCGCGGCTCGACGCTCGTGGCCTATGCGTGCTACGGGCCGATCGAGGGGACGCAAGGCTCGTTCGACCTTTATTGGATTGCGGTCGCGCCCGAGGAGCAGAGGCGGGGGCTCGGCGCCCAGGTCTATGCCCGCGCCGAAGCGGCCATGCGCAAAGCGGGCGCCAAGCACGTCTATGCCGATACCTCGTCGTCGGATCGCTATGCCGGCACGCGCGGCTTCTACCAGCGTATGGGCTTCCATGAGGAGGCGCGGCTGGCCGACTTCTACGGCCCGGGCGACGGCAAGATCATCTATATGAAAGACCTAATGAAAGACCTAACTCCATGAAAGACCTAACTCCCTCCCCCTGAAAGGGGAGGGCCGGGGTGGGGGTCACTCCGGCGAAAAGCCGGGATCCAGAGTCAAGGTTCTTCAACCTAAATTCAGAATCGTCATGCCCGGCCGAAGTGCCGGGCATCCACGAATTCAAATCCACATATGAAAACGTGGATGGCCGGGACAAGCCCGGGCCATGACAGGGATTAGGTTCAGGCGCATTGAATGATGGACAGCCCTGAACTTGTGCGGCCTACGCTTAAGGGCGCGAGGCCTGCGTCTGACAGCAACGCCTCGACGTCGGCGAGGCTGCGCGCGCGGCCGCCGGTGATCGTCATCATATGCAGGTCGAGCATGATCGCGGCGGGGTCGTCGGTCGCGCGCTCGGGCAGCAGACGCTCGACGATGACGAGCTTGGCGCCATCCGGCATGGCGTTGCGGCAATTCTTCAGGATGATCGCGACGGCCTCTTCATCGTCCCATTGCTGGAGCACGCCCTTCAGCAGATAGAGGTCGGCTTGGAGTGGAATCTCGGCCACGAGATCGCCGCCCACGCGTTGGACACGATCTGCCACGCCTTGAGACTGGAGGAAGGAACGCGCCGCCGCGATCGTGGGCGGCCGATCGAAGAGAATTCCGGCAAGATGGGGATGGGCTTGCAGGATCGCCGCGAGCAGGCCGCCATATCCGCCGCCGATATCGGCGACAGTTCCGGCGCCGGAACAATCGAGCCCTGCGATGATGGGGCCCGCCTGGGCGAGGGTCTCCTTCGCCACATAAGCGTCGAACAGTGCGCCCTGCTCGGCGTGCGCGCGGCGCCAGTCTCCGACGCTCATGCCGAACGCTTGCTCGAAGGCGGGCTTGCCCGTCTTGAGGCCGGCGACGAGCTTGGCCCAAGGTTGCCAATATTGCTCGACCACGATCTGAACTTTCTCGGCGAGGCGCGAAGTCGAGTCGTGAGCGAGAGACTGTCCCTGAGACGTCAAAGAGAAGGTTCCATCCTTCAGCTCCTCGCATAGGCCGATGGTGCAAAGCCCGCGCAAGACGCGGTGGAGATGAGGAGCCGACAAGCTCAGCTCGCGCGCCAATTGCTCGGGCGCCCAACGCCGCTCTCCCATCCTGTCGGGCAGGCCGAGTTTTACCGCGGCATAGAGCAGCGCGGACTCATGGTAAGCCTCGATCTGACGGCGCAGCCGCTCCTCGAAGGCTTCTTGGTCGGTCATCAGTCGATCGCGGCTAACTCCCTCCCCCTGAAAGGGGGAGGGCCGGGGTGGGGGTCACTCATCGACATTTACTCTAGCAGGATCGGGTCGTCGAAGCCTGACCCCCACCCGGCTTGGCCAGAGCCAAGCCGACCTCCCCCTTTCAGGGGGAGGAAAAACGGAGAGTCATTGCGGACTCGAAGACGCTGCTATAACCACCGGCCATGACGAGCGAAGTTCAGGACCGGACGCAAGTTGGCACGGAGGAGGCGCGAGATGCGGCGCCCGACCCGGCCCAGGACCGCGTGCTCATCGTCGATTTCGGCAGCCAGGTGACGCAACTCATCGCCCGCCGCGTGCGCGAGGCCGGCGTCTACTCGGAGATCGTGCCCTTCGATAAGGCCGAAGACGCGCTGGGCCCGGTTCTGCCCAGGGCAATCATCCTGTCGGGCGGCCCGGCATCCGTGCACGAGACGGGCACGCCGCAAGCACCGCAAGCCGTCTTCACCGCCGGCGTGCCGGTGCTCGGCATCTGCTATGGCGAGCAGGCCATGGTGGCGGCCCTGGGCGGCCAGGTCGAAGGCGGGCATTCCCGCGAGTTCGGCCGCGCCGAACTTCAGATCATCGACGACACGCCGCTGTTCGAGGGCGTGTTCCAGGTGGGCGAGCGGGCCCCGGTGTGGATGAGTCACGGCGACCGCGTGACGCGGCTCCCGCCGGGCTTTCGCGCCGTCGGCATCTCGACCGGCGCGCCGTTCGCGGCTGTTGCCGACGATTCGCGGCGTCTCTATGGCGTCCAGTTCCACCCCGAAGTAATGCACACGCCGAATGGTGCCGCGCTTCTCGCCAATTTCGTTCGCACCATCGCCGGTTGCGCCGGCGACTGGACCATGGCCCATTTCCGCGACAGCGCGGTCGCCCGCATCCGTGCGCAGGTACGCGACGGGCAGGTGATCTGCGGGCTTTCCGGCGGGGTCGATTCGGCCGTCGCCGCGCTCCTCATCCATGAGGCGATCGGCGACCAGCTCACGTGCATCTTCGTCGATCACGGCCTGCTGCGCGAAGGCGAGGCGGAGCAGGTGGTCGATCTCTTTCGCGGCCATTACAACATCCCGCTGGTCGCGGTCGACGCAGCGGCGCGCTTCCTCGATGCGCTCACCGGCGTCACCGACCCCGAGGTGAAGCGCAAGATGATCGGCAAGCTCTTCGTCGACGTGTTCGATACTGAGGCCGAGAAGCTCGGCCAGATCGATTTCCTCGCCCAAGGCACGCTCTATCCCGACGTGATCGAGAGCGTGTCGGCCACCGGCGGCCCGTCGGCCACGATAAAGTCGCACCACAATGTCGGCGGGCTGCCCGAGCACATGCGGTTCAAACTGATCGAGCCGTTGCGCGAGTTGTTCAAGGACGAGGTGCGCGCGCTTGGCCGCGAGCTTGGGCTGCCGTCGGCCTTCGTCGACCGGCACCCCTTTCCCGGCCCGGGCCTCGCCATCCGCATCCCCGGCGAAGTGACCGAGGAGAAGCTGGCGATCTTGCGGAAAGCCGACGCCATCTATCTCGACGAGATCAGGAAGCGCGGGCTCTACGACAAGATCTGGCAGGCCTTTGCCGTGCTGCTTCCGGTGCGGACCGTCGGCGTGATGGGCGACGCGCGCACCTACGACTATGCTTTAGCGCTCCGCGCGGTGACCTCGACCGACGGCATGACCGCCGACTATTACGACTTCAGCCACGATTTTCTGGGGGCTGTGGCGCGGCGCATCATCAACGAGGTGCGCGGCATCAACCGCGTGGTCTACGACATCACCTCCAAGCCCCCGGGCACCATCGAGTGGGAGTAGGGGCGAGCCTCGTCTCCATCACCTGGCGAGACTTGCCTCCACCTGCCGAACATCGAGGTGGGGCCCGCCGCCAAACCACAATGCCATGCTCACGGCCAGGGAAAGGAGCAAAAGCGCAGCGAAAAGATCTCGGATCATGTCGGCAAACCTCCCTCGGCGCGGCTGTCGTGGACTGGCGCCGCAGCCATTAGCAAAACCAAGATCATGCGACGAGGTTCCCGGTGCGAAGCGATCGGGGTTTCTTCTTTTGCGCTGCGAGATCAGCCCATTGACTCGCAGACCAATTCGGAATCCCAATTGCGCTGTGTGTGTGACTCAAGGAGGGGTCACATGCCAGGTAATCCCGACCAATGCCGCTTAAATGCGAAGCGCTGTTTGAGGCTGGCCGAACACGCGCGCAGGCCAGAAATGCGCGCGGTTTTCACCGCGTTGGCAGAGACGTGGACGAGACTGGCCGCAGAGCTGGACTCCGATCAGGCGCTTCTCCGCACGATCTCGGAACTGGAGTTCAGCGAGCCTTATGAGGCTTTGCCGCTGGCTTTGAAGCTTCGCTCTTGGGCGGCTTAGGCCGTGATCGCCAGAGCCGTATTGGCCAGGCAGGGATCACTTTGACTGCCTGCTTCGCGAAACCCGTGCCAAAGCTGTTACCGCGACCACGAGAGCGACCGTAGCGGCCGGGATGAGCCAACTGGGTTTGGGCAGCTCAAGTCTCCGGTCGGAAGGTGGGCAAGTCCGCTCCGTGTTCTTTTCGCGCCACCTTGGGCCCGGACCTCGCATATAGTGCAGCTCGGGGCGATAAGGTTTGGATTGACTCCACATGAGACTGCTCCCTCAAACTCACAACACACACCCGTAGCAGCCGAGCATCGCTAGTAATTTGGTGTTAATGCGTTTGGGAGCGGGGCAGGATCTGGGCATTGTTGAGGCAAAGTGTTGCGTGGTGGCCGTCATGCAAAGACTGGAAGCTCTGCGACTGTTGGAGGCCAAGCTGGCCGCCATCGAACAGGACCATGAAGCGGAACTTGCTGAGAATGAGGACCTTCGCGAACAGGTCGATGCGAAGGCAGAGGCGCGAGCGCTCACCGCGATCTTTGATTTTTTGCAGAACTGTAAATTAGCGCCCACCGATTCCCTGCTTCGCGTGTTCAGGCGCTATTTGCACGCTGCGAAAACCCATGCTCTGATTTCGGGCCAACAGCACCCCCCGAGGTCGCGGGCGAGCCAGAAGGCCAGCGGTCTTGAATTCTCCCGCTGGACGAGACCGGCGGGTGGTGACGCATTTTGAAATGCGGATTTCAAAATGAGCCACTACCGACCGGCGGTTCTTGTTGACGGACCTGGCGCCGGTAAGCTTTGCTCCCTGGGGCAACAAAGGGGGAAACAATGGATTTCAAGAAATTCTATTTCTCGCCGGACGGCCGGGTGAACCGGAAGCAATGGTGGCTCTGGCGCTGATTCCCTCGATCATCGTCTATATCAAGCGCTTCCATGATCGCGATAAGTCCGGCTGGTGGGTGCTGATCGGGCTCATCCCCATCATCGGCGCCATCTGGCTGCTCATCGAGCTCGGCTTCTTGAAAGGCACGCCCGGGCCGAACCGGTTCGGCCCGCCCGTCACGGATTGAGAGAAGGCAGGCCGTCTAAGCGAGACCCATGACGCTTCTCATCATCGGCATCATCGTCTTTCTCGGCCTGCATCTCTTGCCGACCGTTCCGGACTTGCGGGCGAAGCTCGCCGGAAGCTTGGGCGAGAGCGGCTACAAGGCTCTGTTCTCGCTGCTCTCGGTCGCGGGCTTCGTCTTGCTCGTCTATGGCTTCGCCAAGGCGCCCGTCGTCCAGGTCTGGTCGCCGCCCGACTGGACGCGATGGGTGGCGGTCGTGCTGATGCTGCCCGCCTTCGTCTTCCTCGTCGCAGCCTATGTCCCGGGCCGGATCAAGGCGACGGTCAAGCATCCCTTCCTCGTCGCCATCAAGATTTGGGCGCTCGCCCATCTCATCGCCAATGGCGATCTTGCCTCCATCATCCTGTTTGGCTCCTTCCTCGCCTATGCCGTCTTCGACCGCATCACCTTGAAGCGGCGCCAGCCGACGAGCCTGATCGGCCTCGCGGGAGCAGGGCCGCCGCGCAACGACCTCATCGCCGTGGCCCTCGGCACGGTGCTGTACGCCGTCTTTCTGGTGTGGCTGCATCCGCTCCTGATCGGGACCGCCCCTCTGCCGACTTGAGAAAACCAGGGGTTGCGGCCCGTTTTTTGCACTGCAAAACGCCTTATATTTCTGCCATAAGACCAAAGGGTAAGACCCAAGGGTCTAGACCCAAGGGTCTCGACCCAACGGTCTAGCCTTACTGAGGAGCCTGGAAGAATTGTCGCAGGAATTTGCCTCGAAGCGGGTGACCGCGCCGGACATTCGCAGCCGCAAAGGGGGCGCGCCGATCGTGGCGCTCACCGCCTATCACGCCCATACCGCGCGCATCATCGACCCTCATGTCGATATGCTGCTGGTCGGCGATTCCCTTGGCATGGTGATGCACGGCTACGAGACGACGGTGCCGGTGCCGCTCGAGCTCATGATCATGCACGCGCAGGCCGTGGTGCGCGGCTCGACCCGCGCGCTGGTCGTGGTCGATATGCCGTTCGGCTCCTATGAGGAAAGCCCGGCGATCGCCTTCCGCAACGCCGCCCGCGTGTTGAAGGAGACGGGCTGCGGCGCGGTCAAGCTCGAAGGCGGCGTGCATATGGCCGAGACCATCCGCTACCTCTCCGAGCGCGGCATCCCGGTGATGAGCCATATCGGCATGACGCCGCAATCCATCAACACGATCGGCAGCTTCTCCCCGCGCGGCCGCTTGCGCTCGGAATGGGCGGCGTTCGAGGCCGACGCCAAGGCCGTCGCCGACTCAGGCGCGTTCGCCGTGGTGCTCGAGGCGCTGGCCGAGCTTCTTGCCGCGCGCATCACCAAGCAGATCGACATCCCGACCATCGGCATCGGCGCCTCGGCCGAATGCGACGGGCAGATCCTGGTGCTGGAGGACATGCTCGGGCT
>DASWJG010000257.1:0-5110 GCA_036397315.1 Methyloceanibacter sp. | reverse complement strand
CGGTCTTTCGTTCATCCTTGGAAGGCCGCCTATCGTCACCATGGCATTAGCGCGCTATAAGGCCTCGTGAACCAGCATCAGTCTTTGCGTCCCAAGGCACGGGTTGAGATCGGCGGTGCGTCCTTCGCGCAAGAAGCGCCGTTGGCGCTGATCGCCGGGCCTTGCGTGCTGGAAAGCCGGGCGCATGCACTCGAAATGGCGCAGGCGCTGAAAGAGATCGCCGCGCGGCTTAACATCGGCCTCGTCTATAAGAGCTCCTTCGACAAGGCGAACCGCACGAGCGCCGCAAGCGCGCGTGGGCTCGGGCTCGACGAGGCGCTGCCCATCTTCGCCGAGATCAGGGAGAGCGTTGGTCTCCCCGTCATCACCGACGTGCACGAGCCGGAGCAATGCGCGCCCACGGCCGAAGCGGTGGACGTGCTGCAAATCCCGGCCTTCCTCTGCCGCCAGACCGATCTCCTTGTTGCCGCGGCCCGCACGGGCAAGGCGGTCAATGTCAAGAAGGGCCAGTTCTTGGCGCCCTGGGACATGACGAATGTGGTGGCGAAGCTTTTGAATGCTGGCAACCCGAACGTGCTCCTCACCGAGCGCGGCGTGTCCTTCGGCTACAACACGCTCATCTCCGACATGCGCGCTCTGCCCATCCTCGCCGAGACCGGGGCGCCAGTGATCTTCGACGCCACCCATTCGGTGCAGCAGCCGGGAGGGCAGGGGGCGGCAAGCGGCGGGGAGCGGCGCTTCGTGCCGGTGCTCGCCCGCGCGGCGGTGGCCGTCGGCGTGGCCGGCATCTTCATCGAGACCCATCAGGACCCCGACCGCGCGCCTTCCGACGGTCCCAACATGCTGCCGCTAGCGGCGCTCGAGCCTCTGCTCAAAGAGCTGATCGCCATCGACCGTCTGGTGAAGCGCTTGAACCATTAGCCATCATCGCATAATGGCTACGCGCGGGGATTAGATCACCCGCGGCCGCGATAAGGCTGGACGCCCTGATCGGGAATCCACACGCCGTCCGGCGGCGTGCCGTGCTGCCAGAACACATCAATCGGGATGCCGCCGCGCGGATACCAGTAGCCGCCGATCCTGAGCCAGGCGGGATCAACCAGCTCGACGATGCGCTTGCCGATGGCGATGGTCGCATCCTCGTGGAAGGCGCCAGTGTTGCGGAAGCTCGCGAGATAGAGCTTGAGCGACTTCGATTCCACGAGCCAGGCACGCGGCGCGTAGTCGACGACGAAATGGGCGAAGTCGGGCTGGCCGGTCACGGGACAGAGACAGGTGAATTCCGGACAGGTGAAGCGCGCGACATAGACCGTGTCGGGATGCGGATTGGGCACCCGTTCGAGCTCGGCCTCGGCCGGCGATTTGGGGAGAGGGGACTCTGCCCCGAGCTGCCGCAGTCCCGTGATCTTGCGCGCCATCGCCTCTACTCCGCTGCCAGCCTGGGCCGCGGGCCCCGATAGACGCAGCCCTCGTGGCAGCTATCGCGCGCCACCTCGATCTCGGCGAGCCCAGGCAGCCGATTGTGCAAGCGATCCCACAGCCACATGGCGATCCGCTCGAGTGTCGGCGACTTAAGGCCCTCGACCTCGTTGAGCATACGATGATCGAGCGCGTCGCGGGCGTCGGCGACCGCGTCTTCGAGGTCATCGAAATGGACGAGGATGCCGGTCTTCTTCTCAGGCTCGCCGTCCACGGCGACACGGACGCGGAAGGAATGTCCGTGCACCCGCGCATTGGGATGGCCGGGGGGCGCCGACGGAAGAAAATGGGCGGCTTCGAAAAAGAACTCTTTATAGACGCGCATAATGGCTGTTTAGGGGATTTCGCGTGCCGCTGCCAGGGCTTAGGCCTTGAACGCCAAACTCAAGGCAAGCCGAGCAGCTTATGGGTTTGCAGGCTCAAGCGCCATTTGGGATGGGCTTGGCAATAGTCAATGGCGGCGCAGAGATTCGCTGGCGTCTTGGCATCCTCGTCCATGGGCTGGAGCAGGAAATGGGCAAAATCGAGCGCCTCGATCTCACGCGGATCGAGCGCTTCTTGTGGGTAGACGAGCTTCAGCTCGTCGCCCGAGCGTTGGACGAGCGGCACGCCGGCCTTGGGGCTCACGCAGATCCAGTCGATCGAGCGCGGCACGGGCAAGGTGCCGTTGGTCTCGATGGCGATCTCGAAGCCCGCTTCATGGAGCGCGACGATCAGCGGCTCGTCCACTTGCAGCATGGGCTCGCCGCCGGTCAGCACCACAAAGGCGCGCGTCCCTGAATTGCCGCGCCAGGCTGCGCGGCACGCCCCGGCGAGGTCCTCCGGCTTCGCGAACTTGCCGCCGCCGGGCCCATCGGTGCCGACGAAATCGGTGTCGCAGAAATTGCAGGTTGCCTCCGCGCGGTCCTGTTCGCGGCCCGACCACAGATTGCAGCCAGCGAAGCGGCAGAACACGGCCGCGCGCCCGGTCTGCGCCCCTTCGCCTTGCAGCGTGTAGTAGATCTCCTTGACGGCATACATGAGCAGAACTTGGCGCTTCGCAGCGTCGGGAGCAAGGGCATCACACCGCCCCGCGGGCGGTACTAGAAACGGATAGTCCAGTCGAGCAGATGGATGACCCGCGGGCGTTCGTGCGGAACGTCGCTCTCGCTGCCCGCTCGCTCGGGAAGCTCGTGCAAATGGACATCGTGGCCAGAGTGACGGCGCAAAATCTCGAGCGCCTTCTTCTCGCGCTCGGCGTCGCACGTTCTGACCCACAGCAACAGGCCGCCACGGTGCAGATGCTGATCGAGGTGCTTGGCATGCTCGTTGCCAATGAACCGCGCCAGAGCCGCCCCGATCAAGCCGCCAGCTCCGCCGGCGATGGCCGCCGCCGCAAATGCGCCAAGCATCGTACCGCCCGAGGCCACGACCGCGAGGCTGCCGGCGATGGCCGGCACATAGACGCCTGCGCCAATGACGGCGCCTTCGGCATCGCCGATCGTCTCCTTCGGCACAAAGCCGATCCGCGGCGCCTCGGTGCTGTCCTCGAACTCGTCGGTCGACTGGTACTCGCGCCCGAGCTTCGAGGTGACCGTGTCCTCATGTGCGAGCACGTTGATGTCGCCGTGGTCAAAACCGGCCAACAGCAGGTCGTCGATGGCGGCCTGAAACGATGGAACGTCATGGAAAACGGCGACGGCTTCCGTCACGGTCGAAGTGTTGCGCGTTCCTGCCATGGAGACCTCCATTCAGCGGAAACCGCGGATTACCGATCGAAGGGTAATGGCCCAAGCGACCCGCGGGTGCGGCACGTCACCGCACTGCTGTCTTTCTTCTCCGTCGCGATCAACCCGGCGCCCGGCTGGTAGGGTCTTCCGGCGGGCGCCGGGCCTGTACCTTCAGTGGTGGTGGGCTGAAACGCTCTTGGCCCACTCGGACAGCAGATCGTTCGGCGCCGAACGGCTGATGTCCCCGAGACTGAGGATGCCGACCATCCGTTTGCTCTTGTTGATCACGGGCAGCCTGCGGATCTTCAGCGCCTCCATGTGCCGCACAGCCTTGGCGAGATCATCGTCCTCCCGGCAGCAATGGATGCCGGGAGTCATCACCTCACGCGCCGTCGCGCTGCGGGCTTTGAAGCTGTCCTTCGCCAATCCTTTGCAGATGATGTCGCGGTCGGTCACCATGCCGATGAGCCGGTCATTCTCGCCGATCGGAATGGCGCCGATGTCATGCTCGCACATCAGTTTCGCGAGTTCGGTAACAGGGGTGTCCGGGCCAACCCAGTCGACGCCCTTGTGCATGGCCTCCTTAACTTTCATAGCGGGACCTCCGTAGCTGGAGTGGGTGTACCCACTCGATGAGTAGCGCCAGCCCCCGCCCTTCGAGGTCAATTATACAACCGATTGGGTTCTGTGGCACGGGGAGGGCGTTCAGCCCGGCCCCAAATGTGATGATGGGGAAGCTCGGGCGGATTCGGCGCTAACCCGCCGCTGTGCGCGCTGCGGCGCGCGATGCTTGCCACGCGGCGAAGCCTTTGGCGCGGAGCTCGCAGGCCGGGCACGTCCCGCAGCCATAGCCCCAGTCATGCCGCACGCCTCGTTCGCCGCGATAGCAGGTATGGGTTTCCTCGATGACGAGTTCGACCAAGGCCTCATCGCCAAGCTCTTCGGCGAGCGCCCAGGTGTCGGCTTTGGTGAGCCACATTAGCGGCGTCTCGATGGTGAACGGAATTTCGGTGCCGAGCCTGATCGCCTCTTGCAGCGCGCGCAAGGTCGCGTCGCGGCAATCGGGATAGCCGGAATAGTCCGTCTCGCACATGCCGCCGACGAGCGTGGTGAGCCCGCGCCGGTAGCCGAGCGCCGCCGCATAGGTGAAGAAGACGAGGTTGCGTCCGGGTACGAAGGTGGAGGGGAGGCCTGACGCCAGCATCACGATCTCGGCGTCGGAGGTCAGCGCCGTATCGCCGATGGCGCCGAAGCTCGCCACGTCGATCACATGGTCGGGACCGAGGCGCTTCGCCCAGGCGGGAAAGCGGCGCGCGATCTCGCTCCTCACGCGCTGCCGACACTCAAGCTCGATGCCGTGGCGCTGACCGTAGTCGAAGCCGATCGTCTCGACCCGGTCATAGCGGTCAAGCGCCCAAGCGAGACAGACGGTCGAGTCCTGCCCGCCGGAAAAGAGCACCAACGCGCCGGCCTTATGTGATGTCTGCATCGACTACCTGCGAAAAGCCCGGAACTGTCGGCTACATATACGCCTTCCGCTTCTTGGCCGCCTAGGCTAAGAGGGCCGAATATTCGCCAAAGGACCCTCGCATGACCGCCATCGCCACCATCGTCGGCCGGGAGATTTTGGACAGCCGCGGTAATCCGACCGTCGAGGTCGACGTGATGCTTGAAGGAGGCCACCATGGCCGCGCCGCTGTCCCGTCCGGCGCATCGACCGGCGCGCATGAGGCACACGAGCTTCGAGACGGCGGCAAGCGCTATGGCGGCAAGGGCGTGAAGAAGGCGGTCGAGGCGGTCAACGGCGAGATCCGCAAGAGCCTCACCGGCTTCGATGCCAGCGACCAGCGCGGGCTCGATCAAGCCTTGCGCGATCTCGACGGAACGGAGAACAAGAAGCGGCTCGGCGCCAACGCCATTCT
>DASWJG010000256.1:0-4808 GCA_036397315.1 Methyloceanibacter sp. | reverse complement strand
CCGGCCGGTGTGTGGGCCGTCGCTGACCGCGGCGACCACCACCACCGCCTCGTGCTTGGCGCCGCGCGAAATGGCGAAGCCGCCCCTGATCGGCCAGCGCTCGACGCTGACCGTGAGGCGGGGCGCGCCCCCGGTCGCGCCGCCGTTAAGCTCAGCCTCAGGACCCGCCATAACGCCTTTCTTTCTCCTGGATTTTCGGTCAAAAACAGGAGGCTCGCCGCGGGCTCTACCGGATCAACTCCAGCAAGCTAAGCCGTTCCATGCTTAAGCGCGACCACCAGCTTGTCCTGCCGACCCAAGCCCGCGCCCCGGGCTTCCGCGTCGAGCTCAGGGGCACGACCTTCCGTCTGGTCGCGACCGGTGCCTGGACCGTGGCCGAGGCCACCCAGCTCGACACGGCTCTGAAGCGCTTGCGCGTGCCCATCCCGCCGACCCCCGATTTCACCGGCGAGATGGACATCGCCGGCATCGCCGAGATCGACACCGCCGGCGCCATGCTTCTGCAACGCACCGCGGCGGCCTGGGAGAAGAGCGGCTTGCGCACCCGCTACGCCGGTGCGACCGAGGCCTTCCGCATCCTCATCGAGGAGGTGCAGCGCCGGGGTCATGCCGAGCGGCCGAAGCTCGAGAAGCGAAGCCCCCTTCAATTTTTCAGCGAGGACATGACACGGGCGCTGACCGGCGTCTGGCGCGATACCGTCCAGCTCACCGGCTTTCTCGGCGAGGTCACCGCCGCGCTCGGCCGCATGATCCGCCAGCCCTGGCGCTTCCGCACCACCTCGTTCATCCATCATCTCGACCATGCCGGCTTCCGGGCGGTGCCGATCATTGCGCTGATCTGCTTTCTGATCGGCGCCGTGGTGATGCAGCAGGGCGTGGTCCAGTTAAAGCCGTTCGGAGCCGAGCCGTTCGCGGTCAACATGGTGGCCATTCTCGCGCTCCGCGAGGTGGGCATTTTGCTCACCGCCATCATGGTGGCGGGCCGCTCGGGCTCGGCCTTCACCGCCGAGATCGGCTCGATGAAGATGCGCGAGGAGATCGACGCCATGCGCACGCTCGGCATCGACCCGATGGATACGCTCGTCCTCCCCCGCATCCTGGCTTTGGTCGTGGCGCTTCCGCTGCTCACCTTTATCGGCGACCTGATGGGACTTGCCGGCGGCGGGTTGATGGCTTTCGCCGTACTCGGTCTCGACGCCTCCAACTACATGGACAAGCTGCGCGACGTGGTGGACTTCCAGCACTTCATGGCCGGCATGATCAAGGCGCCGTTCGCGGCTGTCATCATTGGGCTGGTCGGCTGCCTGGAAGGCCTGAAAGTCGAAGGCAGCGCCGAATCCCTCGGCACCCACGTGACCAGCGCCGTGGTCAAGGCGATCTTCCTGGTGATAATTTTGGATGCCGTCTTCGCCATGTTCCTGTCGGGGATCGGGGTGTGATCGTCGAGAACGGACGAGAGGTTGTGATCCGCGTGCGCGGGCTCGCCAAGAGCTTCGGCAGCCATCAGATTTGGGACGGGCTCAATCTCGACGTCTATCGCGGCGAGATCCTCGCCATCGTCGGCGGCTCGGGCCAGGGCAAGTCGGTCTTGATGCGCGTGATCACCGGCCTGGTGAAGCCTGACGCGGGCGATGTCGGGCTGTTCGGACAGAACACCAAGACGCTGTCGCCGCAGGATCGCCTCGATATCGAGCGACGGTGGGGCATTCTCTTCCAGGACGGCGCTCTCTTCTCCTCGCTCACCGTGCTGCAGAACATCCAGGTGCCGATGCGCGAGCATCTCGAGCTGCCGCAGGCGATGATGGACGATCTCGCCTTCCTCAAGCTCTCCATGGTCGGACTTCCGCCCAACGCCGCGCACAAATTCCCCTCCGAACTCTCGGGCGGCATGCGCAAGCGTGCGGGGTTGGCCAGAGCGCTCGCGCTCGATCCTGAGATTGTGTTCCTGGATGAGCCTACGGCCGGTCTCGATCCGATCGGCGCGTCGGATTTCGACCACCTGATTCGCAAGCTGCAACAGACACTTGGCCTAACGGTCTATATGGTCACCCACGATCTTGATACCATTTTCACCGTGTGCGAGAGGGTGGCCGTGCTTGCCGACAAGAAGATTGTGCGGACGGGATCGCCCACCGAATTGCAGCGCCATCCGAATCACCCGTGGATCAAGGAATATTTCTGCGGCGAACGGGCGCGCGCGGCGACGCCGGGCGAACGGCCGCGAATACCCGCCTGATGCGTATCGCGTTTTGAGGAACCGGCTTGATGGAAACCAAAGCTAACTACCTGATGATCGGCGGTTTCGTGCTCGGCGTGCTGGTGCTCGCTTTCATCTTCGTGTTTTGGATGAGCAACTTCGCCGGAGGCGGTAAACGCTACGCCATCGTGTTCGAGAGCTCGGTGGCGGGGCTGACCACCGGCTCGAGTGTCGGTTTCAACGGCATTAGGGTCGGCGAGGTCCAGTCCTTCGCGCTCGATCCGCAAGACGCCCGCAAGGTCCAGGTCCTCATCAGCGTCCGCGACGACACGCCGATACGCGAGAATTCCCACGCGACCATCCAGTCGATGGGTCTGACCGGCGGCAGCGGCATTCAGATCACGCCGGGCTCCCCCGATTCTCCTTTTCTGGTTGCCACGGCCGAGAACCCCGTTCCCGTCATCCAAGCCGATGCTGGCTCGGGCCAAGGCGTGTTCGAAGCGGGCTCGGCGGCGCTGAACCATGCCAATGTGTTCATTTCCAAGCTGAACGCTCTCCTCGACCAGAATGAGAAGGCGATCAGCACGACGATGACCAATGTCGAGCAGTTCACCACCATGCTCGCCGAAAAGAAGGAGGATATCGGCCTAGCCATCACCGACGTGAAGGACGGTGCGGAATCCTTCAAGTCATTGTCGAGCAAGCTCGAAGTCTCTCTGGGAAACAACATGGATGGCCTGACCCGCCAGGCGCGGGATAGTCTTCAGGAGTTCGGTAATTTCATGCGCGAGGGACGCCGCACGGCAGTGACGCTGAACCGGATTCTGGAGAAGCTGGAGGCTGATCCCAAGGGTTTTTTGCTTGGTGGAAACCAGGTCCCGGAATACACTCCAAAAGGACGATAGTGTACCCTCGAGGGCCCACGGGGAGTGTCTCCTAACAGGGGGCAATCGAACATGTCGCGATCGGCGCCGACGCTCGCTACAGGCTTGCTTTGCCTGAGCCTGCTGGGTTGCGCTTTGGCGGGCTCAAGGCCCCCGACCACCTACGATCTGATCGCCCCGCGCTCCTTCGCCGGCGCTGCCAAGCCCGCCCAGTGGCAGCTCCTCGTCAATGAGCCGACTGCCGTCTCCTCGCTCGATACCAGCCGCCTGATGGTGCGCCCGAAGGCCGATCAGATCTCCTACTACAAGGGGATCGCCTGGGGCGACCGGCTGCCCCGGCTCGTCCAGGCGCGGATGATCGAGACCTTCCAGAACTCCGGCGCGGTCAAGTCCGTGAGCGCCTCCACCGGGCAATATGCTCTTGCCACCGAGCTCCGTGCGTTCCAGATCGACGTTTCGAGCGGACCCGCGGCGGCCGAGATCGATATCTTCGCCAAGCTGATCAACACCTCGACCGGCAGGGTGGTCGCGTCCAAAGGGTTCAGCGCCCGCGTTGCGGCCAAGAGCGATGCCCCCGGCGATGCCATGGCGGCTCTGAACCAGGCCTTCACCGAGGTGCTGCAAGACACCACCGCCTGGGTCGCTTCCCGCCGCGGCTAGCCAGAGCTGCCAGCGTTCAAGTTTTCCAAAGTCGGAGAAGCCGACCAGCGGGTTGCGCGGTGCCCTGTCCGCTTCGACCCAAAGCCGACATTTCGGGACATACGCGCCACTACCCCGGCTAACTTGGCCGGGGTTGTAAAAGCGGTGCGCGATGGTTAGCTAATAGGCTTGATGGGATTTTCCCTCCCCATCATTGTTCCCCCAAAGGAACCAAGAAGCCCCGAGTGGCCCCCCCGTCTCCGGGGCTTCTTCTTTTTTCCCCTGATGACGAAACCGCATTGACGTTGCGGCGTTACGGCAAAAGACGGGGGCTTATGAAATGAGCCCGACGTTCAAATGACAACCACAGAAACTAGCCGGTATCGCGGATATGACATTGTACCGAGGCGTCAATGGTCACAGTGGTGCGTCAGCGTCTACCCCACGCGCTCAGATTTGCCCATTCTGTCGCGATCCACTCTGAGAAGTCTGACGTCACGAAAGGAAGATGCCCTGGCGGATGCCAGGAAGCGCATCGACCGCATTCTGACGCATACCGATTAGATCATTTAGTCCGCTTTGGCTTGGCACCTTTGAAACTTGCGTCCTTCGGCGCGGGTGCCTTCGCGATCTTCCTTAGCCGCTTCTCAAAAGCTGCCTCGTCTTCGATTCACTCGGAGTGCACGCCAAAAGAAAGCCCGGCCAATGGGCCAGGCTTTCCCCCCGTGTAGGCTTACGATTTTCCCTCTCGTACGCGCAAAGTCTGATTGGCAATGCTGGCATTCTGAGCGTGGCAATTCTTAGGCGGCATAAAGGCAGGCTGGAATAAGTCCGCCGCGTTACCGAAAAGTCACAGGTAGGTCGGGTGGGCGTGTTCGCGGCCGGCGACGTGCTTTAGAGGTCGATCAAGCGCCTTCAAGTGCGATGAGGCCCGCGAAGTCAGCAACTGACCCAAAGATGGGGTAATCGGCCGGCGTACTTGTGGATAGCTGAAGATTTGGGGTGCTGCGCTTCAGGCTGATGGTGAAACGAGGTCCGCGTTTGCGGCCTCAAGCATCAGAAGGAGAAGCGCAGCATGGACCATTTTG
>DASWJG010000255.1:0-1991 GCA_036397315.1 Methyloceanibacter sp. | reverse complement strand
CTATATGGGGCCATCCCAGCAACAATCGAAAGGAGGTGATCCAGTGTCTCAAGGTCATAATCCGCGGTCGCCGATTTCCGGAGCCTGGATGCTCACCTCTGGTGAGGTCTATAGCGTCCGCTAAGCGACGCCAGTCCAGGCGGTCCTTAGCGGGACCGCGGTCGACACGGGAAGGGCTGCCCTCGCGGGCGGCCTTTCTTTTTTTGGCGGAGATCGAGGCCCTTAAGAGCCTGCCCAGGCGCCATTGAAACATTTTTCAGACACTTGGCCTCAATTTAGAGGCCATGGGGGCACGGGTTCTGTATCTCGTAGCGGGCCTGACCGTTGCTGCTTGCTTTGCGGCACTCATCGGCTGCGGCGGCGGAGGGACGTTCAATTCCGGCCAGCGCGCGCCGTGGCGCAGCGAGACGGAGCATGCTTGCCTCGCCAGCGGGGCCGTCCGCGCCTCCCCCTATGTGCAGTCCATGACAACGATCGATGGGCCCGGCGTCTGCGGGCTCGAGCGACCTCTGCGCGTCTCAGGACTGTCGGGCGGCAGGGTGGGAGTCTCACCGCCGGCCACGATCGGGTGCCCGCTGACGGCGGGGCTCGATCGCTGGGTGAAGACGACGGTGCAGCCCGCCGCCTACCGCTATTTCGGGCGCCCCGTGGTCGAGATCAAACAGATCGCGTCCTATGGCTGCCGCGGCCGCAACGGCAATCGGTACGGAAACATTTCTGAGCACGCGTTCGGCAATGCCCTGGACATCGCCGGCTTTCGTCTGGCCGGCGGCCAGGACATCAGCGTGATGAGAAGCTGGTCGCGAGGCGGCCCACGCGAGAGGGCGTTCCTCCAGGCGGTGTTCGCCGGCGCCTGCGCGGAATTCTATACCGTGCTCGGACCGGGCAGCGACCGCTACCACTACAACCACATCCATGTCGATCTCTTGGTCAGCAATGCCCGGAACGGCCGTCATTATTGCCAGCCATCCCTGGGGCGGGGCGTGCCGGTGGCGGAAGCCGAGGGGGAGCCGAAAAGCACTGCCTCGGTGAGGCCGCTCTCCTTCGTCGGCCCAGGCCCAGGGGCGGACTGACCGAAAAGCTTCACACTGTGGCAGGATCGCCACGTCCAAGCCGCACAAGACCTAGTATGATGAGCGAGTCGGAGGGGGACTCGCACCAGGAGCGCGAACAAGGCGGCCGCAGCCATAAGCATTTGGGCTAGGTCGAATGGAGGGGCGCGATGGCAGCAGAATCATTGGTGCAGATGCTTGAAGAGATCGCCGTCGGCCTCAAAGCCGGTGACGAGGAGATCTACGGCTGGTTACGCGAGCAGCTCAAGGAGTGCGGTGGCAGCGAGATCTCCGTCGAGCTTGCCATGGGCGTGATCGCGAGGCTGTTGCCGGAAGAGGCGCAAGGCAACCTCGAGGCAGCCCAACAGCACGCGCGGCGCTGGGCTCACTAATCAGTTAGGTCCGCGATGTCGCGAAGGATGCGAGCGCTGTCTCGAGCCTTCGCCACTCAGACTCGCCGCCGGGAAGGCCGAAGCGCAGCCATATAGGATGCTCGGCGAAACGCCGCACCATGATGCCGGCCTGCCCGAGAGACTGAAAGAGTCGCGCCGCCTCCTTGGTCCGCACCAGGCGGAATAGCGACGTCCCGCCCATGATCTCGGGCCCTGCCTTGCCAAGACAAGTGTCGAGCTTGAGCGCCGCCTCGCCGAGCATGATGCGGGTTCTCTCCTTCCATTGCGTATCGGCCAAAGCCGCCGCGCCGATTGCGAGAGCTGCGCTTGAGACAGGCCAGGGACCGAGCGCGGCGGCGATCCGAGCCGCGATATTTGGCGCAGCAATGGCAAAACTCAGCCTCAATCCCGCAAGCCCATAGAACTTGCCGAAAGAACGCAGCACGACGATGTTGCCGCACTCGACCTGACCCCCGAGGCTCGCGCCTTCAGGCCCGACATCCATGAAGGCCTCGTCTACAAGAAGAAGTCCGCCGCGCCGCCGCAA
>DASWJG010000254.1:0-4416 GCA_036397315.1 Methyloceanibacter sp. | reverse complement strand
GCTGGTGCGGCGTCACCTTTTTCGATATGGCCTAATGGCCATATCGGCTGAACGGTGGCGACGATGAAGATGAAATTGCTCTGTTTCGCAGCTCTGTTTGGCGGCTTGCTGCTCGGCCTGGAGGCACCTGCCCGCGCACAGAATGTGCCCGTCGTGGCTGCGGCGTCCGATTTGCGATTCGCGCTCACGGAGGTGGCCGAGGCCTTCACGAAGGAAACCCAGCGCGAGGTGACGCTGACATTCGGCTCGTCGGGCAATTTCTTCCGGCAGATTCTGCAAAATGGGCCATTCCAAATGTTCTTGTCGGCCGACGAGCAGTTGGTGTTCGACCTGGCCGCAAAGGGCTTCACCGTTGATGACGGAACGCTTTATGCAGTCGGCCGCATCGTCATCATCGCACCGCATGGCTCGCCCTTGAAGGCAGACGGCTCGCTTGCCGACCTCAAGGCGGCGCTGGCCGACGGCCGGGTGAAGAAATTTGCCATCGCCAACCCTGCGCACGCGCCTTACGGGCGGCGAGCCGAAGAGGCCTTGCGCCATCTCGGGCTGTGGGAAGAAATCAAGGACCGGCTGGTCCTTGGCGAGAATGTTTCTCAGGCCACACAGTTCGCGACCTCCGGTGCCACGCAAGGGGGCATCATTGCCTATTCGCTGGCGCTGTCGCCGGACGTGTCGAAACTCGGGACCTATACCCTCATCCCTGACAACTGGCACGAGCCCTTAAGGCAACGCATGGTCCTCATCAAGGGGGCCGGCGAGACCGCGCAGGCATTCTACGCCTTCATGCAAGGTGCGAGCGCCCGCGCCATCATGCGGCGCTACGGTTTTGCCCTTCCCGGCGAATCGTCCTGAGTGCCGCGCGATGGATTGGGACGCGCTCTGGCTCAGCTTGCGACTCGGCGGTCTCACGGTTCTGGCGTTAATCCCATTGGCCGTGGCTTTAGGACGCTGGCTGGCGGTGCGATCGTTTCGCGGCAAGGCGATCGTAGAAGCGGCGGTTGCGCTGCCATTGGTCCTGCCGCCGACCGTGCTCGGCTTTTATCTGCTGGTGGCGTTCGGATCGGGGTCATGGCTCGGGCAAGCCTATGAGCGGCTGTTCGGCCACACGCTCGTTTTCTCCTTCCAGGGACTTCTCGTCGCCTCTGTCATCATCAACATCCCGTTTGCCGTGCAGCCGATACAACGCGCCTTCGAGGCTATCGCACCGGACTTGCGCGACGCCGCCGCGACATGTGGCATGCCATGGTGGCGCATGGTACGGCGGATCGAGTTGCCGCTCGCCTGGCCCGGCATCCTGACCGGCATGGTGCTGACCTTCGCCCACACTCTAGGGGAGTTCGGGGTGGTGTTGATGGTGGGCGGCAGCGTTCCCGGCGAGACCAAAACTATCGCCATTTCGATCTATGATCGCGTGCAAGCCTTCGATGACGCCGCGGCGGGGCGGATGGCGGCGTTGCTGCTGCTGATTTCGCTGGTGGCCATCGCTCTCAGCTACACACTCACTCAGCGCATTGGCCGGCGCCATGCGTGATGTCCCTGCCGCGCAAGCCGGCCTCACGGCCAAGCTCCACCAGGCAAGCCCCATCCCTCTCGATGTCGAACTCACCGTCGCTCCCGGCGAGATTCTGGCTTTGGTCGGTCCATCGGGAAGCGGCAAATCGACGGCGCTCAAGGCCATCGCCGGCCTCTATGTGCCGTCAGGCGGGCGGGTCGTTTGCAATGGGTCGGTCTGGCTCGATGGCGAAGCCGGTATCAGCGTGCCGGCACGCGAGCGCCGGGTCGGCATGGTGTTCCAGTCCTACGCGCTCTTTCCGCATCTGACCGCCGCCGAGAACGTGATGGAGGCTCTCGGCGATGTTCGGCCCAAGGAGCGCCACGGTGAGGCCCGCGCGCTGCTTCAGCGCATGCATCTCGAAGGGCTCGAGGATCGCCGGCCGGCATTGCTCTCGGGTGGCCAACAGCAGCGCGTGGCGGTCGCCCGCGCGCTCGCGCGCCGGCCGGACATTCTGTTGCTGGACGAGCCGTTTTCCGCCGTGGATCGGGTGACGCGCCGCCGTTTGCGCCGCGAGCTTATGGAGTTGCGCCGCGAGCTGTCGATGCCGGTGATCCTGGTGACGCACGATCTCGACGACGTGATCCGGCTGGCGGACCGGATGTGCGTCCTCCAGGGCGGGCGCATCCTCCAGACCGGTGCCGTCGAAGCGGTCATGGCCCGGCCCGCTAGCCCCACCGTCGCTGAGTTGCTCGACCTGTCGGGCGGCGACGGTGCGACGCAGCAGATGACGGCTCCACCAACTATGTGAGTCAGTGGACGACGCCTCAACATTTAACGCGCGACATCGTTGGGTCGTAGAGCGGATCGAGAAATACGTCCGCGGGCACGCGCACGGTGGCGACTTCGAGCTCGTAGCGGCCGGAAAGCAACTTGTGGCGATCGACACCATTCTCCGGATCGCGGACGTAGCCATATCCGATCGAGCGGTCGACCGTATAGCCGTGGCCACCACTCGTAAGCCAGCCCACGCGCTTGCCGTCGCGATAGATGGTTTCGCGTCCCAATAGCACGACCGCAGGATCGGTGGTGAACCCGGCGAGCAGGCGCGGCAGCGGTCTTGAGGCCTGGTCCTCGAGTGCGGCGCGTCCCTGAAATGGTGTGCTCGATTTCAGCTTCGCCGCCCAGCCGAGGCCGGCAACCAGCGGCGAGTGGTCGGGCCCGATATCGGCACCCCAGGCGCGGTAGCCCTTCTCCAATCGCAGCGACTCGATGGCGCGGTAGCCGGCATTGGCGATGCCGTGTGGCCTTCCGCCTTCCATCAGCGCGTCGTAAACGCTTGCGGCAAACTCGACGGGGATGTGGAGCTCCCAGCCAAGCTCGCCGACATAGGTGACACGGAGCGCCAGCACAGGCGCCCCGGCGACGGTAATTCGCCTCACTCTGCCGAACGGGAAGGCGGCATTCGAAATGTCGTGCTCGGTCAGACCCTGGAGGACATCGCGCGATCGAGGCCCCATGACCGAAAGCACGGCATGCAAAGAGGTGACATCGATCAGGCGGGCATCGAGCCCACCCGGAATCGAGCGCGAGATCCAGTCGAAATCGTGCGTGGCGAAGCCGGTGCCGGTCACAATGTAATATTCGGTCTCAGATAGCCTGCCGACCGTCAGGTCGCACTCGATGCCGCCACGGCCGTTCAGCATCTGCGTGTAGATGAGATGACCCGGCGGCTTTGCGACATCGTTGGCGGCAATCCACGATAGCGCCTGTTCCGCATCGCGGCCGACCAGAAGGTACTTGGAGAAAGACGTCTGGTCGAACACGGCGACACGCTCGCGGGCTGCCTTGTGCTCACGGCCGACAGCATCGAACCAGTTCTGGCGCTCGTAGCTGTAAATGTCCTCGGCCCTCTCCCCGCTCGCAAGATCGGCAAACCAGTTCGGCCGTTCCCAACCGATCTTCTCGCCGAAGCAGGCTCCTTGCGCCTTCAGCCTGTCATAGAGTGGCGAGCGGCGCAGCGGACGCCCGGAGCGATATTCCTCGTACGGCCAGGCCATCGTGTAGTGCTTGGCGTAGGCCTCAAGCGTGCGTGTGCGCACCCAGTTCGTGTCGAGATGGTTCTTGCCAAAACGGCGAATGTCGACCGGCCACAGATCGTAAGGCGGCTCGCCCTTGGCGACCCACTCGGCAAGCACCATGCCAGCGCCGCCGCCTGCGGCGATGCCGAACGCGTTGAAGCCGGCCCCCACAAAGACGCCGCGCACCTCAGGCGCCTCCCCCAGGATTAAATTCCCGTCGGGTGTGAAGCTTTCCGGTCCGTTGATGAACTCCTTGATGCCCGCCGTTTGCATGGCTGGCACGCGGCCGGCCGCGAGTTCGAGCAAGGGCTCGAAATGGTCGAGATCGCTGTCGAGAAGCTGGAACTCGAAATTCTCCGGCAATCCCTCGGTTGCCCACGGCTTGGGATTGGGCTCGTAGCCGCCCATCACGAGCCCCCCGACCTCCTCCTTCCAATAGGTGAGACGGTCCGGATCGCGCAGCGTCGGCAGGTTCGGCGTCACGCCGTCGATTCGGTCGGTGATGAGATATTGGTGCTGCACCGATATGAGAGGAATGTTGACGCCGGCCATGCGCCCGATCGCGCGCGACCACTGGCCGGCGCAGATCACGAGCTTGTCGCAAGCGATCCGCCCCCCGTCCGTGACGACGGCGCGCACGCGCCCGTTCTCGACCTCGACGCCGGTGATTGTTACGCCCTCGACGATCTTGACGCCTCCCATGCGCGCCCCTTTGGCGAGCGACATGGTGATATCCGTGGGGGACGCCTGTCCGTCGGTCGGAAGGAAAGCGGCACCCACGACGTCGTCGACCTGCATCAGCGGCCACAGCTCCTGGGCCTCCTTCGCGGTGAGGAGATGCAT
>DASWJG010000253.1:0-1662 GCA_036397315.1 Methyloceanibacter sp. | reverse complement strand
ACGGCTTTGCCAGTTCAACCAAAATGGACTCCATGCCTTAGGCCGATCCGCGAAAGGACTCCACGCAAGATTACAGATCATTCGGCTGCGGTCTTCGGCTTCCACCGCGCGGCCGAAGCGTCATCGCTCACCGACGCCTCGACCCACCTTGCGCCGCCGGGTCCAGCCTCGCGCTTCCAGAACGGCGCGCTGGTCTTGAGATAATCCATGAGGAACTTTGCGGCGTCGAAGGCGGCGTCGCGATGCTCCGACGCTGTCACCACCAGCACGATGTTGTCGCCGGGCCTGAGCGTGCCGGTGCGATGCACGATCAGGCTCGCTTGCAGGGGCCAACGTGCGCACGCTTCCGTCTCGATGCGTTGAAGCTCGCGCTCGGTCATGCCGGGATAATGCTCCAGCGACATTTCCGTGACGGCGCCTTGCTGGTCGCGCACGGTACCGATGAAAGTCACGATGGCGCCGGTATCGCTCCGGGGCGCCTTCAGCTGCGCAATCTCCGCGCCGATATCGAAATCCTCTTGTTGCACCCTGATCACGCTAGCCTCCGGTCACCGGCGGAAAGAAGGCGATCTCGCGCGCGCCGGCGATCTTGGCGTTATGGCGGACATGGGTCTGGTCGATCGCCGCACGGATCACCTCGGAGCGCGCGAAGGCGTTGGCGAATTCGGGGCCGCGGGTCTTCAGCCAGACGATTAGCTCGGCGACGGTCGCCACGTCAGCGGGCGGCTCGATCTCTTCGGCGGCAATGCCCGCCTTCTCCTTGACCCACGCGAAATAGAGGAGACGCATCGACTCAATCCTCGGTCATGGCGTGGCGAAACGCGGCCCTGAGATAATCATAGCCGGTATAGAGCGTGAAGCTGGCGGCGATCCATAGCAGCGTGAGCCCGAACAGAGTGGTGTAAGGCCAGATCTTGTCGCCCGCACTTCCGGCGAGCAGGAAGCCGATGGCCACCATCTGCACCACGGTCTTCCACTTGGCGAGGCGCGTCACCGGCACGGAGACGGCGAGCGTGCCGAGAAACTCGCGCAAGCCCGAGACCAGGATCTCGCGGCAGAGAATGATGACGCCGGCCCACAGCGACCAGCCGGCGATGGTTTGATCGGCGGCGAGCATGAGCAGCGCCGCTGCCACGATCAGCTTGTCGGCGATGGGATCGAGCATGCGCCCGACGGTACTTTGCTGCTGCCACGCCCGCGCCAGATAGCCGTCGAGGAAATCGCTGACGCCGGCGGCGATGAAGATCCACATGGCGACCCAGCGGCCCCAATCGCCGGTGACGAAGAAACAGGCGACGAGCGCGGGAATGGCGAGGATGCGGCCATAGGTAAGGATGTTCGGCAGACTCGCGAAGCGAGCACGCCGGGCCTCGCGCGGGGTCGTCAAACCTTGCTGCGCCATGTCGGACTGTCCACCCAAATCAGCTACCCGCGCTCATGGAAATAATCATAGATCGTCCGCGCCATCTGGGCACTGATGCCCCCCACCGCCTCGAGATCGGCCATACCCGCGCGGCTCACGGCCTTGGCCGAGCCGAAATGCTTGAGCAGGGCGCGCTTGCGCTGTGGACCGATGCCCGGCACCTCGTCGAGCGGCGAGGCGGTGATCGCCTTCTTGCGCTTTGCCCGATGGGCGCCGATGGCAAATCGATGCGCCTCGTC
>DASWJG010000252.1:0-4929 GCA_036397315.1 Methyloceanibacter sp. | reverse complement strand
GCCGGCACGGGCTACTACTATGTGACCAAGAAGAACCCGCGCAATCAGACCGAGAAGCTCGTGTTCAAGAAATACGACCCGGTCGCGCGCAAGCACGTCGAATTCAAAGAATCCAAGATCAAATAGCGGCTTGCTGGCTTAAGTCGAGCCATGTCGGTCTGATGTTCGCCTGTGGCCACAGAGGGCGACGGGTGACGGCCACCTTAAAGGGTGGCCGGCCGAAACGCGGCGCTAACGAGGAGGCCACTCAACCGCGCTCCGGCCGGCCGAACCCTACGGACCCAGGAGATGCGGCGGACCTGAGCATTCCGCAGGGTTATCTCTAGTTACGAGGAAGCTGAGGAGAAAGACGCGCTCAAGACTTCGCGCTAAGCGCCCCCTACCCCCCACTTGCCTCCCCGCGTCCAAATCGTCGGCCACAGTCAAATCATAAAACACCCAACGAAGGGATGAAATCAATCTTATTCCTAATCTTAATACGATAAAATGCGAGCCATTGTAACCCCTTAAGGTTAAGCCTTCAGGTGCCACGTCAAGTATCGGGGCAGCCTGGGCAAAGACGCTCAGCTCACGGATTTGGCCCGAAGTGATTCGCAAGGTCCCGGCGCCGCGCCCGCGCGCGGTTGCTAGGCCGCGTCGGCGACAACCGGTTGCGGCCGTCACGCTTGGCGCAGTAGAGCGCCTGATCGGCCCGCTTGAGGATGAGCTCGGGCGTATCGTCGGCGAATTCGAGGGCGGCAACGCCGACGCTCGCCGTCACTTCGAGGGTGCCGATCCGCTCCCCGGCATAGAAGGGAGCCGCCGCGATGCATTGGCGCAGCCGCTCGCCCACGAGATAGGCCTTGGCCAGGTCGGTATCCGGCATGACCACGACGAACTCCTCGCCACCGAGGCGGCAAGCGAGGTCGATGCCGCGAATGTTGCGGCGCACGCGCGCGGCGAACTCCCTCAGCACTGAATCACCGGCGTCATGGCCATAGCTGTCGTTGACGGCCTTGAAATAGTCGATGTCGAGCAACAGCACCGAGAGCGGCTTGCCGCGCTGCGAGGACTCCTCGAACAGGGTCTTCAAGTGACCCGTCATATAGCGGCGGTTGTGGAGCGCGGTGAGCGGGTCGAGGATCGCCATCTCGACGGTCTCCTCGAGCCGCGTGCGCAAATAGTCGGTGTAGCGCTTGCGCTTGATTTGGGTGCGCACGCGCGCCAAGAGCTCGTTGGGGTCGACCGGGCGGACGATATAGTCGTTGACGCCCATATCGAGGCCCCGGAGCAGCCTGGCGTCGTCGCCCGGCTCGATGATGATCATGATGGGCAGGTGCCGGGTCCGGTCGAGCGAGCGGACCTGCGAGCAAAGCCTCAAGCCGTCGGCGTGCTCGAGGCTGAGGCTTACGATCATGAGATCGAAATTGCCGTCGGGAAGCCGCAACAGGGCGCGGGCCAGATCGGCCTCGCGCTCGACATGATGCTCCTCCTTGAGCGCCTCGAGGATGCGGTCGGCCGAACGGTCGCGATCCTCGACCAAGAGGATGCGTCCGTCGCGCCCGAGTTGATCGAGCCTGATCCCCAGGGTCGCGGCAAAGCCCATCTGCTCCTCGGTCGAGGCGCGCATCAGCATCTCGTCGGTGAGCATTTTGAGCCGCGCCAGGTTCTTCACCCGCGTGATCAGCGCGATGTCGTCGACGGGCTTGGTAAGGAAGTCGTCGGCTCCGGCCTCAAGCCCCTTCACCCGGTCCGAGGGCTGATCGAGCGCCGTGACCATGATCAACGGGATATGCTGCGTGCGCGGCTCGGCTTTCAGCCGCCGGCAGACCTCGAAACCGTCCATCCCGGGCATCATTACGTCGAGCAGCACCACATCGGCCCGCTCCCGCGAGCAGATATGCAGCGCCTCGGGGCCGCTCCGAGCCGTGCGCACCTCGAAATACTCGGCGGTCAGCCGTGCTTCCAGAAGCTTCACATTGGCGTCGACGTCGTCGACGACAAGAACGCGTGCGGTCATCGCTCCCTACCGTGCCTCGCCGATGAACTGTCTGACTGTGTCGAGGAACATCGACACGGAGATAGGCTTCGAGATGTAGGCTTCGCAGCCGCCTTCGCGGATGCGCTCCTCGTCACCCTTCATGGCGAAGGCCGTGACCGCAACCACCGGAATCTGCCGGAGCTGATCGTCCTCCTTCAGCCATTTGGTCACCTCGAGCCCCGATACCTCGGGGAGCTGGATATCCATCAGGATGAGGTCTGGACGGTGCTCGCGGGCGAGCGCGAGCGCCTCCATACCGTTCCGCGTCTGCAGCGTCTTGTAGCCATGGGCATCGAGCAGATCGTGGAACAGCTTCATGTTGAGCTCGTTGTCCTCCACGATCAGAACGGTTTTCGTCATCGGCCTCGGCCCTGGCGATTCGGTCGGCCCATGATGGGCGATCTCCCTATAATGCGCCATGGCGCTCGGAGCCGTTCTGACCCTCCAAAACATCGTGGTTCGCTCCCATCCTCCGCGGCTCGCCGGATTTCACCGTAAACCTGTAACCAATCTCTTTAGATATGTGGCAAAGCGCTCGGGAAACCTGAATTTTTGGGCATGGCTAACGCCCAAAGTGGGCCTGCGGTGCGGTGCGGAGATGCTCGCCCGGGGCCATTTTGCGCCGGAGGTTCCGGTGGGGTCGCGGGCGGCGCTAAGAAAGCCTCTGGGGGGCCGTCAGCGGCACTCTGGGGCCTTGAGATATTCGAGCGCGGTCAGCGTGCCGTGGATCGAGAAGTCGCCGTAATCGATCAGGAGTTCGCGGCTGACGCCGTTTTGGTAGAGACGAAAATCGATTTGGTAGCTCGGCGTCAGATCGCCGCCCTTGGGCTCGAAATAGCCAATCGACACTGGCCACGAGGCAAGCTCGCCCAGCCCCTTATCCTTGGCGGCGGCTTCGAGCTTGGGATCGGCGCCGGGCTCAACCATGGTTCCGATGAAGGCAGTGGTATCGTAGACCTTCCGTCCCTTCTCAGACCCGTCATAGATCCGCGCCTGGAACAGCGCTTGACCGGTCTGAGCCGCATCGATCAGGGCAAGGCTATGCTGGGTCGGAAACAGCACCTGCCCCGCAAGGTCGATTTCCGCGTGCGAAGGCTGGCTGAGCTTCACCTTGACCGCTTCGTTCGTCGTCTCGCGCACCGCCCGCCCCATGGTGACGTCGCCGAGCTTGTCGTTCAGATATTGTGCCGACTGGAAGCGGAACTTCTGGCCGTCGCCCTGCTCCCAGGTCGAGGATCTGAGGTCGGTTAGATTGGTCTGGCCTTGAGAGTCGGTCATATGCGTGACCATGCGCATGTTGAGCGAGTAGCCGTCGCATTCGGAGCCGGTGAACTCGAACACCATGCGGCCATCGATGCCGGTGATGCCCGAGGCGGAGCGGGCGTCATCGAGCGTCATCTCGTAGATGGCGCGATGCGCCACGAGCTTGTTCGGCTCTTTCGCGGCGAGCGCCTGAGCATGGCCGGTGAGCGTCCCGCCGAGCAGCGGGGCCGCAAGAAGCACAAGCATCAGACGTTGGCCAAGACCGAACATGCCCTCTCGCTTCCCTTCCGCCAGTCACGTCTTAAGTCAGCCATGCCCGGCAAATGGCCGACGCCGATCGTTTTTCGCACCAACCGCCACGCCGGACAAGAGGCCCCTAAGGGGGGCGCCGCTTGCAGGGCGGCCGGATTTGCTCGATGGTCTAAGACCTTAAGGCAAGGCGCTGAAAGGCGATTGGAGGCGACATGGCGGGAGAGATCGAAGCACGGCTGAAGGCGCTCGACCTCGCCCTCCCGGAGGCTAAAGCTGCGATCGGCTCCTACGTCCCCTATCTTCACCTCGACGGCCAGCTCTTCGTTTCCGGTCAGCTGCCGGTCAAGGACGGCAAGATTGTAGCCGAAGGCAAGCTCGGCGCCGATCTCGACCTGAGTCAAGGGCAAGAGGCGGCTCGGCTTTGCGCCATCAACATCCTGGCCCAGGCTAAGGCGGCGTTGCGCGATCTTGACCGCATCGTGCAATTGCTGCGCCTCAATGGTTTTGTCAGCGCCGCTCCCGGCTTTACCGACCATCCCAAGGTGCTCAATGCCGCCTCGGAGCTGATGGTCGAGGTCCTCGGCAACAAGGGACTTCATACCCGCATCGCCATCGGCTGCGCCAGCTTGCCGCTCAACGCCGCCGTCGAGATCGATGCTATTTTCGCGGTAGATTAGGCCCTCGTGGCAGAGCGCCTCACATGGCCGAACTCTATTGGTTGAAGCGGCCGATCGCCCATCGTGGTTTGCACGATGCGGCCAAGGGCATCGTTGAAAACAGCGCCTCCTCGGTCAGGGCGGCCATGGGCGCCGGCCTTGCCGTCGAGGTCGATCTGCAATGCACCCTCGACCACATGCCGGTTGTTTTTCACGACGCGACGCTTGACCGGCTGACCTCTGAGACCGGCCCGGTGGCTGCGCGCGACGCCGCGGCATTGTCGAGAATTCCCCTGCGCAACAGCGCCGACTACATCCTCTCGCTTCCGGCCCTGCTTGCTCTGGTCAACGGCCATGTGCCGCTCCTGCTCGAAGTGAAGAGCACCTGGGCGCGCGACGGCAAGTTCGAGGCGAATATCGCCAAAATGCTGGAAGCCTATCCAGGACCCGTCGCAGTGATGTCGTTCGACCCCTATTCGGTGGCGGCCTTTCGCCAGGTGGCGCCTCTCATCCCTCGCGGGTTGGTCGCCGAGCGGTTCGACGATCCGCGCTGTTGGTCGCATCTTTCGGTCTGGCAGCGGCTTGCCATGCGGAACTTGCTCACCTCCGCCATCGCGTGGCCCCACTTCATCGCCTACGATATCAGGGCGCTGCCGGCGCTCGCGCCGCTCATCGCGTGGGGCCTGTTCGGGCTGCCGCTGATCACCTGGACGGTGCGGACCAAGGACGAGCGCGAGC
>DASWJG010000251.1:0-5065 GCA_036397315.1 Methyloceanibacter sp. | reverse complement strand
TCGGCAGCGCGCGGAAGCGATAGATCAGATCGGCGAACTGCGCCTCGACCTCGGCCGCGGGGCTCTCCGGCTGAAGGAAGGCGACGCGCTTGAAGGCGCTGTCCCGCCAGAGCGCCGCGAAGAGCTTGCCGTGACTGCTCCCGTCGAGCCGCTCGGCAAGACGCTCGGGCGTCACCTCCGGGTTCTCGAAAATGGTGCGGGTAACGGTTTGAAGCAGCGCTGCCAGCTTCTTGTCCCTGATCTCGATAATGGCAACCTCGTCGGCGAAGCGATCGAGCAGCCAGGGATGATTGACGAGGGCAAGGATGATGACGCTGGCGAAGCCGTAGGACGAGGAGACCGGCGCCGGGCCGCTTCTACCCGCGGGCCGAGGCGCTGTGTCCGCCGGGCCCCGCCGCGTGCCCTTCTCGCGCCACAGCGCAAAGAGCCGGTTCTTCACCTCGCGGCGATAGTGATCCCTCACCCGCGCATTGCCGATGTCGGCCAGCAGCCGCTCGAGCCGCTCCTCGAAGGCGGCGCGTCGCTCGGGCGTGTCGATGGCGTGCGTCTTCATTTCCCTCTGCCAGAGGACGTCGATCAGCGGGCGGGCGGGCGAGAGACATTCGGCAAAAGCGCGGGCGCCTTTCGTGCGCACGAGATCGTCAGGGTCCGAGCCCTCCGGCAAGAAGGCGAAGCGGAAGGAATGGCCTTCGCGCAAATTGGGCAGCATGCGGTCGATGGCGCGCGCCGCGGCGCCCTCGCCAGCCCTGTCGCCGTCGAAGCAGACGATGGGCTCGGCGGCAAGCTGCCATAGAAGCTCCATCTGGCGCTCGGTGAAGGCCGTGCCGAGCGTGGCGACGGCATTGGTGAACCCGGCCTGATGGAGCGCGATCACATCCATATAGCCTTCCACCACCACGACCTCGCCGCTCTTGAAGGCGGATTGCCGTGCGCGGGCGAAATTGAAGATGGTCGAGCCCTTGTCGAACAGCCTCGTCTCCGGCGAGTTCAGATATTTGGGCTCGGACGCGGGATCGAGCGCGCGGGCGCCGAAGGCGATCACCCGCGACTTGGCATCGAGGATGGGGATGGTGAGCCGGTTGCGGAAGCGATCGTAAGTGGGGCGGCCGTCATCGGGCTTGACGAGAAGACCGGCCTCCAAAATTTGCGCTTCGGTGAAGCCCTTCTTCAGCAGCGCGGTCTTTAGCGCCTCCTTGGCGCTCGGGGCGAAGCCGATGCGGAACTCTTTCAGCGTCTCGCGTGACAGACCTCTTCGCTCGGCATAGTGGAGCGCTTCGCGCCCATCGTGCGCCACAAGCGCTTCCTCGAAAAGCCGCGCCGCAGCCTCGAGCGCATCGAACAGGCCGAGCCGCTCCTTGGCCGTGCGCTCGAATTGCGGGTCAGGTTTCGGCAGCTCCAGGCCCGCTTCACCGGCGAGTCTCTCCACGGCTTCCGGGAAGGAGAGGCCCTCGGTCTCCATGAGGAAGGTAAAGACATCGCCGTGCTTGCCGGAGGAGAAGCAGTGATAGAAGCCCTTCTGGTCGTTGACGGTGAAGGAGGGCGTCTTCTCTTTGTTGAAAGGCGACAATCCCTTCCATTCGCGCCCTGCCCGCTTCAAGGGCACGCGGCGGCCGACCACCTGGGACACAGGCAGCCGGGCGCGGATTTCATCGAGGAACGAATCGGAGAACTTCATTGGTGGACTGTGGGCCTTCATACGTAGGCGAGGCGCCTGGCGATTCGCGTCATCACCATTATCCACTGATTTCGAACAAATAGGGAACTGAGGGCGGAAGGAGAAGGCCGATGCTGACGACGATCGTTTTGGTACTGGTGCTGCTCGCGGTTGTCGCCCTGGTGGCGTGGTGGATGCTCGATTTCGACATGCCGGAGGTGGTGATCCTCGTCGCTGCGCCCGGTATCGGCGCCGGTCTCATTTATTGGTACGGCACAGCCCTGGCCTGGACGATAGGGCTATTGCTGCTGTTGGTCGGCGGTTACGGCCTGTACCGGCTGGTTGGCAGTCGGCGGCGCGACGACCAAAAGCCTCCCAGGTGAAGGAAGGTGGGACAGCGTCATGCGCCCCACCCGCTTCAAGGCCGGCTCGGGGGCCCAAACTTCATCTTGAGGCTTACGGCGACGATATCGAGGTCCTGCTCCGCCTCGGCAACCAGGTGAATCTCGCCCAATCCCGGAATCTCAGTCGTTCGGTCGATCGCGCCGTCCTCGAAGAAGACGTGGGCGTAGGCCAAATCCACGCTGGTCATGGGGCCGAGCCGGTAGGTTGCGCCGACGCTCAGCCAGGTCCGGTCCGTGTCAGGAACGCGAGTCAGGCGCTCGACCGCATTGCGGATCGGCGACTCCTCCCACGCTGCGCCGGCGCGAAGCGTGGTGCGATCGTTCACCTCAAACTCCCCGCCGCCCGAGAAGAACCAGCCATCGTGCCAATGAAATGGAAGCACGGTCAGGACGGCGCCTGACGCTGCACCAAGCGCAGGATTATTCGTATGTGACTTGACGACGACTTGTTGGAGGTCGGACCAGTCGGTCCACTCCATAGTGCCGAGTATAGTGATCCGGCTGCCGACCCTTTGGCGAATGCTCAGCGTCGCGATTGCAGGCATCTCCAAGTCCGCGGAGACTTTCGCACGGCCCAAAGCCTCAACGCCGGCAACCAAAGTTTCGCCGTCAAGCGTGTGTTCGACCGATGAGCGGAAGCCTGCGCCGACACTCGTCCCATTCGACGGGCGCCAGAGAAGTCCAAGCGTATAGCCAAAGCCAAAACCGTCGCCATTGATCACGGCATTCGGATTGGGACCCGCGAGTCCCCCTATGCCTGGATAGGCCGACTTCAGCGCAACGTCGGCAAACTCGATCTGCGCTCCTGCGCCCACCACGAGGGTGGGCGTTACCCAATAAGAGGCGACCGGATTGAAATTGTAGGTCTTGAGCCGCGACGTCCTCCCCTCGAACTTTCCGGCCCAATTGTCATTCTCCGGTTCGGTCGTCACTCCGAACGGACCATTGAAGCCGAACCCTACCGACAGCCCGCCACGCAATGGCGCGCCCGCATAAAGAGCGGGAATAAAGGCAGGCCCGGCAAAATCTCCGCCGTTGGAATCGAGAAACGACAGCGGCACGCTTGCCGGCAAAAATGGCTGTAGTGCGGGCGCAGGCTCCAGCGAGGCCGTTCCGCTGATCTCAGTATCCGGAAGGACAAGACTCGCTCCTGCTTCCGCTTCAAGTCCCTGGGCGACCGAAACGCTCGCCGGGTTCCAAAAAATAGAACTCAGATCGTAGCCGGCGGCGACGCCCGCAAAGGCCGCGCCTAACCCGGAGGCCGATTGTTCACGTACAGCAAAGCCGCCCGCTTCCGCGGTGTGGCTCGCTGGTGTGATTCCGGCCACAACAGCCGCGACCACAATGACCTTGGGCGAGGGGCTGATCCCGGTCATTTCCAACTCTACCACGGGCGGCTTGTCGCCGGACGCGATCGCTCGCACATCGCTGTGGAGAATTGAACGCGCTACATATAAGGCAACGCCCTCCCGATCAGGGAGGGCGTTGCAATCATGTCTTGCCAAAGCCGGCAAGGAGAAGCGGAGCTAGTTCTTTCCGGGCGTGGCGGTGAGAATCAGCTCGGCGGGAGCCGCAACCGCAAGGGTCGATGCGTCGGCCCCGCACAGCAGGCTCATCGACTGGCGCTGCCCGCCGTCAAGCTGGACCATCTGACCCGGCTTCAGGCTGATGCGGACGCGCGCCGATGAATAGGGCGCATCGGGATCGGCATCCTTCCACACTACCGCATTGACCGCACAGAGACCGCGGTCCGGCGTGTAGAAGGCAACGACGCGCTGCGTGCCGATGGTGACGAGGATCGGCTCGGAAGGCCCGACCGGGCCCAAATTGGTGAGCGACTGATCGGCGCGTGCCGGCACGCCGGTCACGGCAAGCGCGATAAGCGCTCCCGCCGCAGCCATGCAGACGAGTTTGATGCGAGAAATTGGGGTCATTATTGGCCTCCGATTGGTTTCAACACAGAATCACTCCGTGCTGCATTGCACCGTCAATAGTGCCGCGCAGTGACGAGTCTATGTTGCAGTGCACTGACAAATGGACGCGTGGCGTGCCGCCGCAGTCGAAACCCGAACGAGCGATTGCAATTTCAGTTTGGGCGCGATTTATGCGCGTTGATTGTTCGCTCTGCTCACGTTTCAGGCAATGTCATTCCCGCGAAAGCGGGAATCCAGTAACCCCAGCGGTGCAATCAAACATCGTTCGGTGGTTACTGGATTGCCCGGTCAGCCGGGCAATGACAATGTGTGTTTAGCTAAGCTTCGCCTTCACGAGAGCGCTTGCGCGCGCGAAGTCCATCTGGCCGGCGTAGCGGGCTTTCAGCTCGGCCATCACTTTGCCCATGTCCTTGACGCTTGCCGCGCCTGATTTGGCGATGGCATCGGCGATCACCTTCCCCATCTCCTGGTCGGAGAGCTGTTTTGGCAGGAACTCGCGGATGATGACGATTTCCTCGCCCTCTTGCTTGGCGAGCTCGGCGCGGCCGGCACCGGCATAGATCGTCTCCGACTCTTCGCGCTGCTTGATCATCTTGGCGAGCAGCTCGAGCAGCTCGGCGTCGGTCGCTTGCGTCTTGCCTGCCGTGCGGGCGGCGATGTCGCGATCCTTGATGGCGGCGCTGATCAGCCGGAGCGTCGAGATGCGGCGTTTGTCTTGCGCCTTGGTGGCATGCTTCAAGGCGGCGGTGATGGTCTCGCGCATGAATCGCTTCGGGGTTTTGCGGAAGAAGCTCCCAAAGTAATCGACGGGCCTAGCACAAGCAAGGGAATTTGCCATGCTAACCTCTTGTTTTCACAAGAAAATTATTTGACCTGTGGATTGACCGCGCGGCCTCCGTGGCCTAAGAGTCCGCGGGCCCGGCGTGACGAGCGTGGGCCTCAGCCCTTGAAGTCGTAGTCTTTGCACCCGACCTTGCAACCGGGCGCCCCTGCCGAACGGCGCCTATAAGAGAAGATGACCGACACGAGTGAAGCGCTGGCCGCAGAGGCCGCACCCTTGCGCGCGCGTCCCG
>DASWJG010000250.1:0-15996 GCA_036397315.1 Methyloceanibacter sp. | reverse complement strand
TCATCTCCCCCGCGCCTGCTGTAAAAACCCTTGCTGCTGAAGGCGGCAGACCGCCGGGACTTGTCCGGCGTCGTCGAAGCCCAAGAAGGCTCGAGGCTTCGCCCGCGCTTGTTACACGCGAATGCGGGAAAGTGTCAATTGGAGCCGGAAGCCTATGGCGCCGGCGGAGAGCCTGGCGGCGGGGGCGCCGGGGCCGCCTGGACGTAGGCGTTGATGGAGTTCATCACCTTTTGCTTTTGCTCAGGAGGACATTGCGGCCGCTTCGGCGCAACCATCTCGGCGCCGCCCGCTTCTTGATCCGCGCCCTCCGACGCGTCGCCCTTGGAGATCGTGGTCGTGCCGTCGGCAGGGGCCCCCTCTGGTGCTTCGCTGATCTTGACGCCGCCCGAGAAATAGGACGCCGAGAACATATGGAGGGCATAGATCATGAGGAGCTGCTGCTCGCTCCAGACCTTCCTGGCCTCCTCGCTCTTGATCAGAGTCTGATAGTTCGCCTTCGCGAGGTCAGGCAGCTCGCAAGCCTCGGCATAGGCCGAGCGCGTGGCCGCGCGGATCACGCGGCGCGCATCGTCGTTGGGAATGAGAAACTTGTTCGGATCCGATTTGTCGACCTTGACTGCCTTGCCGTCAGGGCCCGGCTTCTCTTCGGGAATGAAGGAGAAGGCGTAGGTCATCAGCACGCGCACGGAGCTGTCGCTGAGGCCGCCCTTTTGCTGCGTCTCGGGGGCGACGGCACGCTGGCCGAGCTCCTCGGCGACCGGCCTCACGCCACTATCGTCGGCAGCCCTGAGCGGTGCCGCCGTCAGCAGCGCCAGGATCGCAGCGGTCGCGGCCCCGCCCCACTGAAACCACGCCATGTGCATCGGCAGCCCCTCTCCTCCCGTGGCGGAAGCTAGCATCGTTGAAGGCAATCGCAATAGGAGAAACGGGGCGGAACTATGACACCTTTTTTCCGCGGCCCGCACGGTGCCCCGAGAGCGCGGCCACGATTCCGCGCCAGGTGCGCACATCTTGCTCCGTAGCGCCCATGCGATGGAACATATTGCGGATGGCGCGTACCATCGAGGGGCGCTTCTCGGCCGGATAAAGAAAGCCGCATCTGTCGAGCTCGGCTTCGAGATGCTTGAACAGGGCGAGAAGCTCTGCCCGCGTCGCAGGCCGCGTGTCGGGAAAGGCGGTCCCTTCGGTGGCGGGCCCGTCGAAGGCGGTGGCGCGTCCGAGCGGCGGGGTGCCGCTCTCAGCTTTCAGCCATTCATAGCCGAACAGAAGCACGGCCTGAGGCAGGCTCAACGAGGCGAAGTGCGGGCTGACCGGCGCGGTGAGGATCGCATCGGCAAGGGCGATCGCATCGTTGTCGAGGCCGCTTCGCTCGGGCCCGAACAGCACACCCGTGCGCTCAGCTCTCTTTCCCCGTTGCCGCAACTCGGCCGCCGCGCGTTCAGGACCGAGCACCGTCTTCACCATCTCACGCGGCCGCGCCGTGCTGGCGAGCACGAAGTTGAGCTCGCCGATGGCGCCCTCGACGCTGTCGTACACGGTTGCCTGATCGACGACGAAGGCCGCTCCCGCCGCAGCCGCGCGGGCCTTCTCGTTGGGCCAGCCGTCGCGTGGGGCGACCAGTCGCAAATCGGTCAGCCCGAAATTGGCCATGGCGCGGGCGGCGAAGCCGATATTCTCGCCAAGCTGCGGCTTGACGAGAATGATGGCCGGCGCCACGGCCACACCGGCGGAACTTCGAGCGCCGGCCTTGCCCGGCCATCGCTTGGGGTCGGCGGTCTTGGGGGCGCCGGTCTTGGGGCGCGCCCGTCTCAAGCCGGCAGCTCTTGCCTTCACCATTGAAGCACGATGCTATAGAGAGGCGGTTGCCCGCAATGGGGCACGGGACCGCCCGGGGGGCGTCTCCCAAGCCTCCTCCTTCCCGCGCCGGAGATTTCGGACGTGAACAAGATCAAGGTGAAAAACCCGGTCGCCGACCTCGCCGGGGACGAGATGACGTTAGTCATCTGGGACATGATCAAGGAGAAGCTGATCTTCCCTTATCTCGACCTGCCGCTGCTCTATTTCGATCTCTCGATCCAGAATCGCGACCTGACCGACGACCAGGTCACCATCGATGCCGCCCGCGCCATCCAGGCCTGCGGGGTCGGGGTCAAATGCGCGACCATCACTCCCGACGAGGCGCGGGTGAAGGAGTTCGGTCTCAAGAAGATGTGGAAGTCGCCGAACGGCACGATCCGCAACATTCTCGGCGGCGTCATCTTCCGCGAGCCGATCATCTGCAACAACGTGCCGCGGCTGGTGCCGGGCTGGACCAAGCCGATCGTCATCGGCCGTCACGCCTATGGCGACGTCTACCGCGCCACCGATTTTCGCGTGCCGGGCAACGGCACGCTCACCATCTCGTTTCAGGGCGAGGACGGCACACGCATCGAGCACGTGGTGCACGAATTCGACGGACCGGGCGTCGCGCTCGGCATGTTCAATGTCGACGATTCCATCCGCGACTTCGCGCACGCCACCTTCAACTATGCGCTTCACCGCAACATGCCGGTCTATCTGTCGACCAAGAACACCATCCTCAAGGCCTATGACGGCCGGTTCAAGGACATCTTCGCCGAGGTGTTCGCAAAGGAGTTCAAGTCCGCGTTCGAGGCGAGCGGGCTCACTTACGAGCACCGCCTGATCGACGACATGGTCGCCGCCGTGCTGAACTGGTCGGGCGGTTATGTCTGGGCCCTGAAGAACTACGACGGCGACGTGCAGTCCGATACGGTGGCACAAGGCTTCGGCTCGCTCGGGCTGATGACAAGCGTGCTGATGACGCCCGACGGCAAGACGGTGCTCGCCGAAGCCGCGCACGGCACTGTCACCCGCCACTTCAGGCAGCACCAGCAGGGACGCGCGACCTCGACCAACGCCACGGCCTCGATCTTCGCCTGGACCGGGGCCTTGAAGCATCGCGCCAAGCTCGACGATAATTCCGAGCTGCTCGACTTCGCCGAGACGCTGGAGCGCGTGGTAGTGGCGACTATCGAGGGGGGATTCATGACCAAGGATCTCGCCCTTCTCGTAGGCGCCGACCAGGGCTGGCTGTCGACGAGCGGCTTTCTCGACAAGATCGGCGACAATCTCCGGCAGGCGATGGCCGACCGCGCCGCGGCCTAGATCGTCTCGGGTTCGTCTTGCTTGCTTTGGACGGCGACTTTGCGCGGTTTGCGCCTGCGGTTCCGGGCCTCCACCGGTTCGGCCGCTTCCTTCCGCGTCTTCGCGACCTGGCGGATATACGCCAAGACCTCCGGGTGCCGCCTGGTAAGCCGCGACAGCGCCTGGGTATCGAGCACCAAGACCCGGCACCTCGACTTGGCGACGACGTCGTGCTTGTGACGCCGGCGCTCGAGCAGAGCCATTTCGCCGAAGAAGTCGCCCGCCCTTAGAATCGTTTGCTTGCCGCCGCCGATGGACACAGCCGCCTCGCCACTCTCGATAAGATACATCGCGCCGCCGGCATCGCCCGCGCGCACGATGGGAACCCCGGGCGCGAAGGTCCTGGTGTAAAGCAGCTTGGTGATCTCGACGATTTCGGCCTCGCTCATATTGCTGAAGAGCGGGAGCCGCGCGACCATGCTCCAGGTCGCGACGAATTGGTGGCGCGCCGATTCCAGGCTGAAGCCGGTGGCGATGATGGCGATCGGCAGGGCGAACATGCCGACGCCAAGCAGCATCACGATCCCGCCAACGACTTTGCCCCACGGCGTGACCGGCACCACGTCGCCGTAGCCGACCGTGGTAAGGGTGGAGAGTGCCCACCAGGCGGCGGCGGGAATCGAGCCGAACTTGTCGGGCTGGGCCTCGCGCTCCAAGAAGTAAATCGCGGTCGAGGCGAACAGGAGCAGCACCAGCATGACCAACAGCGCCCCGAGCAGGGCCCGGTACTCATCGGCGATCACACGGCCCAAGGTCTGAAGTGCGGGCGAATAACGCACGAGCTTGAGCAGCCGGAACAGGCGGAGCACCCGCAACACTCTCAAGTCCAGAGGGACAAACCACTGCAGGTAAAAGGGCAGGAAGGCGAACAGGTCGATCAGCATGATCGGCCGGAGCGCGAAGCGGAGCCGCGCCCGCCACGGCGGCAGCCGGCTCAGCATCGGGATGTCGACGGCGCTCCATACTCTCAGCACATATTCGACCGTGAAGACGATCACCGAGAATACGTTGAAGGCATCGAAGTAGGCGCCGTAACGGTCGGCAAGGTGGTCGACCGTCTCGGCGGCAAAGGCGATGGCGTTCAAGAAGATCAGGAGAACAATGAAGACGTTGACGACGCGCCCCGCAGGGTGCGCGTCGCCGCCGACCTCGAGGATGTCGTTGACCTCTCGCCGCCAGCGCCGCCAATCGGTCCGCGCGGTCATATGCTAGGCGCTGCCGCTGCGACGCTTGGCATTCGTGGCCCCGGTGGCTGTGGCCCCGGCCGGGACATCCCCGTCGGTCGCGATCCTTGCCGCGATGGCTTCCAGCGCCTGATCGGCGCGGGCACCGTCGGGGCCACCGGCTTGGGCGAGGTCGGGGCGTCCACCACCGCCCTTGCCGCCGAGCGCCTCCGCCCCGATGCGGGCGAGCTCGACGGCATCGTAGGTCGCGGTGAGGTCCGCGGTGACGCCCACGACCAGCCCTGCCTTGCCTTCTTCGCTCACGCCGACAATGGCCACGATACCGGAGCCCAATTGCCGTTTGCCGTCGTCGACGAGGCCGCGCAAATCTTTAGGCGCCACGCCCTGCACAATGCGGGCAAGGAGCTTGACCTTGCCAACCTCCCGCACGGCTGACGCGCCGCCGCCGCTCGCGCTTGGCCCGAGGGCGAGATCGCGCTTGGCCTCGGCGAGCTGGCGTTCGAGCTTGCGGCGCTCATCGATGATGGCGGCGAGACGCTGGATGACTTCGTCGGAAGAAACTTTCAAGAGCTCGGCCGCCTCGCGCACGCGCTCGTCCTGCGTGGCGAGATAGGACCGCGCCGCGTCGCCGGTCAGCGCCTCGATGCGGCGCACGCCGGAGGCGACCGCGCTCTCGCCGACGATCTTGAGGATGCCGATATCGCCGGTGCGCCGGACATGGGTGCCGCCGCACAACTCGATGGAATAAGCGTGGCCGGCCCGCTCGCTCTTGGCATCCACGCCCATGCTGACGACGCGCACCTCCTCGCCATATTTCTCGCCGAACAGCGCCAGCGCCCCTTGGGCGATGGCTTGGTCGGGCGTCATGAGATGCGTCTCGACGGGCGCGTTCTCAAGGATCTTGGCGTTGACCAGGTCCTCCACCGCGCGGATCTCGTCATGGGTCATGGGCTTCTGGTGCGAGAAATCGAATCTGAGCCGCCCGGGCTCGACGAGGGAGCCCTTCTGCGCCACATGCGTTCCCAGCACCTGGCGCAGCGCCTCATGCAGGAGGTGGGTCGCCGAATGATGGGCACGGGTCGGGGCGCGGCGTGCGTGGTCCACTTCGAGCAGCACTTCGTCGCCGACCTTGAGCGCGCCCTGTTCCACCACCCCGTCATGGAGGAAGAGCGCATGGAGCTTCTTCTGCGTGTCGCCGACCTTGAAGCGCGTACCTTTGGCGCCGGACAGCGTGCCGCGGTCGCCGACCTGGCCGCCGGATTCGGCATAGAACGGGGTCTGGTTGGCAATGACGATGCCGCGCTCGCCCGCTTTCAATTCCATGACGCGCGCGCCGTCCTTGACGAGGGCAACGATCTCGGCGGAGGCGGCCTCGGTCTCGTAGCCGAGGAACTCGGTGGCGCCGAGCTCCTCTTTCAGCTCGAACCATAGAGCCTCGGTGGCGGCCTCGCCCGAGCCCGCCCAGGATTTGCGCGCCTCGGCGCGCTGACGCTCCATGGCGGCGGCGAAACCAGCTGCGTCGACGCCAATGCCCCGCGCCTTCAGCGCGTCCTCGGTGAGGTCGTAGGGAAAGCCATAGGTATCGTAGAGCTTGAAGGCCACCTCGCCCGGCAACGTCGCGCCGCGCTTCAAGTCTTTGGTGGCGTCATCGAGCAAGCGCAAGCCCCGCTCCAGCGTCTCGCGGAAGCGCGTCTCTTCGAGCTTGAGCGTCTCCTCGATGAGGCTCTGCCCGCGCTCGAGTTCATGATAGGCGCGGCCCATCTGCTCGATCAGCGCCGGCACCAGACGATAGAGCAGAGGTTCCTTGGCGCCGAGGATGTGGGCGTGGCGCATGGCGCGGCGCATGATGCGGCGCAGCACGTAGCCCCTGCCCTCGTTCGACGGCAGTACGCCGTCGGCGATGAGAAAGGACGAGGCGCGCAAATGATCGGCGATGATGCGGTGGCTGGGCGCATGCACGCCCGTGGCGGGAACGCCCGTCAGGTCGACGGAGGCCGCGATCAGCGCGCGGAAGAGATCGATGGCGTAATTGTCGTGGGTCCCTTGCAGGACGGCGGCGATGCGCTCGAGCCCCATGCCGGTGTCGATCGAGGGGTGGGGCAAGTCCACGCGCTTTCCGCCGTCAAGCTGCTCGTATTGCATAAAGACCAGATTCCAGATCTCGACGAAGCGGTCGCCGTCCGAGTCGGCGCTGCCCGGCGGGCCGCCTTGAAGCTGTGGCCCATGGTCGTAGAAAATCTCCGAGCATGGCCCGCAGGGCCCGAGATCGCCCATCGACCAGAAATTGTCGGACCCGGCGATGCGGATGATTTTGTCGTCGGGAAAGCCCGAGATCTTGCGCCACAGCTTGGCCGCCTCCTCGTCGTCGGCGAACACGGTGATGATGAGACGCTTCTTGTCGAGCGCGAAGTCGCGGGTCAGAAGCTCCCAGGCCAGCAGGATGGCGCGCTCCTTGAAATAGTCGTCGAAGGAGAAATTGCCGAGCATCTCGAAGAAGGTGTGGTGGCGCGCGGTGTAGCCCACATTGTCGAGATCGTTGTGCTTGCCGCCGGCGCGGACGCATTTCTGCGCCGACGCCACGCGCAAGGATGTGGGCTTCTCGGCGCCGGTGAACACGTTCTTGAACGGCACCATGCCGGCATTGGTGAACATCAAACTCGGATCGTGGCGCGGCACGAGCGGCGCCGACGGCACGACGGCGTGATCGTTCTTGGCGAAGAAATCGAGAAAGGCGGCGCGGACCTCGTTGGTGCTGGTGTGGCTCAGACTGGTATGGCTCACACCGGCGTCGGCCGCCTGATTGGCGCTCGTCGCTTTGGCACCTGGTCGTTTGGCGGAGGTCATGGCGGGGTGATGGGAGGGCCCTGGTTCGCTCGGGGACCTAAGCGCTTCGCGCCAGGACTCTAGCCGATTCGGGCCAGCGCCAAGCGCCGCCAGGCCCCTTCCTTAAGACGAGAAGAGGCCTCTCGGTCCCGCGTCAGACATAAGGTGACGAAGCGGGGCTGTCTAGCGGCGCCTCTTCTTCTTTGCGCTACCGCGCTTCGCGCTGCTTGAGCGCGTTCGCCAATTAGCCGCGGCGCCCCCGGCGCGCGGCCCCGCCGGCAAGCGGCGTGACCGTGCCGTCGCCTTCGGCAGCCTCGCCCTCGCCCGCCTCGGGGGCTGCGGGTGCGGGCTCGGCCACGCCCTCCAGGATCTGGCCGGCCAGAAGGCCGGCATTCTGGCGGATGGCCCGCTCGATCTTCATCGCCGTCTCGGGATGCTCCTTCAAATAGGCCTTGGCGTTCTCGCGGCCCTGGCCGATGCGCTCGCTATCGAAGGAGAACCAAGCGCCGGACTTCTCGACGATGCCGGCCTTCACCCCGAGATCGACCAGCTCGCCGGTTTTCGAAATGCCCTCGCCATACATGATGTCGAACTCGATCTGCTTGAAGGGCGGCGCCACCTTGTTCTTGACCACTTTCACGCGGGTCTGGTTGCCGACCACCTCCTCGCGCTCCTTGATGGCGCCGATGCGGCGAATGTCGAGGCGCACGGAGGCGTAGAATTTGAGCGCATTGCCGCCGCTGGTGGTCTCGGGGCTGCCGAACATCACCCCGATCTTCATGCGGATCTGATTGATGAAGATCACCATGCAGCGGGACTTGGAGATCGAGGCAGTGAGCTTGCGCAAGGCCTGGCTCATCAGCCGGGCTTGGGAACCCGGCAGCTGGTCGCCCATCTCGCCTTCGAGCTCGGCCTTGGGCGTCAGCGCCGCCACCGAATCGATCACCAGCACGTCGATGGCGCCGGAGCGCACCAGAGTGTCGGTGATCTCGAGCGCCTGCTCGCCGGTGTCGGGCTGGGAGATCAGAAGATTTTCGAGGTCGACGCCAAGCTTGCGCGCATAGACGGTGTCGAGCGCGTGCTCGGCGTCGATGAAGCCGCAAATGCCGCCCCGCTTCTGCGCCTCGGCGACGACATGCAGCGCCAGCGTGGTTTTCCCCGAGGACTCCGGCCCGTAAATCTCGACGACGCGGCCGCGCGGCAGCCCGCCAATGCCGAGCGCGATATCGAGGCCGAGCGAGCCGGTCGAGATCGCCTCGACCTCGACGATCGTCTCGTTCGCGCCGAGCCGCATGATGGAGCCCTTGCCGCAGTTCCGCTCGATCTGCGAGATCGCCGCTTCAAGCGCCTTCTCTCTATCCATCCCGGCTCCTTCGACGAGGCGCAGCGCGACATTCAACATGGAGGTTCTCCCTTATTTCACAAGCCAGCTCTGAGTCGCAAATGATGCTCTCCGGCGCTCTTTGGGCTCCGCACCCCCTCCCGGCGTTCCGTTCAGCCTTCAGTCGGCTCGGGGCGAGGAGAAGGTGCGAAGTGCAGCAAGGAGTAATGTACACGTTTTGTTCTCTGTTCGCAATCTGTTCTTTTGCGGCGTCGGTGCTGTCCTCCTAATTCGGACAGCACCCGTGGCACAAAAAAAGGCCGCCTCCGGGCGGCCTTGCGCTGGGCAGACCCAGATGCCTCAATAGCGGCAGCGGGCGCACCAGCAGCTGAAGAGGCGGCACACCCTGGTATAGCCGCGCGGGCACGTGGGGCCGGCGAACCGGCAGGCGACGGTCTCGATCGGCGAATAGGTCTTGTCCAGACCGCCCAAAGCGCCTGGCCCCATCGTCGCTTCGGCGGTGAAAGCAAAAGCCCCGGCGAGCAGCATGATTGCTGCCGCCGCAATGGCGAACGCAATTTTGCGCATGACTCCCTCCGTGATGACTTAGACCGCGAGCATCTCCGACGCGCAACCAACAGCGAGATGCGCCTCTAAGCTTAGCGCAACATCGCCGCCGCTTCACGCAGGAAGGAGACGTTTTCGCTCTCTAACATGACTTCGTGCGAGGCGAGGGCCGAAGCGCGCCAGCTTGCCTGAGCAGCACGACGAACTCCATACCTCCCCTCGTGGGGAGGTCCGGCGTCGCTCTTGCCACACTGGGGTGGGGGGCTTGCTCTCACCCCACCCGGCGCGCTCAAAAAGAGCGCGCCCCCCTCCCCATCAAGGGGAGGGATGGAGCTCGTGGCAGCGCTCCGTCAGGACGGCTCTTTCTCGCGCACCGGCGCCTTGGGGCTAGCCCCCTTGACCGAGGACTCGCCGCGAAGCGCGGCGTCGGCCGCGTCGCGATAGCCGAAGCGGTCGATGTAGGGCTTGAGCCGCTCGACGATCTTGCGCTTCAGCGCGAGCGGCATCTCGTAGCGCGACACCTTGTGCTCGGACCGCTCGGCGATGAATTCGCGCATCGGCGCCTCAGCCTGATCGAAACCGGGGATATCGAGGCGCCGATAAATGTCGCGCATGCTGGCTACGGGATCCTTGACGAAGTCCTCGTAGCGGAGCTCGACCAGCCGGTCCTCAGGGATCAGATGACGGTCGGCCTCATAGGCCTCGGTGAGCCGCGCGAACATGTCGAGGATGTAGTCGTCGAGCCAGGGGTCGAGCTGCGGCGGGTTGTGCAGGCCTTGGACCGAGTAGAGCGCGCGCCACAGCTTGACGGTGGAGGGGAACACGTTGAGCGGATTGCGCGCCAGATACACGTAGCGGGCATCGGGAAAGAGCTTGGTGAGCAGCTTGAGCCGCGCCGCGTTGGCCGGCGTCTTCATCACCAATGTCTTGCCGTCATGTTTCAGCACCAGCCGCCGGTAGAACCACATATAGGCGTCGGCCCATGTCTTCCGGTCGGCCTCCAACACGCCCTCGAAGTCGAGATAGTTGCTGTCGGCGGGTCCGAATCTCGGCCACGCGCAGGTGACATATGGCGTGCCCTCACCCAGCATCATCATGCCGAACTCCTCTTCCTGGGGGCGGTCGAAGCCCACCGGCACGTCGTCCTGCGGGCGCTTCTTGGGCAGAAGCACCTTCATCACCCGGTCGAGATGGCCTTCGGTCAGGAGGAAATGGTGGGGGAAGAAGCACTCATAGGTGGTGGGGTAAGCGAGATTGGGATCGACCGAGAAGAGGTCGTGCAGGAACGTGGTGCCGGTGCGCCAATGGCCGATGACGAAGATGGGCGGGGACGCGAGGGTGAGCGCCTCGGCGCGTCTCTTATATTTCGCTTCGGAGATCCAGTAGAGCACCGAGTTCCACGGCACCCACAGGAACAAGAGCAGCGTGTCGGGGATGCAGTTGAGCGTGAAGGAGAAGCGGCCGCGCTTGAACAGTTTCATCAGCGCGGCCGGCCGCATGCCGAACCAGAAATAGATCAGGCGTCCGCCATAGCGCTCGATGGTGAGCGCGGGCATGCGCGGCTTGGCGCGGCGGCGTCTTGCAATTTCGCCGGCTTCCTCCGGCGGCACGACCTCGTAATCCGGCACGCGGGACTACTCCAATGACCAATGGGATCGGGATCAGGATTGTAACCCCGCGTGTTAGAGCCGATCTGTGGCGAAGGGAAGCCCCTCAACGCTTTTACGGCGTCATCACCCGCGAAAGCGGGTGATCCAGTACCCACCGCCCTGAGTAAATATGGCCAAAGCAGGGGTTACTGGATTGCCCGGCCCTTCGCCCGCCGAAGGATTCGAGCCGCAAGTCGTTCCTTGTCATGCTTCGGGCCGCAGGCGGGTCAAGCCGGGCAATGACAAGAGAGGGATCAATCCTGGAGGGCAGCCTTTACCGCCGCCGCCAGCTCCTTGAGATCGAAGGGCTTCTGCAAGAACATAAAGTCCTCGTTCTCGGCGAGATGCTGGCGGAAGGAATCCTCGGCATAGCCGGAGATGAAGATGACCTTGAGGTCGGGGCGTTCGCGGCGAAGCTTCTCGCACAAAGTCGGGCCGTCCATCTCGGGCATCACCACGTCGCTCACCACGAGGTCGACCTCGCCTTGGTGGTTGTGGAAGACGTCGAGCGCCTCGGCGCCGGTGGTAGCCTGAAGCACATGATAGCCGCGCTGGCCGAGCGCGCGCGCGGCGAAGCTTCGCACCGCATCCTCGTCCTCGACCAGGAGCACGGTACCGCGCCCGGTCAGGTCCTTCGGTTTCTCAGGCCGCCGCTCGAGCCTCTCCTGCTCCATTTCGGCCGCGGTCTCGATATAGCGGGGCAGGTAGACGCGCATGGTGGTGCCGTCCCCCTCCTCGCTCTCGGCGAAGATGTAGCCGCCGGTCTGCTTGACGATGCCGTAGACGGTGGAAAGGCCGAGGCCGGTGCCGCGCCCGATCTCCTTAGTGGAGAAGAACGGCTCGAAGATCTTGTGCATCACCTCGGGCGTCATGCCGGTGCCGGTATCTTTCACCTCGATCAGCACATACTCGCCCGGGGGTATGTGGCGCTGGCCAAGCTCGCGCGACTCCGGCTCGCCGACATTGGCGGTGCGGATGGTGAGCTTGCCCCCGTCCGGCATGGCGTCCCGCGCATTGACGGCAAGATTGATGATCACCTGCTCGAACTGATGGAGATCGGCCTTCACCGGCCAGAGGTCGCCGGCCTGATCGACGCGAAGCTCGATATTCTCGCCGAGCAGCCGGCTCAGCAGGATGGAGATCTCGGAGAGCACGTCGCCAAGGGCGAGCACCTGCGGCCGCAAAGTCTGCTGGCGGGAGAAGGCAAGCAGCTGGCGCACGAGCCCCGCGGCCCGGTTGGCGTTCTGCTTGATATTCATGATGTCTTGGAAGGCGGGGTCGGTCGGCCGGTGATTCATCAGGAGGAAGTCGGAGAAGCCGATGATCGCCGTCAGCATGTTGTTGAAATCGTGCGCGATGCCGCCGGCGAGCTGGCCGACCGCCTGCATCTTCTGGCCTTGGGCGATCTGCATCTCGAGCGCGCGCTGCTCGGTGGTGTCGATGGCGTAGGCGATGGCCGCCTCGTTGTCGCCGTCGGTCTGCTCGATCGGGCTGAGATAGATCCTGCCGCTCCGATCCCGGTCGCCGGCAAAGGCAATGTCCACGGGCTCGATCAGCCCTTGCCGGGCGAAGGCCGCCTCGAGCGCGTGGCGAAGCGCCAGATGACTGTCAGGCTCGACCAGGCTTTCCAGGCTCACTTGGCGGCCATCCTCGGTGGCGGCGCCGAACAACCGCATAAAGGCGGAGTTGGTCGCGCTGATGAAGCCTGCGGCGTCCACCGTGGCGATGGCGATGGGCGCCGAATGGAACAGGCGCGCAAATCTGAGCTCGGCGGCGCCCGCCTCCTCCGCCTCGCCCGGCCCGCGGGTGAGGACGAGCGCATGAGCGAGCCCGCCGCTCGTGCCTGACCGGGGAAGACGATGCAGGATGCGCACTGGCAAGCTGGTGCCGTCGGCCTTGACCAGGTCGATGTCGAAGCGCCGCGTCCCTTGCGCCTGCCCGCGGCCGGTCTGGGCGATCAGCGCCCCGCTGTCGGCGGACATGATCTCTTCGAGCTTGAGCGGACGGCCGGCAACCTCGGACAGGTCGAGCCCCAGCCATTGGGCGAGCGTGGCGTTGAGATATTCGATATTGCCGTCGGCGTCGGCGGTGAAGAAACCGGCCGGAGCGCTGTCGAGATAGGCGATCGCCGCCTGCACCTTGGCGAAGCTCGCCTCCTCGCGCGCGCGGTCCATGGTGATCTCATCGACCTGCCACACCACGAGCGCGCCTTTGCGGCCGGAGCGCGGGTCGGGCGGCATGGGCTGGACCGAGATGCGGAACCAGCGCGGTGCGAGGCCGGCGTCCTCGTCGCCTTCACCCGGCGGCGGCAGGCGGAACTCCTCCTTCAGGCTGCGGCCTTGCTGCGCCGCGCGGGCGAGACGAAAGATGGAGTCCGCCAAATGCGGGTTGCCGGCGAAGGCGCGGTCGGGCGCGGGCACGCTCGCTTCGGGCTCAAGCCCGAGCAGGTCGCGATAGGCCTCGTTGGCGTAGAGCACGCGGCCAGTGCCGTCGGCGATCAGTGCGCCCTGCGGCAGATTGTCGACAAAGGCCTTGGTGACGTCGTTGCGCGCATGCCTTCCGCCGAAGTGAAGGATGCCGACGGCGCCTGCGAACAGGCAGAACACGCCGACCACGGCCAGACCGGCAAGCATGGCAAGCACGAACGGCTCGGCCATCTCGCGCGACACTATGGCCAGTCCGACGGCGGCGATGGCCAGGGCCACGGCGAGCAGAACCACGAGCCCCACGCTGCCGTCGCGCGAGGGTAGGTCGGCGGCGGGCGAGGCATAGCGCATCGGCGCGTCGATATCGGTCATGGGCTTCGCAAAATACCCGATTCGAATTGTCTTTAGGGACAATGTCACGCGGACTTTAGGGACAATGTCACGCGGAGAGGGTCAAGCCCATGCGTCCTTTGGCGAACCCCCCGCGAGACGGCGATTCGAGGAGGTCCGGCGGCCTTAATCGTACCGGCCGCGTGTGGTTAATGAGCTGTTAATACGGATTACGTAGGAGAGTCCATGCCGCCCTTCGACACCATCGTCCTTGCCGTCGCCGCCATCCTGTTCGTGATCGCGCTCGGCTCGCTCGTGGTGTGGGCGTTCAAGACTTTCGTCACCGGCCGGCCGAGCGCGCACGGCTTCTTGCGGCCGCGCGACAAGCGGCTCGGCGTGGTAGAGACGGCGTCCGTCGATGCCCGCCGCAAGCTCCTCCTGGTGCGGCGCGACGAGGTGGAGCATCTGATCATTGTGGGCGGACCGGTCGACATGGTGATCGAGACCGGCATCAAGGGACGCCCGCATCTCGAGCCCCCGCTCGAGGACGTGATCATCGCCAAGAGCGAGACGAGGCCGGCGCCCGATTTCAGCAAAAAATAGCACTTGTCGCGGCTTTTTATGGTTGACTGTTGCGGAAATACCACAGGCGGTTTCCCTTGTGGTGACCGGCAGATTGAGGTAAACAAACAGTCCGAGCTTATGGCGGCCCTGTGTTGTTGGGGCAGCGGCGAGAAGACGCCGGTACTCTCACCGCTCGTGCCATAAGGTCGCCGGCAGTTCCCTGCTAATGGTCCGACACCGACTGGCTCAGGCCAGTCATGTCAGTCCCCCAAACCTCTCCACTCCCCGCCCTCCAGCGGGGAGTTTTTTTATGCGAGGTTGGGGGCCGGACGACAAGGAGCGGACATGCGGCACAGCCCTTATCGCATCAGCCTGGCGCGCTTCATCCTTACGGGCTCCCTCTCCCTGGCGGCGTTTGCAGCCCGCGCGGCGGAGATGCCGAAGGACTTCGTCTATCTCCGCGACGTCGACCCAACCATTCAGCAGGACATGCGCTATGCCGGACCCGGCAACTTCGCCGGCAAGACGGCGCCGGGCTATGAGGCGGCTGAATGCGTCCTGGTGCGGCAAGCCGCCGAAGCCCTGAAGGCGGTCCAGGCCGATCTCCGGACCAAGGGACTCGCTCTCAAGGTCTATGACTGCTACCGCCCCGTTCGCGCGGTCGCGGCTTTCATCGATTGGGCAAACGGGCCTGATGATCCGCAATCCAAAGCAATCTACTACCCCAACATTCCAAAGGGCGCGCTCATTCCCGATTACATCGCTCCGCGCTCAGGCCATTCGCGCGGCGCCACGGTGGATCTCACCCTGGTGCCGCTTGCCGGGGAAATGAAGGATTGGCCGGCCAGCGGGCCTTGCACCGCGCCCCAAGGGAGCGAGGCGCCCGACGGTAGCCTCGCCATGGGCACGACCTTCGACTGTTTTGACGGGAAGTCGACGGCGTTCGCTTCGAATATCACCGCTGAGCAGAACACGAACCGCGTCACGCTGAGCGATGCCATGCAAGCCCATGGCTTCAAGGATTACATCCCGGAATGGTGGCACTTCACGCTTGAGAACGAGCCCTATCCCGACACGATCTTCGATTTTCCGATCCTGCCGCGGCAATAGCGCGGCCGCAGGGCTACTCGTCGCGGTAGACGCGCTCGCGCCGTTCGTGGCGCTCCTGCGCCTCGACGCTGAGGGTGGCGATCGGCCGCGCGTCAAGGCGCTTCAGGCTGATCGGCTCGCCGGTCTCCTCGCAATAGCCATAAGTGCCGTCGTCGAGGCGGGCGATGGCGGCATCGATCTTGGCGATCAGCTTGCGCTGGCGGTCGCGGGCCCTAAGCTCGAGCGCGCGCTCGGTTTCCGAGGTCGCCCGATCGGCGATGTCGGCGTGCTGCGCCGATTCGTCCTGGAGGTGCTGGAGCGTCTCCTTGGTCGAACGGAGAATTTCCTCGCGCCAGGCCAGCAGCTTCCGCCGGAAATAAGCGCGCTGGCGCTCATTCATGAACGGCTCATCGTCGGAGGGCCGATAGTCTTCGGGGATTTTACGCTTCGGCCGCATGAAAGCCTCTGCCAAACGCATGTCTCTTTTTCCTTGGGGCCTAGGGCCCCGTATCCCCGCCGCGTGAGAGCATTGACGGCCCCCACCGGTCGGCACCGTATTTACGGAAGCGGGGCACCAAGTCAAGTGAGCAGAAGCCCTTGACAAATGTCCTTCTGCGGCGCCAGCCGATTCATCCCGCGGGATAGAGTCAGAGCGTGATTACAGACGAATGACAGGACGCAGAAATGAGAACATCGGCCGGCGGGCTTGGGTCTTGGGCTTGCGCACACTAACTTTTCGTGACCCTAGAGCAGGCGCCATGTGGCGCTAAAGGACTGCCCGAAGCGTGCCGATTTCCGCATTCACCCGCGGCGCCGTCGATGCCTTCCGCAATATCGGC
>DASWJG010000249.1:0-11599 GCA_036397315.1 Methyloceanibacter sp. | reverse complement strand
CCGCCTTCGGTAACCGCCGTGGCGATGTCGCGGGTTGAAACCGAGCCGTAGAGCTGACCGGTGTCGCCCGCCTGGCGGATCACGATGAAGCTCTGTCCGTCGAGCTTGACCGACACCCCTTGCGCCTCCGATTTGAGCTCGAGATCCCGCGCCTCGAGCTGCGCCCGCTCGCGCTCGAAGCGCTTGCGATTGGCTTCGGTGGCACGAAGCGCCTTGCCTTGCGGGAGCAGATAGTTGCGCGCGAAGCCGTCCTTGACGGTGACCACGTCGCCCATTTGTCCGAGGCGCCCAATGCGTTCGAGCAGAATGACTTGCATGTTCGACACTCCTATCCTTGTCAGACCGTTCCGCTGCTGTTGGGCGGCTGACCGCCGCGATTGGCGCGCTGGCGCAAGCCCAGCAAGGGCTCGGCCAAGCCGACAATGGCGACGGCGATCGCCACCCAGCCCAACAGCAAAATTCCGAGATAGATGGTAGCGAGTAGAAGCCCACGCAGCGGGACGCCCCGGCTATAGACGTGGATCACCGCCAATCCCTGCAGCACGTAAGCGAACAGCAACGCCCCGGCGAGGCCGGTGGCGAGCAGGCCAGGCAGGCCTGGCAGAAATGATACGGCGAGCGCGCCGGCGAAAATGAGCAGGAACGCGTTCGGCAGCTCGAGGGCATGAAGGTCGGGCCACGGCCGGCGCGCGCGCCCCGAGGCGTCGACGATCAGACCCGCCATCCATAGATTGAACAAGGTGATAGTGAGCCAGATGATGGCGAAGGCGGCAGGAAGCGCCCGGGCGAGCACGTTCGAGAGGCGCGCGATGTTCTCCTCGGTGAGGAGGGTGCCGTCGCGATCGAGTTCCTTCAAGGCGCTGTGACTGAGAATCTGGCGGATCGACTCGCGATAACTGTCCTGATCGTAGCCCAGGATGAGCACCAGGATGCCGGCCAGGAGGCCGGCCATCAGCGCCGCCCAGGCGACGAGACGGCCCGGCGGATACCATTCGAGGGCACTCGCCACCTGGCCTTGCGCTGCCGCGACCGAACGGGATAGGAGGGCAAGATGGACGAGGAGCGCGGTCGGTGCGGCCACTGAAAGCGCGAAGATCGCTGCCGTGGCAGGCCCGAGGCTTGCGGCGATGATCACCGTGGCGGTGAGCGCCGAGAACAGCGCCGCCATCCCGCCCCAGCCGAGCCCGGCCAGACAAAGCGGCAAGGGCGCGAGATAGAACAGCACGCCGGCAAGCGCGGTGGCCGTGGCGGCCGAGGCGAACAGAGCCGCCGAAACAAGGCCGGAGCCTACGCCGATGATGAGAGGTGTTGGCATTGATGCGCTGTCCCGCCTCCTAAAAGCGGTTAGGGGAGGGAGGTACCCCGCCCCAACTTTGCTTACGGCCTAAAGCTCAAACGGCGCGCCTGAACTCCCTACTGAATAAGATAGGGCAGAAGACCAAGGAACCGCGCGCGTTTGATCGCGCGGGCGAGCTCGCGCTGCTTCTTGGCGGAAACTGCCGTGATGCGGCTCGGCACCATCTTGCCGCGCTCTGACACGTAACGCTGCAGGAGCTTCACGTCCTTGTAGTCGATCTTCGGGGCCTTATCGCCGGAGAAGGGACAGGTCTTGCGCCGGCGATAGAAGGGGCGGCGCGCCTGCATTTGCGTCATGCTCATCAGGAGTCCTCCCCGCCTTCGATGGCGTCCACGGTTTCAACCTCGGCCTCGACCTCGACGGGGACGCGCGCTTCCCGCGGGGCAAAATCGCGGTCGCGGTCGCGATAGTCCCGACGGCCTCCGCGGCCGCCGCCACGATCGCCGCGGTCGCCTCGATCCCCGCGGTCGCCTCGATCCCCGCGATCGCCGCGGCCTTCGCGCTCGTCGCGGTCGGAACGGCGCATCATCGCCGACGGTGCCGCGTCGTGCTCGTCGACCTTCACGGTCAGGAAGCGGATGACGTCGGTTGAAAGGCGCATCTGGCGCTCGAGCTCGTTCACCGCCTCGTGGGGCGCGTCGATATTCATCAACGCATAATGGGCCTTGCGGTTCTTCTTGATGCGGTAGGCAAGCGACCTCAGTCCCCAATATTCGGTCTTGCCGACCGACCCGCCGCGCTCCTCGAGGATAGAGCGGAAGCTCTGGAGAAGAGCGTCGACCTGCTGGGCGGAAATATCCTGCCGCGCCAGGAATACATGCTCATAGAGAGGCATGGATTGCCTTTCCTTCTTCGTTGCTCCGGCGCGAAGCCTCGCATGGGCGCTTTAGAAGGAAAGGCCCAAGAGACGACCCTGAGAGCGGAGACACGGGAGGGCGGCGATCAAAGCCTGCCGCTCACACTTTGAGCGGTCCTCCGTTCAGCCTCCGACCGGAGCGGTTGCTGGTGGCGGACTTATAAGACTTCGCGCGGGCTTTGCAAGGCCCGGCAAGGTCGCCCGGGAGCGCGCCCCCCTATTGCGGGGCCGACTGCGACGTGCACTCCGTGGCTTTGTTCTCGGTTACTGAGAACGCCTTGCAATTGCCGGCGGCGTTGACCTCGACCACACCGACCTTCTCGATGGGCGCATCGATATATTCGACGGTGAAGCTCACGGGCGTAACGACCTGTATGGTCATGTCCTGCGGCGGGCGCCCCTTGGCGTCGAAGGCGAAGATGAGGTCCTTGGGGTCGCCCATGCGCGGCGTCAGCTGGAGTTCGGTGTAGTTCGGGGTCGGGGCCTGGGCGTTAACCGTGATGGCTAACGTGGGGGGGTTCGACTTATTGATGACGACGCTCACGTCGTCCACGGAGACGAGCTGTACCAACGCGGGATCGGGCGGCAGTTTCGACTTCCAGGGCCAGGGCAGCGGATCAGCGGCCAAGAGGGGCAAGCTTGCGGTCGTGACCGCCAAAAATGCGGTCAAGGCGCCGAGGAGAACGGGACGATTCATGCATGTCTCCCTTTTTCAGTCTCAAATCAGGGCTGCCTATCGGAACACTCTTCTAGCACGTGGGGTTGCGCGGGCGCGTTATCTTTTCGGTTGCTCGGTCTTCGCGTTGCGGAGCAGCGGAAGCCTCGCTTGACAGAAAAGATTGAAACAGTGTCTTTGGCCGCAACTCGTCATCTCCCCATTCATCCAAGCGCCAATGAGCATTGCCTTCATCTTTCCCGGCCAGGGAAGCCAAGCCGTCGGTATGGGAGCCGAGCTCGCCAAGGCTTACCCTTCCGCGCGCGCCGTGTTCGACGAGGTCAACGCGGCGCTGTCACAGAACCTGTCGCGGTTGATGTGGGAAGGACCCGAGGCCGAACTCACGCTCACCGAGAACGCGCAACCGGCGCTGATGGCGGTCTCTCTGGCGGCCATGCGGGTGCTTGGCGACAAGGGGCTCAAGCTTCCGTCCAAAGTGGCCTATGTCGCAGGACACTCGCTTGGCGAATATTCGGCCCTTGCCGCGGCCGGCGCGCTCGGCCTCGCCGACACGGCGCGGCTCCTCAAGATTCGTGGCCGCGCCATGCAGGAGGCGGTGCCCGTGGGCGAAGGGGCGATGGCGGCCTTGCTCGGCGCCGATCTCGCCCAGGCGCAGGAGCTTGCCAAGGCAGCGGCGCAAGGCGAGGTGTGCGAAGCCGCCAATGACAATGCGCCGGGGCAGGTGGTGATATCGGGCGCCAAGCGAGCGATCGAGCGCGCGGTGAGCTTGGCGCCGAAATTCGGCGCCCGTCGCGCGGTGCTGCTTCCAGTCAGCGCCCCCTTCCATTGCGCCCTGATGCAGCCTGCGGCCGAGGCGATGCGGGCGGCGCTCTCCAAGGTGACGATCAACCCGCCCGCGGTTCCTCTGATCGCCAACGTGCTCGCTGCGCCGATCTCCGATCCCGAAATCATTCGTGCGCGTCTGGTTGAGCAGATCACTGGCATGGTCAGGTGGCGCGAGACGATGCTTTATCTCAAATCAAACGGCGTCGGCACCGTTTATGAGGTGGGCGCCGGGCGTGTGCTCACCGGAATCGCCCGGCGTTTCGAAGGGATCGAGGCACGGAGCGTGGGCACGCCGGAAGAGCTGGAAGCGGCGGCCGCGGCGCTTGCGGCCTAAGGCCGCTTAGGAGAAGGAGAGGTTTTCGATGTTCGACCTCACAGGCAAAGGAGCGCTCGTCACGGGCGCCACCGGCGGGATCGGCGGTGCCATTGCCAGGGTGCTGCATGGCCAAGGCGCCAATGTCGCGATCTCGGGGACGAAGGCCGAGCGTCTCGAGGCTTTGGCGTCAGAGCTCAGCTCGCGCGTCTTTGTGCTGCCTTGCGATCTGCGCGACCGCCCGGCGGTGGTTCAGCTCTCCGAGACGGCAGGGAAGATGCTCGGACAGGTGGACATTCTCGTCAACAATGCGGGCATCACCCACGACAACCTCTTCATGCGCATGAAGGACGAGGAATGGGACGATGTGATCGCCGTCAACCTCACCTCTGTGTTCGTCCTCACCCGCGGCATCCTGCGGGGCATGATGCAGCGCCGTTACGGGCGCATCGTCAATATCGCTTCCATCTCGGGCGTGCTCGGCAACCCAGGTCAACCGAACTATGCCGCTTCCAAGGCGGGGTTGGTGGGCATGACCAAGTCGCTGGCGCGCGAGGTGGCGAGCCGGGGCATCACCGCCAACTGCATCGCGCCCGGGTTCATCCAGACGCCCATGACCGATGCCTTGACGCCCAAGCAAGTCGAGGCTATTGCCGCCGCCATCCCGGCCAGGACCTTCGGCAAGCCTGAAGACGTCGCCGCCGCCGTGGCCTTTCTCGCCAGCAACGAGGCGGCCTATATCACGGGCGAGACGGTGCATGTGAACGGCGGTATGGTCATGGTGTAAGCGTTTGATTGACAAAGACTTGGAGCAACGGCTTCAGCAGGTTTGGCAAGCATTTTTCCCCCGGTGAGGGCTTCTGGCAAAGTCGCATAAAGTGTGCTACCCAAACGGCCGCTTTGTGGGGGCTTGACAAACGACAATCCCACCGCGATCAACCCTCTTAAACTTACCGCTCGGGGGTGCGTTAGGCCGTCAGCCGACAGCTCGGGGGGACGTGCGAGGCTTAAGGACTGACCAGCAAGGGACGGGTGAGGCGGAAATGAGCGATATCTCGGAGCGCGTAAAAAAGATCGTGGTGGAGCATCTCGGGGTTGAGGCCGACAAGGTCACCGAGAACGCGAGCTTCATCGACGACCTTGGGGCCGACAGCCTCGACACCGTCGAGCTGGTCATGGCCTTCGAGGAGGAGTTCGGCTGCGAGATCCCCGACGATGCGGCGGAGACCATCCTCACTGTCGGCGATGCCATAAAGTTCCTGGAGAAGAACACAGCCGCTTGACGCGACTTCGCGCGAGGCTTAGCCGCATCCGTCGTGACAAACGAAAGCCCTCGAACGGCTCGACAACAGGTTCCCGCGAGGACCACGCGAAGGCGCGATGCGACGTGTCGTCATCACAGGCTTGGGTCTCGTCTCGCCGCTCGGCTGCGGCTACGAGACGACGTGGAAGCGGCTGACCGCGGGTCATAACGCAGCCCGCCGCATCGAGACTTTCGACGTCTCCGATCTCACCTGCCAGATCGCCTGCCAGGTCCCGCGTGGCGACGGCTCCAACGGCAGCTTTAATCCGAGCGATTGGATGGAGCCGAAAGAGCAGCGCAAGGTCGACGAGTTCATCATCTACGCCATGGGCGCCGCCACCCAGGCGCTGACAGACGCCGGTTGGAAACCTACGGCCTATGAGGACCAGATCCGCACCGGCGTGCTGATCGGCTCAGGCATCGGCGGGCTCCAGGGCATCGAGAAGACCTCGCTGCTCTTGGCCGAGAAGGGCCCGCGCCGGGTGAGCCCGTTCTTCATTCCCGGGCGCCTGATCAATCTCGCCGCAGGCTATGTCTCCATCGAGCATGGCCTCAAAGGTCCGAACCACGCCGTCGTCACCGCCTGCTCGACCGGCGCGCATGCCATCGGCGACGCCTCGCGCCTCGTTGCCCTCGGCGATGCCGACGTGATGCTTGCCGGCGGCAGCGAATCGCCGGTCTGCCGGCTGGCAATCGCGGGCTTCGCCGCCTGCCGCGCGCTCTCCACCAATTTCAACGATGAGCCGCAGCGCGCGTCACGCCCCTATGATCGCGATCGCGACGGCTTCGTCATGGGGGAGGGGGCCGGCGTGGTGGTGCTCGAAGAGCTTGAACACGCCAAGGCGAGGGGCGCACGGATCTATGCCGAGATCATCGGTTATGGGCTGTCAGGCGACGCCTTCCACATCACCGCGCCCGCCGAGGACGGAGACGGCGCCTATCGCTGCATGGTTGCGGCCGTGAAGCGCGCCGGCATCGACCCCGCCGACATCGACTATATCAATGCCCACGGCACCTCGACGCCGATGGGCGACGAGATCGAGCTGGCCGCGGTCGAGCGGCTGTTCGGCAACGCTGCGGGGAAGGTCTCGATGTCTTCAACCAAGTCTGCGATCGGCCACCTCCTGGGCGCCGCCGGTGCGGTCGAGGCGATCTTCTCGGCGCTGGCGATCCGCGACAATCTCGCGCCGCCGACCCTCAATCTCGACAATCCTTCGGTGGCGACCGCCATCGACCTCGTGCCGCATCAGGCACGGCGCCGGACTATCGATACGGTGCTGTCGAATTCCTTCGGGTTTGGCGGAACGAATGCCTCGCTGATCATTCGCCGCTGCGACGCGTGACGGGTGTCTTTGTCGTTTGTCGCGGGAACCTCCCTTTCGCCATATTTCGACTTCAAGTGGTTGGCATCGTCTACGCAGGGCCTTCTAGCGATGTCTTTGACCAGAGACCTTCCGTCGACGGCTAACGACAACGACGAGCGCCTTCCGGCCGGCGTGGCCGGGCGGCAGCTCGCGGTGCTTCCCCGCAGCCCTGCCGAGGCGCTCGAGCCGACGCGTCCGCCCGACCCGCCGGAGCGGGATGAGCCCGAGCCGGACCCGCACCCCTTCTTGCGGATGCTCGATGGGCTTGTGACCTTCTTCTTCCTCTTGGCCTGCCTGTTCGTGGGCGTCTTCTATTGGGCCAAGGTGCAGTTCGACCAACCCGGCCCGCTCACCACCTCGATGGTGGTGGTCATTCCGCGGGGCGAGGGCGTGGGCGCCATCGCCGAGCGGCTCGAGCGCGACGGCGTGATCGCCGACCGGCGCGTCTTCATGACCAGCATCCTGTACTTTATGTATCTGAAGGGGCAGGGGAGCCTGAAGGCCGGCGAATACGAATTCCGCAAATATGCCACCATGCGGCAGGTGCTCGACACGCTGGTCGAGGGCAAGTCGATCGAGCACAAAGTCACCCTTGCCGAAGGGCTGACCAGCTTCCAGATCGTGGCTAAGCTCATGGCCCATCCCGAGCTTCACGGCGAGATCACCGAAATTCCTCCGGAAGGCAGCCTGCTCCCCGATACCTATAGGTTCGGCCGCAACGACACGCGCCAGGACATCATCGAGCGGATGCAGGCCGCCCAAGCGAAGTTCCTCGCCAAAGTATGGGAAACCCGCGACGAAGGTATTGTGGTGACGACGCCGGAAGAGGCCCTGATCCTCGCATCGATCGTGGAGAAAGAGACGGGCCGGGCCGATGAGCGCCCGCTGATCGCGAGCGTGTTTCAGAACCGGCTCAGGAAGAACATGCGGCTGCAGTCCGACCCCACCATCATCTATGGCCTGGTGGGTGGCAAGGCCGTGCTCGACCATCCCATTCAGCAGGACGAAGTCGATCGCGAAACGCAATATAACACGTACAAAATCAATGGCTTACCGCCGACGCCGATTGCCAATCCCGGCCGCGCCGCGATCGAGGCGGTGCTGCGGCCGGCCAAGACCAAAGATCTCTATTTCGTTGCCGACGGCTCGGGCGGCCACGTCTTCGCCGCGACGCTCGACGAGCACAATAAGAATGTCTTCAAATGGCGGAAGGTCGAGCGGGAGATTCGCGCCAAGGAAGCGCAAGAGGCGGAAGCCAAAGCCGCACAAGATGCCGCCGCCGGGGACGCGGGTAGTGTCGCGACCGCCACCCCGCCGGTCCCGGCTGGCACCGCCGCAGGTACGCCGCAAGGTCCTGGAGCGCCCGTCGCCAAAAGTGCTCCCGGCGTCGTGGCAGCGGAGCCTGCGGACATGTCGGGCGCTTTTGCCGACCCGACTGTCCTTCTCAATCCGGCGCAAGACCCCTTCGCGGTGCCGCCCGAGGCTGCGAGCGGTGAGGCGGTGCCGAAGCCGTTGCGGAACCCGAAGCGCTAGCTCCACTAAGGCCGATCTTCACTAACTTCGAGCCTCCCCGTGCCGCAACCGCGCGACTCGGCTTATAAGCGGCATGGCTTAGAGACCCAACGCAGCAGGGCCTACGACCGGATGACCCTCAAAAGCATGACTGGTTTTGCCCGCGCCGACGGAATGCACGGCGACACGAGCTGGCATTGGGAAGCCCGGAGCGTCAACGGCCGCAACCTCGATCTCCGCCTGCGTCTGCCGTCAGGCTTCGATGGGCTTGAGATCAGGGCGCGCAGCCTCGCTCAAGAGAAGCTCGCGCGCGGCAATTGCACCATCAACCTTTGGGTAAAGCGCGAGAGCGGGCAGATGGAGATCAGGCTGAACGAGGCGGCGCTACGCCAAGCCCAAGCCGTGGCAGAACGGGCGCAAGACTTGACCGGGCTTAAGCCTCCGCGTCTCGACACGCTGCTCGGCATGCGCGGTGTGGTCGAAACGGTAGAAGGGGAGGAGAGCGAAGAGGCGCAAGCGGCGCTCAACCATGCTCTCATCGCCAGCCTTGCCGCTGCGCTCGATCAGCTCGTGAGCGCCCGCGCGGCCGAAGGGGAGCGGCTTCAGACCGTGATCGAGAAGCAGCTTGCCGCGATTGGAAGCCTGGTCGAGCGCGCCGCGGGCGCTGCCGCCCGGCAACCCGAGGCGATCACTCGACGTCTTGGCGAGCAGATCGCCCGCCTCACCGAGCCAGGTTCAGGCCTCGACCCCGAGCGACTCCACCAGGAAGCTTTGCTGTTTGCCGCCAAGGCCGATATCCAGGAGGAGCTCGATCGCTTGCGCGCCCATGTCGCGGCAGCCAACGAGCTCATCGAGAGCGACCAGCCGGTCGGGCGCAAATTCGAATTTTTGGCGCAGGAGTTCAATCGCGAGGCGAACACGATGTGCTCGAAAGCTGCCGACATCGAGATCAGCCGGACCGGGCTTGAGCTCAAGACCGTCATCGATCAATTGCGCGAGCAGGTCCAGAACATCGAGTGAGGGGAGATGGAGACAGGCATCGCCAGAAGGGGCCTCATGCTGGTGTTGTCGTCGCCGTCCGGCGCGGGCAAGACCACGCTGGCGCGGCGGTTGCTCGATGAGGAGCCGGACATCGTCATGTCGATCTCCCATACCACGCGCCCGAAACGCAAGGGCGAGAAGGACGGCGAGGACTACCACTTCATCGACCGCGATAGGTTCACGCGAATGCGCGATCACGGTGAGTTCCTGGAGTGGGCTGTGGTGTTCGACAATTATTACGGCACGACGCGGAAACCTGTGGAGGAGGCGCTGGCGGAAGGGCGCGACGTGCTGTTCGACGTTGATTGGCAGGGGGCGGCCGCCTTGCGCGCCACGGCCGAGCACGATGTCGTCACGGTCTTTATTCTTCCGCCCACGGCGGCAGACCTCGAACAGCGCCTCAATGTGCGCGCTCAGGATCCACCTGAAATCGTGCGGCGCAGGATGCTCGGCGCAAGCAACGAGATCCAGCACTGGCAGGAATACGATTATGTCGTGGTCAATTACGACATCGAGCAGTCGGTGGCGGCGGTGCGCTCGATCCTCGCGGCCGAGCGCCTGCGAGGCTCGCGCCTGACCGGCCTCAGGAACTTCGTGCAGAATTTGCTAGCGGCGCTCTAGCGCTTGCCCCGCGATTGGGCCTCAAGCGCGTTGGCGATGCGGCATAAATCGCTGACCTGAAGCTCTTCGGCACGTGCCTTAGGGTCGATGCCGAGCCCCTGCAACAGCGCCTCGCTATCGGGGGTGATCTGGCGCAGAGAGGACCGGAGCATTTTGCGCCTCTGGCCGAACGCGGCGGCGGTGACCTTTTCCAACACGGACGCGCCGCAAGGAGGCGCAGGTGCCTCCCTTGGGACGAACTCGACAAGGGCCGAGTCGACCTTGGGTCTCGGCGTGAAGGCTGCCGCCGGGAGCGTGAAGAGGATGCGCGGTGAGGTGCGCCACTGAGAGAGCACCGCAAGTCGCCCATAGTCCTTGCCACTGGAAGCGGCCACGATGCGCATCGCCACCTCGCGCTGAAACATCAGGACGAGCCGGTCGAACCAGGGCGGCCAGGGCTCGGTCTTCAGCCAGGAGATGAGGAGGGGGGTCGCGACGCTATAAGGCAAGTTGGCGACGATGCGGGTAGGCGAGGGGAGCGCGAGAGCGCCATAATCGACCTCTCTGGCATCGGCGGGGAGAATATCGAGCCGCCCAGGATATAGCGCGGCGATGGCTTGGAGCGCCGGCAGGCATCGTTCGTCCTTCTCGATGGCGACGACGTGGCCAGCGCCTTCGAGAAGCAGCGCGCGGGTGAGCCCGCCGGGGCCGGGGCCCACCTCGACGACGTTCACGCCTTCGAGCGGGCCACTGGCGCGCGCGATGCGCCTTGTCAGATTGAAATCGAGCAGAAAGTTCTGGCCGAGGCTCTTCTTCGCCGAGAGCCCCAGTTCACGGATTACCTCGCGGAGCGGCGGCAAGCCGTCGGGCGTGCTCACGCGCGCCCCTCGGCCTTTTCGCTCATGGCCGAGGCCAAGCGCAGCGCTTCAATCAGACTGCGCGGGCTGGCCTTGCCGGTGCCGGCAAGACGGAAAGCCGTGCCATGGTCGGGAGAGGTGCGCACGAAGGGCAGTCCGAGCGTCACGTTGACGCCCTCCTCGAAGGCGAGGGTCTTGAACGGCACGAGCGCCTGGTCGTGATACATGCAGATGGCCGCATCGTAGGTCGAGCGGGCGCTCGCGTGGAACAGCGTATCGGCAGGATGCGGCCCGCTGACGTCCAGCCCCTTCGCCCGCGCTGCCTCGATCGCGGGCATGATGATGTCGATCTCCTCGCGGCCCAAGCGTCCCTCTTCGCCGGCGTGCGGGTTGAGGCCCGAGACGGCAAGGCGCGGACGCTTAAAGCCGAAATAGCGGCGGAGGCCGCTTGCCGTGATCTCGATGTTGGCGAGGATCAGGTCCCTGGTCAGTAGGCGCGGGACGTCCTTGAACGGAATGTGGATGGTGACTGGGACCACTTTGAGGGTGGAGCTTGCGAGCATCATCACCGGATGCAGGGGCGCTCCCTTTGCCGAGGCGAGAGCGGCGAGATACTCGGTGTGTCCCGGGAAGGGGAAGCCCGCGCCATAGAGCACGGCTTTGGAGATGGGGTTGGTCACGACGGCGCGCGCCGCTCCCTTCTGTACCAGGCTCACGGCGCGCTCGATCGACTGCTTGACCGCGGGCACGGCGGCTTCATCAGGACGTCCGGCCATGACGGCGCCCAGACCCCCGACCGGCAGCACCGGAAGAGCCTGCGGGAAGAGAGCGGTCGCGGCGCTCGCCTCGGAGACTTCGCCGATCGGCACGGCAAGGCCTAACGCGCGGGCGCGCT
>DASWJG010000248.1:0-2929 GCA_036397315.1 Methyloceanibacter sp. | reverse complement strand
CGACGAGGGCGAGCCCGGCACGTTCAAGGACCGCTTCTATCTGGAGCGCGATCCCCATCCGATGTTCGAGGGCGCGCTGATCGCCGCCTGGGCGGTCGAGGCCGAGCGCATCTATCTCTATATGCGCGACGAATATCCGGCCGTGCTGCACATCCTGGCGCACGAGATCGAAGCGCTCGAGACGGCAGGCATCATCGAGAAGGGCTTCATCGAGCTTCGCCGCGGCGCCGGCGCCTATATCTGCGGCGAAGAGTCGGCGATGATCGAATCGATCGAGGGCAAGCGCGGCTATCCGCGCAATCGTCCGCCTTATATCGCCGAGGTCGGCCTGTTCGGCCGCCCGACGCTCAACCACAATGTCGAGACGCTCTATTGGGTGCCGGAGATCCTGAAGAAGGGCGCCAAATGGTTTGCCGATCATGGCGTGAACGGCGCCAAGGGCTTGCGCTCCTGGTCGGTGTCGGGGCGGGTGAAGAAGCCCGGCGTCATCGTGGCGCCCGCCGGCATCACCGCGCGCGAGCTGATCGAGCTGGCCGGCGGCATGGAGGACGGCGAAACCTTCAAGTCCTATCTGCCCGGGGGCGCCTCGGGCGGCATTCTGCCAGCGAGCCTTGCCGATCTGCCGCTCGATTTCGGCTCGCTGGATAAATATGGATCGTTCGTCGGCAGCCATGCCATCGTCGTCTTCTCCGAGCGCGACGATGTCGCCGACATCGTGATCAATCTGCTGCGCTTCTTCAAAGACGAATCATGCGGTCAATGCACGCCCTGCCGGGTGGGATGCGACAAGGCCGTGGCCCTGCTCGAAAGAAAGCAATGGGACAAGGAGCTGCTCACCGAGCTGGCCCAGACCATGCGCGATGCGTCGATCTGCGGGCTGGGACAGGCCGCTCCCAATGCTTTCATCTCGGCCATGCAGTTCTTCTTGGATGAACGACTGGGAACCGAAATAGCCGGGCGCGCCTAAGGGAAACGATGCGATGACAGACCAGTTGCTCTTCACTCTCGACGGTAAAGTGGTCGCGGCCAGACCCGGCGAGACCATCTGGCAGGTCGCCCAGCGCGAAGGCACGGACATCCCGCATCTCTGCTGGCTGCCGCAGCCCGGTTATCGCGCCGACGGCAACTGCCGGGCCTGCATGGTCGAGGTCGAAGGCGAGCGCGTCTTGGCCGCCTCGTGCATCAGAAAGCCCACCCCGGATATGGTGGTGAAGACCGCGACCGATCGCGCCGTCAAGGCCCGCCGCATGGTGATGGAGCTGTTGCTCGCCGACCAGCCGCCGCGCGAGGATTCGCCGGACCGCGTCTCGCCATTCTGGCACTGGGCCGAGGCTCAGCGGATCGAGACCTCGCGCTTTCCCGCCCACGGCATCATCAAGCCCGATCTTTCCCACCCCGCCATGGCGGTCAATCTCGATGCCTGCATCGAATGCGGGCTGTGCGTCCGGGCCTGCCGCGAGGTTCAGGTCAACGACGTCATCGGCATGGCGTTTCGCGGCATTGGAGCCAGGCCAGTGTTCGATTTCGACGATCCCATGGGACGCTCCACCTGCGTCGCCTGCGGCGAGTGCGTCCAGGCCTGCCCGACCGGCGCGCTGATGCCGAAATCGATCGTCGACCCGATCACCCAGCACGGCAGCCGCGAGGTCGACCGCGAGGTTCACTCGGTCTGCCCCTATTGCGGGGTCGGTTGTCAGCTCACCTATCAGATCAAGGACGAGAAGATCGCCTTCGTGCAGGGCAGCAACGGCTACTCCAATGAGAACCGGCTCTGTGTCAAGGGCCGCTTCGGCTTCGACTATGTGACCAATCCGCAGAGGCTGATGAAACCGCTCATCAGGAAGCCGGGCCTGCCCAAGGGCGTGAACGTCGATCCCGCCAACCCCTACACCCATTTCCGCGAGGCGAGCTGGCAAGAGGCGCTCGACTTTGCCGCCGCCGGCCTCGCCAAGGTCGCCGAGAAGCATGGCAACGAAGCCATTGCCGGCTTCGGCTCGGCGAAATGCACCAATGAAGAAGCCTATCTGTTCCAGAAGCTGATCCGCACGCGCTTCCGCAACAACAATGTCGATCACTGCACGCGGCTCTGCCATGCCTCGTCGGTGGCGGCGCTGATCGAGGGCATCGGCTCGGGCGCCGTGACCGCGACCTTCAACGAGGTCGAGCATGCCGACGTGGTGATGATCATCGGCGCCAACCCGACCGAAAACCACCCGGTGGCCGCGACCTTTTTCAAGCAGGCGGCGAAGCGCGGCGCCAAGCTCATCGTCATCGACCCGCGCGGCCAGGCAATGCGCGAATACGCCACTTACATGTTGCAGTTCAAGCCGGCGAGCGACGTCGCTCTGCTCAACGCCATCATGCATGTGATCGTCGAGGAAGGGCTCTACGACGTTCAGTACCTTCAGGCCTTCACCGAGAATTTCGAGAGCCTGAAGAAGCATCTCACCAGCTACAGCCCCGAGTCGGTAGCCGAGACCACCGGCATCGACGCGAAGACCATCCGCGACGTGGCCCGCACCTTCGGCCGCGCCGAGCGGGCCATCATCTTCTGGGGCATGGGCATCTCGCAGCATGTGCATGGCACCGACAACGCGCGCTGCCTGATAGCGCTGTCGCTGATGTGCGGGCAGGTCGGCAGGCCCGGCACCGGGCTTCATCCCTTGCGGGGCCAGAACAACGTGCAGGGCGCCTCCGACGCCGGCCTGATTCCCATGTTCTATCCGGACTACGCCGACGTTAAGAGCGAGCCAGTCCACCAGAAATTCGAACAGCTGTGGAAAACGAAGCTGTCCGAGAAGCCCGGCCTGACCGTGGTCGAGATCATCAACGCCGCCTACAACGGCGAGATCAGAGGCATGTACGTCCAGGGCGAGAACCCCGCCATGTCGGACCCCGATCTGGACCATGCCCGCGCCGGCATCGCCAA
>DASWJG010000247.1:0-3344 GCA_036397315.1 Methyloceanibacter sp. | reverse complement strand
TGGATTGATATAGTTAGGAATTTCGTTGAGAGGCATGACTCATGCTCCCCGTTAGGAGTGGCACTCGTGCCCCGTCATGCCGATAACTATTCTAAATTTTGAAGCAATATAACTCATAACACTCTCAGACACGAGTCGCGGCTCCTTATGCATTGAGCACTCTGATTCTTTTGCCACGAAAGGCGCTAAGAGTCCGACTCGAAACTCATGCTGATCGTGCGAGGCGTCTGGTGAGCAGCATGACGGAAGCGGCGTAGAGGAAGGTTTGGGCGGAGGCGATGGTGGCCTCGAAGTCCTTGGCCAAGCGTCGGTTGCGGTTGATCCATGCGAAGAAGCGCTCGATCACCCAGCGCCTTGGCAGGACCTGGAAGCCGACCTGATGGGCGATTTTCTTGACGACCTCGATGGCGATGCAGGTGGCGTCCTTGACCCTGTGGGCGCCATAAGCGCTGTCGGCGAAGGCGAGCTCAACGAAGGGGAACGATCGCCGCGAGGCCTGAAGCAGCGGGATGGCGCCATCGCGATCCTGGACATCGGCCGGGTGGGCCTGGATGACCAAGGCGCGTCCATCGGTATCGACCATGGCGTGGCGCTTGCGGCCCTTGATCTTCTTGGCCCCGTCATAGCCCCTGGGGCCGCCGGCCTCGACGGTCTTGACGCTCTGGCTGTCGATCACCGCCGCCGAAGGGGACGCCTCGCGTCCGGTCCGCTCGCGATCGATCATGACGAGATGGTGGTTGATGGTCTCAAACAGGCCCTCGCGCCGGAAGCGCAGGAACCAGCCGTAGACCGTCGTCATCGGCGGGAAGTCCTTTGGCAGCAGCCGCCAGGCGCAGCCGGCACGCAGCACGTAGAAGATGGCGTTCATGATCTCGCGCATCGGCCATTCGCGGGGCCGGCCCGTTCTGGCCGGAGCCGGCATGAACGGAGCGATGATCTCCCATTCCGCGTCGGTTAGGTCGCTTCCATAACGCAGTTGATCGCGGCTATGCTGCCGCCGGGTGGTCGGTGTCCACATGAGGCTCTCCAAACTGGCTTCGACAACCGTTTGGAATCACATTTGAACCCGGCCATCCACCCCATAACCGAGTGTTTCAAGACAGCCTCTCAGGCGCGCCAAGAAGAAGTGCTAGAGCCATGCGTTCCGCCTTGGTCGCAGTTTTGTGCGGGCTCCTCGGGTTCTTCGCCTTTTCCACTCTCGCTGCCGAGCCTGAGAGCGCGACGGAAGAAGCGGGACCGCTCGCCTATGTCTCCGTTGCGGGTGCAACTGGCGACGGGGAAGAGGCGCTTGCCGCCGCGCTTAGCCGGCAGCTTGCCGGGCGCGGCCTTAGACCCGCAACCGCCTTTCAGGCCAATGTCTATGAGGTGCAAGGGACGGTCCGGGTGGCGCCCGCCGCCAGAGGCAAACAGAGCGTCACCATCGTCTGGGTGGTGCTCGGTCCCGACGGAAATCAGCTCGGCATCACGCGCCAGACCAAGGACGTGCGCAAAGGCTCGCTCGACAAGAAATGGGGCGCCGCCGCCGACGCCGCCGCCGCCGCGGCAGCCGAGGACATCGTGAAGCTCATTTCGCGCTAGCGACGGCTTGCCCGGCGGCGAGGAAGGTTAAGGCGTTCCGGCAAGGCCTTATAATCGTTCCGGCCCGCACCCATTTATGTGTCGCCGTGAAGAAGGCTAGCGACCTAAACTAAACAAGAACCCGTCTAGCCACGCCTCGGGAGGGTGCCAATGTTCGGCTTCGATATCTTCGTCATCGCTCTGCTCGTTCTTTTTGTCGCGGTGGTCGCCGCCGGCGTCAAAATCGTACCGCAGGGCTACAATTATACGGTCGAGCGCTTCGGCCGCTATACGCGCACGCTCCGCCCCGGGCTCACCCTCATCATTCCTTTCATCGACCGCATCGGACGCAAGCTCAACGTGATGGAGCAGGTGATCGAGGTGCCGAGCCAGGAGGTGATCACCAAGGACAACGCCATGGTCAGGGTCGATGGCGTCGCATTCTTCCAGGTGCTCGACGCGGCGCAGGCGAGCTACGAGGTGACCAACCTCCAGGTCGCTATCCTCAACCTGACCATGACCAATATCCGCACGGTGATGGGCTCCATGGATTTGGACAAGCTGCTCTCCGAGCGCGACGAAATCAATCACCGCCTGCTCAAAGTGGTGGACGACGCCACCCACAATTGGGGCGTCAAGGTCACCCGAATCGAGATCAAGGACATCGAGCCGCCGCGCGACCTGGTCGACTCCATGGCGCGGCAGATGAAAGCCGAACGCGACAAGCGGGCGGCGATTCTCGTGGCGGAGGGCGAGCGGCAAGCCGCCATCCTCACCGCCGAGGGCGCCAAGCAGGCGCAGATCCTCGCCGCCGAAGGGCGCCGCGAAGCCGCCTATCGTGACGCCGAGGCGCGCGAGCGCTCGGCGGAAGCCGAAGCGAAAGCAACTCAGGTGGTCAGCGAGGCGATCAGCAAGGGCAATGTGCAGGCCATCAACTATTTCGTCGCCAACAACTATATCGGGGCGCTGAAGGCGCTCGCCGAGGCCAAGAACCAGAAGGTGCTCATTTTACCCCTCGAGGCCTCCTCGGTGATCGGCGCCATCGCCGGCGTCGGCGAGATCGCCCGCGAGGCGTTCGGCACGGGCGGCAACTCCGCCTCGGCTCCGGGCCAGGCCAAGCCGCAAGCCGGCCAGCGTCCCCGCTCCGGCTCCGTGCCGACTGTCTAGCAGGCGAGGGACTTGAGCCATGGAAACCATTATTGCGCTCGGCGCCTGGAACTGGATGATCCTCGCCGCCGTGCTGTTCGTGCTCGAGCTGTTGTCGCCCGGCATCTTCCTCATGTGGTTCGGCGCCGCCGCCGCCGTCACGGGCCTGATCGTGTTCCGCTATGACGTCAGCTGGCAGTGGCAGCTCGTCTGGTTCTGCGGGCTGTCGCTGGCCTCAGTGCTCTTGGCTGCCAAATATCTCCGCAAGCATCCGCTCGAGAGCGAACGGCCGCTCTTGAACGAGCGCGCCACGCAATTGATCGGCCAGTCCTTCGAGCTGGTCGACCCGATCGTCAACGGCCGCGGCAGCATCCATATCGGCGACTCGATCTGGCGGGTGGAGGGGCCTGAGCTGCCCAAGGGTGCGCGCATCACGGTAGTCGGTGCCGACGGCACGCTGCTCAAGGTGACGGCGACAGGGGCCGTTGCGGGGGGTGGCTTAGCCGCGCGCCTTCCGCCGGGTGGTTGAGGTTTTTCGCCGGCGCTTGGGGCACGCCTTGGGCTTGCGTTTGGCACGCATCATCCGCGCCCCTGCGGCGATTGCCGCCGCGATCTCCTCGACCTTCACCACCTCTGGCGGG
>DASWJG010000246.1:0-6540 GCA_036397315.1 Methyloceanibacter sp. | reverse complement strand
GTGGCGTGGCTCTATGGCGGCATGAGCCCCGACATCTACATCTCGCGCCTGACCGAGGCGATCTCGCTCACGCATTTCAAGGTCGGGATGCTGAAAGCGCCCTTCATGGGGCTGGTCATCGGCATCGTGGCCTGCGCCGAGGGGCTGCAGGTGAAGGGCAGTGCCGAGTCGCTCGGACTTAAGACCACGGCCTCGGTGGTGAAATCGATTTTCCTCGTCATCGTTCTCGACGGCCTGTTCGCCATTTTCTTTGCCTCGATCGGGATGTGACGCCGATGCCGCACGAGCCCGTGATCAAGGTGCGCGACCTTGTCGTCGGCTTCGGCGACCAGATCGTGCTCGACCATCTGACGCTCGACGTGAGAGGGGGCGAGATCCTTGGCGTGGTCGGAGCCTCGGGCAGCGGCAAATCGGTCCTCTTGCGCACCATCATCGGGCTCTTGCCCAAGCGCCATGGCTCGATCGAGGTGCTGGGCGTCGATCTTGAGAAGGCCAACGAGGCCGAGCGCCGCGCGCTCGAACGCCGTTGGGGCGTTCTGTTCCAGCAAGGCGCACTGTTCTCCTCGCTCACCGTCCGCGAGAACGTGCAATTCCCGATGCGCGAAAATCTCGACCTCTCGCCAAGGCTGATGGACGAAATGGCACTCGCCAAACTCGAGATGGTGGGTCTCTCGCGCGACGACGCGAACAAGTTTCCCGCCGAGCTTTCTGGCGGCATGACCAAGCGCGTGGCGCTCGCCCGCGCCTTGGCGCTCGATCCGGAGATCGTCTTTCTCGACGAGCCCACCTCCGGCCTAGATCCGATCTCGGCCGGGGATTTCGACGAGCTGATCCGCACGCTGCAACAGACGCTGGGGCTAACCGTGTTCATGGTGACCCACGACCTCGAAAGCCTCTATACCGCCTGCGACCGCGTCGCGGCTCTCGCTGACGGCAAGGTTGTCGCCGAGGGTCCCATTGAAACTATGCTCGAATGCGAGCATCCCTGGGTTAAGACCTATTTCCAGGGAAAGCGCGGCGGCATGCTGGTGGACCGGCGGATGAGCGCTTGAGACCTAAGGAACCTGATCGATGGAAACGCGTGCCCGCTACGCCTTGATCGGACTTTTCCTGCTCGCGGTGATCGCCGCGGGCTTCGGCTTCGTCTACTGGCTCGAGAACAAGGGCGGCTTCGCGCAGCGCGAAGTCTATCAGATCAAGTTCCAGGGCTCGGTATCGGGGCTGCTAGTGGGCTCGGCGGTCCTGTTCAACGGCATTCGCGTCGGCGAGGTGACCGGGCTGGGGCTCAATCCAGATGCGCCCCAAGACGTGATCGCCACGATCGCCGTTGACCGCGGCACCCCCGTCCGTACCGACACGCAAGTTGGCATCGAGACCCAAGGGCTGACCGGCGGCGCCGCGGTGTCGCTGAGGGGCGGCAGTTCGTCCGCTCCTCTTGCCACGACCGAAGGAGGCGCGCCCCCGACCCTGATCGCCGCGCCTCAAGCCGGACAGGACTGGACCCAGGCCGCGCGAGACGCCTTCCAGCGCGTCGATCAGATCCTTAAAGAGAATTCCGAGGCGCTGAACAGCGCCATCACCAATATCGACACGTTCTCGGACGCTCTGGCGCGGAACTCCGACAAGGTCGATGGAATTTTGGTAGGTCTCGAGCGCATGACCGGCGGCGGGACGAGTCAAGCCGAGATCCCGATCTACGATCTCGTCGCGGCAACCAATTTTCCATCGCAGCCCGAAGTGGCCCCCTCCTGGCTGCTCGTCGTCCCTGAGCCGACCACCCTCATGGGGTTCAACACGGACAAGATCCTGCTCCAGCCGGCCGAAGGCGAGAGCGTGCCGCTGGTTAACGCGCGGTGGGGGGACAACCTGCCCGTCTTGTTCCAGGCGAAGGTAATTCAGAGCTTCGAGAATGCCGGCTATGCGAAATCTGTCAGCCGGACACGGGACGGCGTGACGGGCGACTATCAGCTTCTCATCGACATCAGGCGCTTCCATATCTCCACGGCGTCAGAGTCTGCGGCAGAGATCGAATTTGTCGCCAAGATCCTCGACAGAGACGGGAAGATCGTCAACGCGAGCACCTTTCAAGGCAACGCACCGGTCAAAGGCACCGACGCGCAAGCCTATGTGAGCGCCTTCGACGAGGTCTTTACCAAGCTCATGAGCGAGCTTCTGGAATGGACCACGGGCGTGCTCGACAAAGTGCCACTACCTCCGGTTACTGTCGCACCGCCTTCTGCTCCCGATCAGCCGATGCCTTAGGCTCAGCGCTCGCTGCTTGATCTGGCTCAACGTATTGCGGTGCCCCTTAAGGGAATCTGGGAAGCCATGGAGCTTCTCGAGGCCATCAACGCACGGAGATCCGTGCGCGAATATACCGACGAGCCTGTTAGCGACGCGGCGTTGCGCGAGCTGATCGACGCCGCGATCCAGGCGCCGAGCGCTATCAATCAGCAGCCCTGGTGCTTCGTCGTCGTCAAGGACCCGCCGCTGCTTGCGCATATCTCGGACCAGGCCAAGGCCCACCTGCTCAAGGCCTCGCTGGGCGCGCCGGCGCACCCCTTCCGCGACATGCTGAACGATCCGCAGTTCCATATTTTCTACCATGCGCCCGTGCTCGTCGTGATCGCCGCGGCGCAGCCCACCGATTGGGCGGTGGAGGATTGCGCCCTTGCCGCCGAGAACCTGATGCTTGCCGCCCATGGCGCGGGGCTCGGCACCTGCTGGATCGGCTTCGCCCAGCACTGGCTCGCCACAGCCGACGGGAAAGCGGCACTCGGCCTGCCCTTGTCCCATACGCCGATCGCTCCGGTCATCGTCGGCCACCCGCTGCGCAGGCCCGCGCCCGTGCCGCGCAAGGCGCCGAGCATCCGTTGGCTCGATTCATCGGGCGCGGCCTGACCTTCGCTTTTCCAGGGACAGACTGAGGCCATCATAGGCGACGCTTGCCTCGACGCCATGCTTCCTTCCGAGCTCGCTGATGCGCGCCTCGATACGTCTTGTGTCGCTCTTCACGATCAAGCTGCCGCAATGGGTAAAGATGGCGCGGGCGACCCCCTCCGCCTCGCACCAGCCAAGCTGAGCTGAGATCGGCGCGTGCCCGATCAGCACGCGGTCACGGGCGCGCACCATCGATCGCACGATGGTGGCGCCGTCCCCCACATAAAGCGCAATACCGCGCAAGGCCGCGTGCTGCTCGGGGAGCGCGGCAAGGTCGGGAACATAGAAAAAATCTGACCAGCCGCCGCTCACGCGGTAGCCCACGGCAGGCGCCCTGATCGAGTGGTGCACCGGGAAAGCTTCGAATGTCACGTCGCCGATAGTGAACCGCACGCGCACCGTGATAATGCGTCGGTCTCCGATCGGATAGCGATCAATCAGAGACCAGGTCTCCCCGGTGGCGTAGACCGGGCATGGCGCGCCGGCGGCAAGCCCAAAGGCGTGGTCTGGGTGGGCGTGGGTGAGGACGATGGCGGTGGGTGAGACCGATCTCAGCGCCTTGAGCCAATCGGCGCCGCAATCAATCATGATGCGGGCGCGGCCTCGCCGCACGAGAAGCGCGCTGTGACGGCGATGGCGGCGCGACCTCGCCTCGATCTCGCCGCGTGTGCCGAGAAAGGTCAGTTCGATCTTCGCGCTCCTTCCGAGGGTTAGGCCAGCGCAAATTTGCTTGCGGGTCCTTGACCGGCGTCAAGTGCGCACGCTACCGGCCTGGTCTAGGCTCGTCGTGGTAGAGGCTCCATTGCGACAAAGCGCCAAAACCCAGGATTTGCGCGAAAGGGTTGGCTGAGGCGATGACCGCAGACATCCCACAAGACGCCATCGAGCTTCGCGTCGACAAGATCGTCCAGCTTTTTCACAGCCTCGACCCCTACCCGTTCCGCGAGCGCGATCTCGACAAGGACGCCGAAGACCATATCGTCGGCTGGGCGCGCGAGTTAGACACCGACCAGCCGATCGCGATCGTCGTTCACGTCCCTGACAACGAGGCGCAATCCAAAGCGGCGCAAGAGCTGCGCGAGGCCTTTGCGCGATTTTTCGCCTATCGGGCCGACAGCCTTCAGCGCGAGCTGAAGGAGCTGTTCCGGGTTGGCCGCCGCTCGCTCGCCATCGGCATTACCGTGCTCGCCGTGAGCCTCTTCTCGGCCCAATTCCTAGCTGGATATTTCTTCGAGGCTCCGTTCAGACGCCTTGTCGAGGAGAGCCTGCTGATCCTGGGCTGGGTGGCCAATTGGCGGCCCATCGAGATTTTTTTCTACGACTGGTGGCCGATCGCGCGACGACGCGACCTCTACCGTCGGCTCGCCGCGGCGACGGTCGAGATCAGGCCCTATCCCGCCAAGCTCTAAGCCGCTTGCTTCTCGAGATCGGGCGACCATTTGCCCTTTGAGGCGAGGCCGTTCATCGCGGCGCGATGGGTGAAGGCGGCTTGCGCGGCGCCGACATTCTCAGCCTTCCCCAACCACGCCTTTTGTGGCGCGGCCTGGAGCGCACGACCATAGGAGAAGGTGAGCTTCCACGGCACATTGCCGATCTTGTTCATGGCGTTGAGATGCGCGGTTGCCTCCACGTCAGATTGGCCGCCGGAGAGGAAAGCGATTCCCGGAACCGCCGGGGGCACGCAGGCCTTCAGCACGCGCAGCGTCTTCTCCGCGACCTCCTCAACCGAGGCCCGCGTCCCGCTCTTCTTGCCCGGCACCACCATATTCGGCTTGAGCACCGTGCCCTCGAGCTTCACCCGGGCGTAATAGAGCTCCCGATAGACGGTCTTCAGCACCCACTCGGTGACCTCGGAGCAGCGGTCGATGCCGTGGTCGCCGTCCATCAGCACCTCGGGCTCGACGATCGGCACCAAATCTTCCTCCTGACAGAGCGCCGCATAGCGCGCCAGCGCATGCGCATTCGCGTTCACCGCATTGTAGCTCGGAATTGACGGGCCGATATCGATGACCGCGCGCCATTTGCAGAACTTGGCGCCGAGATTGCGATATTCGATCAAGCGCTCGCGCAAGCCGTCCAAGCCCTCGGTAATGGTCTCGCCCGGAGAGAACGGTAAGGGCTTCGTCCCCTTGTCCACCTTGATGCCGGGCAGCGCGCCCGCCTGCTCGATGATCTTGACGAGCGGCGTGCCGTCCTTGGCCTTCTGCCTGATCGTCTCGTCGAACAGGATGACGCCGGAGACGGATGCCATGCCCGTGGAGCGGAACAGGAACTCGCGATAGTCGCGACGATTGTCCTCGCTCGACTCCACCCCAATCGCCTCGAAGCGCTTCTTGATGGTGCCTGACGATTCGTCGGCGGCGAGAATGCCGCGGCCTGGCGCGACCATGGCGTTTGCCACCCTGTTCAACTCGGCGAGATTCATGATCCTCTCCATTCCTGCCGGAACTGCTTCTCTCGGGCCTTGTGTAGGCCAGCCATGGCCCAAGCTCAACGCCCAAGCGCGAAGGGCGAGCTCGCCACCGTTGAGGGATCAGAGCGTCAGTGTCCCGCCATGCGTGGCGGGACCTTCTTCCACCGATAGCCGGCTTCGGCCATGCTGAAGCCGAGATCGTAGAGCTTGGTCATATAGACCGGATCGAAGGCCTGCGTGCTGGTGTCGTGAAAATCGGCCGGTATGTAAGCGAGGTTGTAGTCGATGCCGTTGGCCTTGGAAAACACGTAGAGCTCGTAGAGATCGCCGACGCCCTGGCTCTTGATGAGGCTTGAGACCGCGCGGCCCGCGATCGACAGCGTCTTGGCCTTCACCGCCTTATATTCCGGCGCGACATGGCCGTTGCGGATGATATAGGCGCGCCGGATCGGGTTGATGCCTAGCCGGCCATCCGTCTTCTTGGCCATGAATTGGGTCGGCACCAGGAAAACCTCGCGCGTGGCGCCACCGTCGACATGCATCTCGTCATAAACGGCGCCGCCTGCGGCGACTTTTACGAAGCCGGGCGGGAACACGGCGGGGATCGCGGCCGAGGCGAGCAGCACCTTGCGGAAGAGCTCAAGCGCCTCCGGGCGCCCGGAGACGGCGATCTGCCCCATGTCCCAGATCACCGGGCGCTCGGCGTCGAGATTGGTGGTGCCAATCAAGAGGCGGCGCCCCTTGCGGTGCTCGTCGGCCACCTCAGCCAGGAAGGCGTCGTTCACATAAAAGGCGACGACCTTGGCCAAAGGGGCATTGCTCGCAAGCGAATCGCCGCCGAGCAGTCCTCTGACGGGTTGCATGATGGCGATATCCTTGGTGTTGGATTCGGTGAAGACCTTCTTCAGGGCCTCGTCGTAGCGAGGTCCGAGAAACGCGAAGGGCGCCGTAAGCGCGCCGGTGGAAACTCCGGTGACGAGGTCGAATTCGGGCCGCTTGCCGGAAGCGGTCCAACCGGCGAGGACTCCTGCCCCGAAAGCGCCGTCGGACCCGCCGCCAGAAAGCGCAAGGAAGTTGACGACCGGGCGCCTTCCCCCGGCGACAAGCTCGGGCCGGTTCGCCCGGACCTGCGCCCATTTCTCCTTGACCAGCGCATCGGCATTGGGCGGGAGTTGATCGCCCCAGAA
>DASWJG010000245.1:0-3890 GCA_036397315.1 Methyloceanibacter sp. | reverse complement strand
TACGTCATCAACAAGACCAACCGCCGCTACAAAGCCCGCCAAGGCTAAACCCGAGATGCGGGCCGGCCCGAGCTTCACCCTGAAGTCTCAAGGCGCAACGCCGCTCCTTATCGCAGCCCTCGTCTTTGCGTTCATGACAGGTTTGGGCGTGCCCGCTCAAGCCTTGGACGACGGGCTGGAAGCGCCGGCCGATATCGAGGAGCCCGCCCAGGCCCTCCCGGGGGGCAGCGAAGCGCCATCCGAGGATGACCTGGCCGCACCGGACGAGCTCGAACCCGACGGCCTCATGCGGCCTGACATCAAGGAAGGGGGCGAGGACGCGCCGCCGCCGCATTCGGCTGAGGAAAGCAAGCAAGACAAGCTCGATCGGTCGACCGACGATCTGCCGCTCCCGACGCCGCTGGAAAGGCCCAAGATGCTCGGCCAGCTTTACGAGCAGCTTCCCAAGGCCCGTGACGCCCAGGCGGCGGCGCCGATCATCGAGGCCATCGAGGATCTCTGGCGCCTTTCGGGCAGCCCTACCGTCGACCTCCTGATGAGCCGCGCCGAGCGCCTCGCCAAGGAAGAGGATCTCGATCTCGCGCTCAAGATCATCGGCGCGACCGTCGACCTCGCACCCGACGAGGCCGAAGCCTGGCATCTCCGGGCGAAGGTGCACTACCTCAGGAAAGACTATGAGCTCGCCATCGCCGATCTCAAGCGCGCGCTCGACCGCGATCCCCTGCATTACGGCGCGAACAACGACCTTGGCGTCGCGTTAGAGGCGATCGGCGCCAAGAAAGAGGCGCTTCAAGCCTATCGCAAGGCGATCGCGGTGAACCCGTTTCTGGGTGAGACCAAGCGCGCGGTCGAGGAGCTTCGCCGCGAGGTCGAAGGCCAGGACATCTAGCGCTTCCGCCGCGGCTAGCCAGGCACACTCCTTGGGGCCGGCTATAGATCTTCCGTGTCGTCCCCGACGAAAGCGATGCGCAGCATATTGGTGGCGCCAGGGGTCCCGAGCGGCACGCCGGCGGAGATGATGACGCGCTGGCCGGGAAGCGCGAAGCCTTCCTGATAGGCGATGCGGCAAGCCTTGGCGACCATGTCGTCGAGGTCGCGGGGGTCGTCGGTCAAGACACAATGCAGCCCCCACACCAGCGCCAGCTTGCGGCCGGTGGCGGGGATCGGGGTCAGGGCGATGATCGGCTGCTGGGGGCGCTCACGGGCGGCGCGGAGGCTGGTGGCGCCGGAGGCCGTGTAGCAGACGATGGCGGCGAGGTTGAGCGTCTCGGCCACGGTGCGGGCCGCGGCCGAGATCGCGTCGGCGCCGGTGGCCTCCGGGCCGATCTGCTGAGCGTGGATGATCGCCTCGTAAAGAGGATCGCGTTCGACCTCCATGGCGACGCGGTCCATGGTGGCCACGGCTTCGACCGGGTATTTGCCGACCGCCGATTCGGCCGACAGCATCACGGCGTCGGCGCCTTCGAACACGGCGGTGGCGACGTCGGACACCTCGGCCCTGGTTGGCGCTGGCGCGTAGATCATCGATTCCAGCATCTGCGTGGCGACCACCACCGGCTTGCCGGCATTGCGCGCCGCGCGGGTGATCTGCTTTTGCAGGCCGGGGACCTTCTCCACCGGCATCTCCACGCCGAGATCGCCGCGCGCCACCATGATGGCGTCGGCGAGATCGATGATCTCCTTGAGATGATTGAGCGCCGACGGCTTCTCGATCTTGGCCATCACCGAGGCGCGGCCGCGCGCAAGCTTGCGCGCCTCGGCGACATCCTCGCCGCGCTGCACGAAGGACAGCGCGATCCAGGCGACTCCGAGCGACAGGGCGAACTCCACATCGGCGCGATCCTTCTCGGTCATCGGCCCAAAGGGAAGCACGGTGTCGGGGAGGCTGATGCCCTTGCGGCTGCCGAGCACGCCGCTCGTCATCACCTCGGCATCGATGCGGACGTCGCTTGCTTCGACGACGCGCAGCTTGAACTTGCCGTCGTCGAACAGCAGCGTGTGGCCGGGCTGCACGGCCTGAAAGATTTCGGGATGCGGCAGGTGCACGCGCCCCAAGCCCCCAACCGATTCACGGCGGACGAAGCTCAGCACGTCGCCTTCGGTCAACCTCATCGAGCCGGACTCGAACTTGCCGATGCGGAGCTTCGGCCCCTGTAGATCGACCAGGATGCCGATGGGACGGGAGAACTCGGCCTCGAGCTTGCGGACCACGGCATGAATGTCGCGCAACCCGTCATGCGTGGCATGGCTCATGTTGACGCGGAACACGTCGGCTCCCGCCTCGAATAGGCGGCGCATCGTCTCTTCGTTGTTGGAGGCAGGACCGAGCGTGGCGACGATCTTGACCCGGCGATTTCGCCTCATTGGGACTTCGCTTCGCCCTCTGGGTCGGTAAGACGGACGGTCCAGTCCCGTTCCTCGCCGGTGTCGACTTCGAAGAAGCCGGTGCGCTTATAGCCGCGCTTCACGCACTCCTTGGTGTCGCGCACGGTGAAGGACTTGTCGTCGGTGCACATATAGAGAGTGCCGGCCCACTCCCCGCCGCGGTCATAGTCGATGGCGTGGATGTAGTAGAACCGGCCGATCAGCACGCCCTTGAGCAGGGTCTCGCAGGTGTGGGAGGCGATGTTCCACCAGCCTTCGGTGGCCCAGCCTTCGGCATCCTTATAGCCGATGGCGACGCCGACCCGGCTCGCCGTCGTGTTGCAAAGCTTGAGATCGGCGTAAGCCGGAGTGGCGCCAAGGCCGGCGAGAAAGACGAGGACAAGCGAGGTGCCGATGCTCCGCTTCCACCCGAACGGAGCGGCCACCGGGGCCTTGCCCCCGGTCCGGATCAAGTGAAACCCAAGCATCATCCCTCTAAAAGCCTGCAATCACGGTTAAAGAATGTCGAAGGATAGCACCGAATTGGTTGCGTTTCTCTGACCAGCGGACCCGATTATAGAGCCTATTGGCGCCCGCAAAAGACAAGCCAAAAATCGTGGGTAATTGCGTCGCAAACTGGGCCCCGATCAAGCTTTTTTCTTGCCGCGGGGGAGGGGGAGCGCAAGAAAGGGAGACGCGAGGGACGGGTCGCGGGGAGCGTAGTCTGGATACTCTTCGACAAGACGATTCGGGCGCCAAGCCCTACCGCAGCATCGAAGGGGGCGCGAGCGCAGGCCTCCTCATCGTCTGCGACCACGCCGAGAACACGATCCCTGAGGCCTACGGCACGCTGGGCCTAAAGGCGCCGGACCTTCACCGCCATATCGCCTACGATCTCGGCGCTGCGGCGATCGCCGAGCGTTTGGCCGAGGCGCTTGGTGCGCCGGCGGTCCTGTCCCGCTTCTCGCGGCTCCTGATCGATCCCAATCGCGGCCTCGACGACCCCACGCTCGTCATGCAGATCTCCGACGGTCTCGTCGTGCCGGGTAATGCCGGCCTCGGCCCCGAGGAGGTCGAAGCCCGGATCGAGCGCTATTACAAGCCTTACCACCAGGCGATCGAGCGAGCCGTCGAGACGGCCGTCGCTTTGGGAAAGCCGCCGGTCATCGTCTCGATCCACAGCTTCACCCAGGCCTTGAAGGGCGTGGTTCGCCCCTGGGAGGTCGGCGTGTTGTGGGACAAGGACCCGCGGCTGGCGCTCCCACTCCTTGCCGCCTTGAGGGCCATCCCCGGCATCGAAGTCGGCGACAACGTTCCCTATTCCGGGCAGCTCAAGGGGGATACGCTCTACCGGCACGGCACGGCGCGGGGGCTGGCGCATGCCCTGGTCGAGGTCAGGCAGGATCTGATCCTTGGACCCGAAGGGCAGGCCGAATGGGCGATGCGGCTGGCTCACGTCCTGCGCAAGGTGTTGAGCGATGCCGGCAGCGCGCTACACGCGATCGAGCTGCATGGCTCCCTCACCG
>DASWJG010000244.1:0-3006 GCA_036397315.1 Methyloceanibacter sp. | reverse complement strand
CGCATCTTCGGCCCCGACCGCGTGCGCGTGCAGGGGCGCCTGGTCGGCCTGATCCGGCGATACTAGCCCCAACTGGGCCTCATCCTTCGAGACGCGCTCTTCGAGCGCTCCTCAGGATGAGGACGCTAAATCCTCATGGTGAGGAGCAGGCGAAGCCTGCGTCTGGAACCATGAGGCCCTCCGCCAAAGTCACTCGTCGGGATTGCCGTCGAAGCTCTTGTCGGCTTCGACGTCCCGGTTTTCGTTCGTCCGAGCCTCTCGCGGCTGAGCGAGCGGTGCCGTCGCGACGGCGCGGTCGGGAACCCAGGGCCTGCGCCCGCGCGCCGAGGCGACCGTCTCGGTCCTGATCGAGAGGCCCTCGATATAGAGCGCGTGTGCGCCTTTAGCTTTCAACACGCGCCGGTCACGGTGGTGTAGCGAAGCTCCTGCGTCAGCACGGGCGCTCGCGCCAACTCGGTGCGTAGCTTGGCAGTGGCGAAGCCTGATGCGAAGGCAAGCAATGCCCCGCCGATGCACACGCCGAGCGGCGCATGTTTTACGGCGAGGGCAAGCCCGATGGCGCCAACGAGAAGCGCTGCCGCCAGTCTTGCGTTGGGCTCATCGGCAAGGGCGAAATAGGTGATGATGCCGCCGGCGAAGAGCACGGGGAGCCAGAGGGCCTGAAGCTGGCGCGATTTTCGCTGCCCCACCCCTCGTCGCCCCGGCCCGGCATGGTCGATGCTCAGAACCCGGCAGAGATGACCCCTTCCCTGCCCTTACCCCGCATCTGCCCCTATGCTACATCACGGCCGCAATCAGCCCTAGTCCTCGAACGATACCCTCGCGACCGCCCATGAGCGAAAAGGTTATTACGCGTTTTGCGCCGTCGCCGACGGGTTACCTCCATATCGGGGGCGCGCGTACGGCACTGTTCAATTGGCTCTATGCACGCGCCAAGGGCGGCAAGATGTTGCTGCGCATCGAGGACACCGACCAGGCGCGCTCCACCGAAGGCGCGATCCTCGCCATCCTCGACGGCTTGCGCTGGCTAGAGCTCGATTGGGACGGCGAGCCCGTTTATCAACTTACGCGCGCCGAGCGTCATCGCGAGATCGCCGAGCAGTTGCTTGCCCAAGGCAATGCCTATCGCTGCTATGCCAGCCCCGAGGAGTTGCAAGCGATGCGCGAGCGTGCCCGCGCCGAGGGGCGCGCGCCGGGCTATGACGGCACTTGGCGTCATCGCGATCCGTCCGAGGCGCCCTCCGGAATTGAGCCGGCGATCCGCTTCAAGGCGCCGCGCGAAGGCGAGACCGTGATCGAGGACCGGGTGCAGGGCCGCGTCGTCTTCGCCAACAAGGATCTCGACGATCTCGTGATCCTGCGCAGCGACGGCACCCCGACCTACAATCTTTCCGTGGTGGTCGACGACCATGACATGGGCATCACCCATGTCATTCGCGGCGACGATCATCTCACCAATGCGGCGCGGCAGACGCAGATCTTCAAGGCGCTCGGTTGGGAAACGCCGATCTACGCCCATGTGCCGCTGATCCACGGCCCCGACGGCGCCAAGCTGTCGAAACGGCATGGCGCTCTCGGGGTGGAGGCCTATCGTGCCATGGGCTATCTGCCCTCAGCACTTCGCAACTATCTGGTCAGGCTCGGCTGGAGCCATGGCGATGCCGAGATCATGTCGACGGAAGAGATGATCCAGTGGTTCGATCTCGACGCCATCGGACGCTCGGCCGCGCGTTTCGACTTCGCCAAGCTCGAGAACCTGAACGGCCACTATCTGCGCGCCACGCCCGACGCCGAGATCGTGATGCGCTTGAAGGCACTTATCCCCGAGCTTCCTGATGGCGCGGCGCTCCTCCAGCGGATCGGCGAGGATGGTTGGCGCAAGTTGGAGCGCGCCATGCCAGGGCTGAAGGAGCGAGCCACGACCCTCGTCGAGCTGCTCGACAACGCCGCCTTCCTCTTTGCCAAGAGGCCCCTTGCGCTCGATGCACAGGCTGAGAAACTCCTCGAGGCAGCCGGGGAAGAAACGTTTGCCGCGCTTCTGCCGCGGCTTGAGGGGGTCGAGCCGTGGACGGCGGAACGCCTCGAAGCCGCGGTGAAAGGCTTTGCCGAGGAGACGGGCCGCAAGCTCGGCAAAGTCGCACAGCCGCTGCGGGCGGCTTTAACCGGCAGGTCAATATCCCCTGGTATCTTCGACGTGCTTGAGGTGCTCGGGCGCGAGGAATCGCTTGCCCGTATCCGTGATCAGGTGCATTCAGGCGAACTTGCTTAACATTTAAGCACGTCCACTTGTTGCACTGCGGCACATTCGGCGCGATTATGTGGCACTGCAAAATCAAGTTCGCCAAGGCCGCAACCACAGCCAAGTTCCTGCGTTTGTTGGCGAGCCGTCTCCGTCAGGATGGTTAGAGGAGTCTTTAGATGAGCGTCGCAGAAAACCTCCGCGCGTCGGGCGCTGCCGAGGCATCTGTCTTGATCGACGGCGTACGGTACGACCTGCCGATCCGCAAGGGCACGTTGGGGCCCGACGTAGTCGACATCAATACCCTCTACCAGGACACCGGGTGCTTTACCTACGACCCGGGCTTTACATCCACGGCGAGCTGCGAGTCGAAGATCACCTTCATCGACGGCGACAAGGGCATCCTGCTCTATCGCGGCTATCCGATCGACCAGCTCGCCGAGAACGGAACCTTCCTTGAGACCTGCTACTTGCTGCTCTACGGCGAACTCCCGACGGCGGCTCAGTTTGCGGACTTCCAGCACCGCATCACCAAGCACACTATGGTGCATGAGCAGATGACGCGGTTCTACACCGGGTTCCGGCGCGACGCGCATCCGATGGCGGTCATGGTGGGCGTGGTCGGCGCGCTCTCCGCCTTCTACCACGACTCCATCGATATCCAGGATCCCGAGCAGCGCGAGATGGCGAGCGTGCGCATGATCGCCAAGATGCCGACCATCGCCGCCATGGCCTACAAATACTCGATCGGGCAGCCCTTCATTTAT
>DASWJG010000243.1:0-2923 GCA_036397315.1 Methyloceanibacter sp. | reverse complement strand
TATCTCCACGATCACGGCATGGTGGACATGGTGGTGCATCGCCATGCGCTGCGCGGGACGCTTGCCCGCATCTGCCAACTCTTGACCCACCGCAGGCCGGGACGCGATGTCGCGCTGTCCGAGCCTATCGACGGCAAGGTGGCGCGGGTGGGGCCGCCCTCGACCATCACCCTCTCCGGCAACGGCCTCGACACCGCTGTCGCGGACGACGATGATGCCTTGACGGGCGGGGCCGGCAATGGCGCTAATCCTAACCCGCCGCAAAGCGTCTAAGGGCTAGAGGGATTGACCACATTACCCCACAGCGCCGGGCGCGCGCAGGCCCGCCCCCGGATCGCGTCCAGCGACACCTTGCTTGAGCGGCTGAAACAGCTGCATCCGCAATCGATCGATTTGTCGCTTGGGCGTATCGAGCGTCTGCTCGCCGCGCTCGGCCATCCCGAGAAGAAGCTTCCTCCGGTACTGCATGTCGCCGGCACCAACGGCAAAGGATCGTTCCTCGCCTTCACGCGGGCCATCGGCGAAGCGCTCGGCAAGGGCGTGCACGTCTATACCTCGCCGCATCTCCTCAATTTTCATGAGCGCATCGTCCTTGCCGGGCCGCACGGCTCTGGGCCGATCGCCGAGGACATGTTGGTCGATTGCCTCGCCAGCGCCGAGGCGGCCAATGGCGGCGAGCTCATCACGCTGTTCGAGATTACGACGGCGGCGGCCTTCCTTGCCTTTTCTGAGGTGCCTGCCGATCTCTTGTTGCTGGAGACGGGATTGGGCGGAAGGCTCGATGCGACCAATGTGGTGGCGAAGCCGGTACTCACTGCGATCACGCCCATCTCCATCGACCATGTCTCCTTCCTCGGCGACACCTTGACGGAGATTGCCGGCGAGAAGGCCGGCATTCTCAAGCCCGGCGTCCCGTGTGTGGTCGGCCGCCAGGAACAAGAGGCCTTTCAGGTGATCGAGCGGCGAGCCGAGGAGTTAGGCAGCCCGCTTCGCGTCGCCGGCCGCGATTTCGATATGTACGAGCAGCACGGGCGCCTCGTCTTCCAGACGCCGACGCGCCTCGTCGATCTTCCTCTGCCACGCCTTAACGGACGCCATCAGATCGATAACGCCGGCACGGCGATCGCCGCTGCGAGCCTCCTTTTCGGCGACGGGCTCACCACGCGCGCGCTCGAACACGGTCTCACCCATGCCGAATGGCCGGCCCGGCTCGAGCGCTTGGCGACAGGCGGCCTCCATGCCTACGTGGCCGACGGCACCGAGATCTGGCTCGACGGCGGGCACAATGCCGCCGGCGGCCAAGTCACCGCGCATGCGCTTGCCGAGCTCGACGAGCGCGTGCCGCGACCCGTGCATCTCATTTTCGGCATGATGGACACCAAGGACGCGCATGCCTTCATCGCTCCGTTCAAGGGCCTCGTCGAGCGGATCTATACGGTGCCGATTCCCGATGAGCCGAACGCCTTCAGCGCCGAGGCCTTGGCTGCGATCGCTAGAGACGAAGGTTTCGACGTGGTGGGCGCGAACAGCGTGCCCGACGCGCTGCTGAGATCGCAAACGGCGCTGCAAGGCCCGGGTCGTGTGCTGATCTGCGGCTCGCTCTATCTTGCCGGCCACGTGCTCAAGCTGCACGGCTGAAAGGATGGCGATTCAACATTGCGGAGGGTCTTGATGCGACCAAGGCTTGTTGGCATGGCCCTCGTGGCGCTGTTTGCGGCGGCGCCGGCCGATCACGGCAAGGCCGAGCCGCTCCCCACCGAGATTGGCGCCTGCAGCGAGACCACCATCACCGACATCGGCTACCGGCTCGGCGATCCCGACACCGGCAGCGCCATCAGCTACGCCAATGGCGGCGTGCAGATCTCCTACGATACGATCCCGGAGATTCATCGATCTCAGGTCGGCGATGCGGTGAAGCTCTGTCTGGTCAGCCTGCCCGAGGATTGCCCGCCCGGCGACGATCGCGGCAAGATCTATAGCGCCACCAATCTCCGCACCGGCGAGGCATGGGAAGCGCCCGACTCGCAGCACTCCTGCGGCGGCGCCTAAGCGCTGATCGTGCCGTTGATCCAGGCGGCGAGATGGTTCTTCGGATAAGCGCCCTTGAGCGTGCCGGCGACCTCGCCGTCCTTGAACAGGATCAGCGTCGGGATCGCGCGCACATTGTAGAATGACGGCGTGCGCGGATTCTCGTCGATATTGAGCTTGGTGATTCTCACCTTGCCGTTGAGCTCCTTGGCGATCTCTTCCAGGGCGGGCGCGATCTGCCGGCAGGGACCGCACCATTCGGCCCAGAAATCGACGACCACCGGGGTCGCTGACTTAAGGACCTCGGCCTCGAAAGTGTCGTCGGAAACCTTTTCAGTTGCCATTTGCTTCTCCTAATCGCCGGCGGCGCCAGCGGAATCACCGGTCTTGCCTGTCAGCTCGGAAACTAGGTATGCGCCCCCATGCCGTCAAGGCTCGTAGGCGCGCTGCAAGAAGCGCTGCTCGGCGGCATCAAGCGAAGTTGATGGGATCTCCATGAGAAACGGGCCGTCGGTCCACAGCAGCGCGGCGCGAAGGGTGAGGCCGGGGAACAGGCTCTTGAGCGCCGTGCGGTAGGCGGCGAGCTGGGCGATATAGGCCGGCGCTACCTCGGCGAGGGTCTTGGGCGGCGGCCGGTTGGTCTTGTAGTCGAGGATGAGAAGGCCGCCCTCGACGAGTGCGAGGCGGTCGATCTGGCCTTCCAGATCGTAGGCGCCGATCTTTGCCACCACCGGAACCTCGGCCAGGCTTCCCGGGCGGAAGAGGGGCGCAAAGGACGCTTCCCGCACGATGGCCAGCGTCTCGGCAACGATCTCGTCTCTCAGCTCTTGGGCCAGGGATGCGCCTCGCGCGGCGACGAAGGCCCGCACTGCCCGCTCCTGGTCCTCTGGCTGCA
>DASWJG010000242.1:0-1962 GCA_036397315.1 Methyloceanibacter sp. | reverse complement strand
CATGCCCTGGCCTTCGGCGGGAAGCAGGATCAGATAGGCCTGATAGCCGACATTCTGCCCGCGCTTCATGACGACGAACGAGCCGCCCGTCTCGCTGACCGCGGCGCCGAGCCCGTAAGGGCCGCCATTCTGCGGCGTCAGCATCTCGCGCACGGTCTCAGGCAGAAGAAAGAGCCGGCTTTCGCCACGCCAGGCGCGGCCGATCAGGAGGAGGAGGTCGGCGAGGTCGGTTGGCGTCGACCACAGACCCGCCGCCGCATTCTCTGGAAAAACGTGCCACCCTCCAGGCAATTCCTTGCCTTCGGCGTCGTGGCCCGTCACCGCTTCCACCTCGCGGTCGCGCGGCAAAGGCTGCGCGAAACTGCTGTGGCGCATGCCGGCTGGCTTCAGCACGAGCGCATCCATCAGATCGGGGAATTGTGTTTGCGCCGTGTCGATCATCAGCGCTTCGGCGATCTCGTAGCTTCCGCCCGAATAGTGGTAGGCGCTGCCCGGCTGCGCGATGACGGTGACCGGCAGCGAGTTGGCGGGCGGCGCGCCATAGAGAATTTGCGTCAGATTCGGCAACGGCGTGCCCACTTCATAGCCGAGGAAACCGGGCACGCCGATCCCCGCCGTCATGCTCAACAGGCCACGCAAGGTGACGGGGTGGCCCTTGTCGAAGCCGTTGGTTGGGACCTTCCAGGAGGTGAGCCGCGCGTTGACGTCCGCGTCGAGGTCGAGACGCTTCTCGTCGACCAGGCGCAGCGCGCCCACCGCCGCCACGAATTTCGACAGCGATGCCGCCTGATAGAGCGTCTCGGTCGTGGCGCCGTCGCCGTAAGCGCGCGCGAAAGCCACGCGGTCCTGATCGATCAGCGCGAGGCTGACCGAGGGAATATTGAGGGCATCCATCGCCTCTTCGAGCGTGAGCGTCTTGTCGACGCCGCCCACCGTGATCGGAAGCTTGCTTTCGAGATCCGAGGGATCCGCGGCAAAGGCAGGCACGCTCAGCCACAGCATGGCGGCGCTGAACGCGCGGATGGCAAACGATCCTCTCAACCAGCGCCTTCCATCTCGCGGGCAAGATTGACGAGCTCCCCGCGTACCCATTCATGGCACTCGTCGCGATCGTAGCTTGAATGCCACATCAGCCTTAACGGAAAGGCGATAGGGCGGAAGGGCTGATGCATGCGGACCAGCCCGAACTGCTGCTCGAGGATCAGCGCAAGCGATGCCGGAAGCGTGAGCAGCGCGTCGCTGTTCAACGCCAGCAGAAGCCCCACCAGAACCGAGGACACACGCGATGAGACCTTGCAGACAAGCTTCTGCGCTTGAAGCTCGCGATCGATCGGCTCGATGACGGGAAGCGAGTTCACGGCGATGTGGTCGGACGCGGCGAACGCCGCGGCTTTGGGCTTGCGCTTCGCCAAAGGATGACCGGGGCGCACGAGCGTGGCGAGCGTGTCGTCGAACAGTTTGAGGACGCGGATGTCGGGCGCTTGAGGGGGTGCGCCCTCGATGTCGATCACGAAATGGCAGCGCCCGTGGCGGAGCGCATCGATGTTCTCCTCGCGGTGCGACGGCATCCACCCGACGCGCACGCTCGGCGCCAGATGCTGGAGCCGCTGGCGGAGCGGCTGCACCAGGATCAGCTCGCCCGCCTCGCTCGCAGCGACGGCGAAATCGCGCGAGGTCTCAGACGGGTCGAACGGCTTGCTCGGCCTGAGCAGGCTCTCCATGCCGGCGAGGATGACGTGGACGGTGGGCGCAAGCTCCAGCGCCTTGGCGGTCGGCACGAGCTTTTGGCCCGCCCGCACGAACAGCTCGTCGGCAAAGATCTCGCGCAGCTTCGCCAGGGCATGGCTGATGGCTGAGGCGCTCCGTCCCAGCCGCTCGGCGGCGCGGGTGACGCTGGCGTCGACGAGCAAAGCGTCGAGCGTCACCAACAGATTGGCATCGACTTCTCTTAGGTGCATGACT
>DASWJG010000241.1:0-11349 GCA_036397315.1 Methyloceanibacter sp. | reverse complement strand
AAAGGATGATTACGGCGGATTCGCTCCTCCGCTACCATTTGCCCACCTTGCATCACGCTCAGTGTCGGGAGGCCGCTTCGGTCTTGGCTAGTGACGGCTTGCCAATGATGGCGCCATCAGGGCGGGGATCGTCCGCCAATTGAGCGGCGCCAAGAGACTTGAGGAAGTGCCTGCTCCAGACAGTGCTTCCGTTGCGCGCGAGATTTTCCAGCATGACGCTATGACGCTCGCGACGCTCTGCCACGGGCATGTCAAGCGCGCGCGCGATCGCCGCTGCCACCGATTCCGCATCGTAGGGGTTCACCAGCAGGGCCTGCTGGCACTCGGCTGCTGCGCCGGCGAAGCGGGAGAGAATGAGCACGCCAGGATCGTTAGGGTCTTGCGCGGCGACATACTCTTTGGCCACGAGATTCATACCGTCGCGGAGAGGCGTGACGAGCGCCGCGCGCGCCGAGCGATAGAGGCCGGCAAGCGCCGATCGGCTGTATGTACGGTTGAGGTAGCGAATGGGGGTCCAGGCGACTTCGCCATACTTGCCGTTGATGCGTCCAGCGGCGGCGCCGACCGCCTGCTCCAAGTCGGAATATTCTGGAATCTCGGACCGGCTTGTCGGCGCGATCTGGAGATAAGTCACTTTGGCTCGCCATTCTGAATGAAGCTCGTAAAAGCGCTCGAAGGCTTCCATGCGCTGCACGAGTCCCTTGGAATAATCGAGACGATCGACGCCGATCACCAGCGCTCGACCGTCGAGGCTGGCGACGACGTTGCGGACAAACGAGGATTGCACCGCTCGCCGCGCTTGGCGTTGGAACGCGTCGGTATCAAGGCCGACGGGAAAGCTGCCGATGCGGGTCTGCCGGGTCCCACAACCGAACACGAGCTGATTGTCGGTCGCTTCGAAAGCTTGGCTCGTTCCACGATGCTCGGAAACGAGATAGCGGACGAAATTGCCGACGTCGGTTTCGGTTTGGAATCCGACAAGGTCGTATTGGAGGAACAAGGGAAGCAACCGTTCATGGTTGGGCAGCACGGTCATGACTTCCGGCGCCGGGAACGGGACGTGCAGGAAGAAGCCAATGCGGTTGGCGTGACCGCGCTGGCGGAGCTCCTCGGCGATCGGGATCAGGTGATAGTCGTGAACCCAGATGATGTCGTCAGGCTCGAGGATCTTAGAAAGCTCGCGGGCGAAGTGGCGGTTCACTCTGAAATAGCCGGAGAGGTCGCGGCGGGTGAACTCGGTCAGATCGATGCGATAATGCAGGACCGGCCACAGCACCCGGTTGGCGAAGCCGTTGTAGTATTCCTGATAGTCCTCCTCGGACAAGTCGGTGACCACGTAAGTGGTCCCCGATCTCTCAAGGGTGTGCGTTGCAACCATGTCGGCCTGGATCACATTCCCGCTCCAGCCGAACCACACGCTCGGCATCGCCTTGAGGATAGGCGCCAGCGCGACCTCAAGGCCGCCGGCGCGGTGCGCCCCGCCAGCACGCGGAATGGTGACCCGGTTGGAAACGACAATCAGCCGCGCCAATATCGATCCTCCCAAGTTCGCGACAGTCGCATCGCCGTCAGAATGAGGCCCGCCATCGAGTAGGTCTGGGGAAAATTGCCCCAGAGCTGCCCGGTCTGCGGATGGATGTCCTCGGCCAGCAGGCCGTAGCGATTGCGATGTCCGAGCGAGTCGACAAAGAGATCGCGCGCCTCCTCGCGGCGCCCGATCCACCACCACGCGTCGATCAGCCAGTAGCGGCAGGTGAGGAAGGCCGCCTCGGGCATGCCGAAGTCATCCTCGTTGGCGTAGCGCATCACTTGCTTGCCGCGCAAAAGTTCCCGCTCGATGGCGGCGACGGTCTTGATGAAACGAGGATCGTTTGGCTCGATCACCCCGGTCTCGGGCAAGAGCAGGACGCTCGAATCGAGGTCATCCAGACCGAACCCGGCGGTGAAGGATCCGCGCTTCTCGCTCCAGGCCTGCTCGAGCAGGGTGCTCTGGATGTTGCTTGCTGTCTCCGCCCATTGCGCAGCGCGGTCATGCAGGCCGAGATGCGAGGCGATTGCCGCCAGGCGGCTGCAGCCTGCCCAACACATGGCGGCAGAATAGGTGTGGACATGGGTGCGGCCGCGATATTCCCAGATGCCGGCGTCGGGCGTGAAGGCAAGCTTTGCCGCCTTGAGACCGAGCGATTCCAGTAGGTGGAATAGGCCTTCGTTTCCCTGCCGCGGCAGCCGCCGGTCAAAGAACATCGGCATGGCCGCGAGAATGATGCTGCCGAACGTATCATGTTGCCTCTGATGCACGGCGGCGTTGCCGATGCGAACCGGGCCGTCGTTGCGATAGCCGTTTAGGTTCGGAGCAATGATCTCATCCATCGGGTCGGTCGGCACAACACTATAAACCGGCCGCAACGGATCCTCAGAGGCGATGCCGAGAATGAAGGAGATGAAGCCTTCCATCGTCTTTGTTGCGCCCAGGCGGTTCAGCGCCTTCACCACGAAATAGGCATCGCGCAGCCAGCAATACCGGTAGTCCCAAGTCCGCCCCGATCCCGGGGCTTCGGGGATCGAAGTCGTCAATGCGGCGACGATTCCGCCGGTTTCTTCAAAGTTGGAAAGCTTGAGAGCGATGGCCGCGCGGATGATCGCGTCCTGCCAGTCATAGGATATCGAGAGACGCCGTACCCACTCCATCCAATAATCCCGCGTTCGGTCGGCGAACTCGCGGCAGGTGGTGGCGATATCTTCGGTCCAGGGCTCATCGGGTCCAAGCACCATATGGATCGGCTTGGTTAGGACGAAGGCGGCTTCGCTCTCGATGTAGGACAGTGGTCCATCAGTGGTGAGCCGGATTGCCAGATCCTTGCCACGGAACGTGATGTGGTTGCTGCCGAGGGAACGGTCCTCGATCGGCCTTCCATAGTCGCTGGTGGGACGGACGCGGATCGCAATGCGGGGAAGCCCAGCTACGGGCTCGATGATGCGGATGAGTTGAGGTGGTCGGTGGATGCGCTCATAATTGCGAAAGCGCGGCGCGAAATCCGTGATCTTCACCGACGCGTTTTGGCTATTGGTCAGAACCGTGGCGACGATGGCGGTGTTGCGTTCGTAGTCGGACGCAAAATCCACCATGTCGTCCAGAACGACATCGCAAAATCCTTTCTCTTCATCGCCGGCCAAGAGGCGCGAAAAGACCGGGTCGCCGTCAAAGCGTGGGTAGCACCACCAGACGAGACGCGATGCCGGCTCGAGCAGCGCAGCCGTCTGACCGTTGCCGATGACGGCGAGGTCGAGCCCAAAATCATTCATAGCGCGCGCCCAGCATGGGTGGAGAGGCGCGCCAGCCAAGAGCGCACCGCTTGCGGAGAAGCGAAGGTTCCGTCCGCTCCCGTCATTGTTCTGCCTACGGAATATCCACGCCCGGCCAGGTCCGGTAGAATCGCGAAGACCGATTCATCGGTGGTGTCGTCCCCGATGAAGAGAGGGATACGGCCAGCGAATGGGGGGTAGGTCATCAACGCGCTGACCGCCGAGCCTTTGTTGAACAGCTTGGGCTTGATTTCGATCACCGCCTTGCCGAAGAGGATCTCCATGTTGTCGGCGCCCTCGGCCGTTACCAGCCGCGTAACCTCTTGCTTGAGGAAGGCTTCCTGCTGAAGGACAAGCCGGTAGTGCAGGGCGATGGAATGAAGCTTGTCTTCGACGAGCAGGCGCGGATCGATGTCGGCTAGGGCGTGGAGCCGGCGCCGAAGGGGATCGGTTATCGATACGGGGCGCCGTTTCAACGCCGGCTCCTGAGCGGAGGGCCGCATCTCGGCCCCGTGTCCGCCAATGGCGGGGGCTTTGAGCGGCGCGAAGAGCCGGTCGAGCGTGTCGATGGTCCGCCCGCTGACCAGGGCTACCGCGCCGCCAGACTGCGCGAGCAGATCGCTCAAGTTCGAGCGGAGGGTTGGCGACACCACCACGCCGGCGGGCGTCGCCGCAATGTCGAGAAGCGTGCCGTCGACGTCGAGAAGGAGCGCCGTACGCCTCATGTCGATAGAGTCCGGCGAGGGAAGCACTCCCGATTTGCCACGAGGCTCGGTGCGCCTCTGCATGGTCTCGTCCATAAGCTCTGTCGTCGCCAAGCCATTCCGCTCGGCCTCCCGAATGCCTCAGATGAAGAGATTGTCCCCCCCTTTTTGGAACGATGAGACCGAGGCAAGCGTTCCCGCCAAAGGCCGCTTTTGCGCCAAATCGTCGGAAAATCGGCGATGTCGGCCTTTAGGATTCTGCCGCCGCCGAAGCTCGGTCGGCAAACGAAGACTTTAGGGGTTGATGCGGCTGATCTTCGAGCCTTCGAGGGTCAAATTGTACATGAGGCCCTTCTGATCGAGGATGAAGCCGATCACCGGACTCACGACTTTGTCGGTGTCGATAGAGCCGCCGATACCCACCGTTATGATGGCCACCGAGCCGTCGACGCCGACTTTCCACCCAGCCCGCTCCTCGAACCCTGCCAGTGCGTCCTGGGTCATGAACATGATGATGACGGACCGCTCCTGCACGCCAAGCTGGAAACCGAAAGAGGCAGAGATCAAATTGTAGTAGCCCACGACCCTTTGCTGATTGAGCAAAATTCCCTCGCCATATTCGCCGCCTAGTCCGATCCCCGCCTTGATGACGGAGGGAAAGACCAGGATCCCGACGGCCTTGTTGGCAAGCTCGCGCGCGCCCGAAATTTGGCGGACGAAACTATGCAGGGTTTCATTGGCATCGGCTTCGAGTTCGGCCGCCGAACCGGCGTCACTCGTGCGCGGGCCGGCGACCACTGCGGTCACCAAGAGGAGAGCGAGGCACGATGCTTTGAGCAGGGTGTTCATGGACAAAGCCTCCCGAGGAATCGCCTTAAGTCTCAGCCTAACACCGCCATATGGGCAGCCCATAGATGGCCGCAATGTGGCTAGGCGACGTGGGTCGCACGATCGCCCATAACACGGCGGGGATGGGTAAAGACCTCAAATCCGTCCTTGCGTGCGATCGCCACCAGCGTCATGCCGCAAGCCTCGGCCATGCGCACCGCCAAGGCCGTCGGCGCCGACACAGCGACAATGACCGGCGCACCGATTGCGGCAGATTTCTGCACCATCTCGATGGACACGCGGCTGGTCATGACCACGAGACCCGATCGCGCCGTCGCGCCCTCGCGCGCGAGCGCCCCGGCGAGCTTGTCGAGCGCATTGTGGCGTCCGACATCCTCGCGTATCGCGACGAGGCCGCGCTCAGGCTCCCAGAAGCCCGCGGCATGCACTGCTCGTGTCTCGCGATTTAGGGCCTGCAGCGGAAGGAGGGAGTCGACGGCAGTCATGATCTGATCGGGCGTGAACGCGCGGCCTTCGCCGACGGCGGGCGGGGGCCGCATCGCCTCGACGAGGCTCTCGACGCCACAGAGCCCGCAGCCCGTGGGACCCGCCATCTTCCTTCGCCGCCCCAAAAACTCTGCGGCGTCGGGCGCCTTCAACCAGATGCGCAGCTCGACGCCAATCTCCTCCTCGGCGATGTCGATGCTGTCGATGGCATCGATCGAGGGGATGACGCCTTCCGTCAGGCTGAAGCCTACGGCGAAGTCCTCGAGGTCCTGGGGCGTGGCCATCATCACTGCATAGGAGGCAGTGTTGAAGGTAAAGGCGACCGCCGTCTCCTCAGGGATGGCGCGCTCGCCTTCGGCGCCGCCCGAGGCGCGCCAGATGGAGCGGGAAACGCGAACGACAGGCCGTAGCAAGGGCTGCTCCGTCGAGCTTGATCGGCTTGGAAGCTAGTCCGTTGCCCTTTTGGTTACAAGCGCTTGCGCGGGCATTGCGACGCTGCAATGGCGCGCTTTCCGGTGTTTTAGTCTAGAGTCAGCCGATCCCGCGGGGAGCCCATAGCAGCATGGCCGTGCTTTTTCGTTCAACACCGATCACTGCGCTCGCTCTGGCGGCGCTGCTTGCTGGCACCGCCGAGGCTGGCGCCGCAGAGGACAAGGAACGCAGCCCTTGCACCGAGGACGCCATGCTCGTGTTCGATGCCTCCGGGTCCATGGCCGGCAATCTCAACCAAGGCATCTCAACGATCATCCCTCGCATCGACGAAGTGCGGTCCGCGCTCGCCGAGGTGCTCCCAGCCATTACCCGCTTCCGCCGCGTGGGGCTCATTACTTATGGTCCAGGGCCCTACCAGCAGTGCAACGTCGAGCTCGCTTTCAAACCGACGCCGGATGCGGCGGGGCTCATCATGCAGGTGGTGAACACTTTGAACCCGGCGGGCAAGACGCCGCTGACGGCGGCCGTAGAGCGGGCCGCCGAAGTGCTCGACTACCAAGCGAAGCCGGGCCTGATTGTCATCTTGACCGACGGCGAGGAAACCTGCGGGGGGTCGCCTTGCGGCCTCGGCAGAGAACTCCACGCCAGCGCGGCGCAGCTTACCGTCCACGTCATCGGCTTCCGCATGAAGAATTTCTCCTGGACGGGCGAGCAAAGCATCCTCGACGTCAAGTGTCTCGCCGAGCAAAATGGCGGCCTCTACATCAATGCCGAGGCGAAGCAAGATCTGATCGACGCTCTGGAGAAGACGCTCGGCTGCCCGATGTTGTCGCAGCGCATCGAGCGATAGCGATCAATACAAAAGATATGGTTTTATGGCCTGCGCGAATTCCGCCACGCCCGGCCGCCAGCTCTGCGCGATCTCTTCGAGCGGGACCTGTCGCTCGATCTGTTTCCGCAACTCAGGCGACCCGGCCAGGATGTCGATGGGCATCTTGTCGTGCTCGTATTCATAAGGCGGGTCGCGCCATTTGAATCGATCGGGCGCCAAGCCATAGCACTCGCGCATAAGCGACACGCCAACCTGCACCGGCTCGAACTGTTGCCGCGAGGTCACGTGGATCTGGCAGCCGCCGCAGGTCGCCCGCGTATGTTTCTGGAAGGTGGGCTCGAACATCACCGCGCGGAAATGGACCCCCTCCAGCCCAATCCCGTTCATGCGTGCGGCAAGCTGCTCGCCGTCGAGCCAAGGGGCGCCGATCAGCTCGAAGGGACGCGTCGTGCCGCGGCCTTCCGATACTATGGTGCCTTCGAACAGCACCGTCCCCGGATAGACAATTGCCGTATCCAAGGTCGGCATGTTGGGCGAGGGCATCACCCAGGGCAGGCCGACCTCATCCCAATACATGTCGCGCGACCAGCCTTCCATGGACACGATTTCGAGCTCGGCGCCGATGCCGTGATGCTCGTTGAACAGGCGCGCAAGCTCGGCGACGGTCATGCCGTGCCGCATGGGCATGGGAAACTGTCCCACGAAGGATTCGTAGCCCCGCTCCAGCATAGGTCCTTCGATCGCAACGCCGCCGATCGGATTGGGCCGGTCGCAGACGATGACGGGGAGTCCTTGCCGCGCCGCGGCGCGAAGGCAATTGGCCATGGTGTAGATAAAGGTGTAGATGCGCGCGCCGACGTCCTGGAGATCGATGACGAGCACATCGATAAGGTCGAGCATCTCTTGCGTCGGCTCGCGAGTCTCGCTGTAGAGCGAAAAGATCGGCACATTGCGCCGCGGATCCTTGGCGTGAGGACTCTCGATCATATTGTCCTGAAGGTCCGACCGGAAACCGTGCTGCGGGCCAAAGATCGCGGCGAGCTTGTAGTCGGGCGAGGTGCCGAGGCGATCGACGATATGGCGAAAGCCGTGGTCGATCGAGGCGGGATTGGCAAGCACGCCGACCCGCAAGCCATTGAGGCGCGGCGAGGCGATCAGGCGTTCGGACCCGAGCAACATGATGTCACGAGGGACGAGGCAAGGGGGAGGGGGGCCGTAGGCCCACGCAATCAACCTGCTTCATAGGGTCTCCCCGGCTAGCGACAGTTTGAGGCATTCACCGCCTGGTCCGGCGGGTTTGAAACTTGGATCACGCTATGGTAGTCGGCGACGGGGCCGACAGGAAGCCTGAGGGGACTCCCCCGAACCTACAAAAATCGAGGCCTGGCGCGCCCGGACCTCTATGCCCGATTTGGCCGCTTCTGCTGGTAGAATGCGGTAAAGAGCCTCGGTGGAGATCGCATGAGCAAAGAGCGTAAGCAAGCCGTTCCGGCCTTCATCGACCTCGCTGCGCAGCGCGAACAGCTTGGCGACAGCGTCGAGCGGGCGATCTCCGCGGTGCTGAAGCACGGTCAATTCATCTTGGGGCCTGAGGTGGTCGAGCTCGAGCGGCAGCTTGCTTCGTTCTGCGGCGCGCGACATTGCATCACTTGCGCCAACGGGACCGACGCGCTGCTGCTGGCCCTGATGGCCGAGGGCATCGGCAAAGGCGATGCCGTGTTCGTGCCCGCTTTCACCTTTGTCGCCACCGTCGAGGTGGCGATCCTGGCAGGCGCCACGCCGGTCTTCGTCGACGTGCGTCAAGACAGCTTCAACCTGGACGTTGAGAGTCTTGAGCCCGCAATCGGCGAAGCCAAGCGGCGCGGGCTAAAGCCCCGTTGTGTCATCCCGGTCGACCTCTACGGCCAGCCCGCCGACTATAAAGCCATTGGCGAGGTCGCCGCGGCGCACGGTCTGTTGGTGGTCGCCGATGCCGCGCAGAGCTTCGGTGCAAGCCGCGACGGGCGAAAGGTCGGCACGCTTGCGCCCTACACGGCGACAAGCTTCTATCCGTCGAAGCCGCTCGGCGGCTACGGTGATGGCGGGGCCGTGTTCACCGACGACGACGACAGAGCGGGGCGGCTCCGCGCGCTCCGTAACCACGGCAAAGCGCCCGACCAGCCGGACACCGAGCATGTCGGTATGAACAGCCGGCTCGACTCGATCCAGGCCGCCATCCTGATCGAGAAGCTTCGCCTGTTTCCAGGAGAGATCGTGGCCCGCCAGGAGCGCGCTGAGCGCTACGCCGAAGGTCTCGGCTCGGTCGTCAAGGTGCCCGAGCTGATGGCTGGAGCGACATCGGTCTGGGCCCAATACACGATTATCACCGAGCGCCGTGACGAGCTTGCCAAAGCGTGCCGCGAGGCCGGTGTTCCCACCGCCATCCACTATGCGAACCCGCTCAATAGCCTCCCGCCATACCGGCAGGTTCTCGCAGCACCGGCTGGGCTTCGTCAGGCGGAGTGGCTGGCAGAGCGTGTGATCAGCCTTCCCATGCATCCCTATCTCAGCGACGAGACGCAAGACCTGATCGTCGGCACGGTGCGCCGGGCGCTGACCTCAGGTAAGGCCGGCGTTGCCCATGCGGCCGAGTAGGGGGCACCGGTAACGGCCATGGCAGATCAAGTTCGTGTCGCCGTGGTTGGCTCCGGCTATTTTGGCCGCTTTCACGCCGATCACTATGCTCGCAACCCGCGCGCGGAGCTTGTCGCCGTCGTCGACACCGACGCGGACCGTGCCCAAGCGGTTGCTAAGGAGTTCGGCGCCGAGGCGGCGTTCGATTATCGCAGCATAATCGGCCGGGTCGATGCGGCGAGCGTCGCCGTGCCGACGCCGCTCCACTACGAGATCGCGCGCGACCTCATCAAGGCCGGAATCCATGTTCTCGTGGAGAAGCCGCTCACGGACGGCGTCGAAACCGGGCACATGCTCGCAAGCCTCGCCGAGGAGCGAAAGGCGGTGCTGCAGGTCGGCCATATCGAGCGCTTCTCCAGCGCCTATCGCACCCTCGCCAAGATCATCGCCGATCCCCTCTATTTCGAGAGCTACCGTATCGCGCCATGGAAGAATCGCGGGGTGGAGGTCGACGTGATTCTCGACCTGATGATCCATGACATTGACATGATCATTGGCCTGGTCGACTCGCCGGTCGCCCAAGTGGACGCCGTCGGTACGCCGGTACTCGGCAAGACGATCGACCTCGCCAACGCCCGCATCACTTTCGAGTCGGGCTGCATCGCCAACGTCACCGCAAGCCGGGTCAGCTACAAGACCGAGCGGCGCATGCGCATCTTTGCGCGCAACCAATATTTGAGCTGCGATCTCGGCGAGGGACGTATCTCCGGCTACCGTCTGCGCGGCGATCCGATGACCGACGGGCTCGCGGCAATCGCCACCGAGACCTACGAGATCGAGAAGCAGGATAGTCTCGCCAACGAGATCGACGCCTTCCTCGACTGCATCGCCACAGGCCGCAAGCCCTTGGTCGATGGGCGGGCCGGGTGCGAGGCTCTGCGCGTCGCCAGCATGATCAACGAGAGCATCGAGCATCACCTCAAAAGAGTGCAGAGCCCGCCGAGCCCTTCGGCAGTTGGGGCAGGCCGGCCGTAGCACTAGTCCGCGCTGGAGATGAGTGCCTGGCTCGCCGGAACGTCGCCGCGGACGACATCGAGCACAACTTTGGCGGCGCGCTCGCTGGGCGACGGTACGCGGTCGCCGAGAGCTCTCACCACCTCCTTGAACGCCTTCTGCTGCGACCCCCGAACCTGCTTTGAGCTCAGAATGTCGATCACAGCCTCCGCGATCTTCGGGCCGGTGCATTCTTCCTGAAGGCACTCCGGCACCACCTGCCGTCCCGCGAGCAAGTTCACCAGCGAGGCGTGCTCGACGCTGACTCCCATCCGGCGGACAAGAAAGGCAGATGTTGGGCTGATGCGATAGGCGACCACCATTGGCACATCGGCGAGGGCAAGTTCAAGCGTCACGGTTCCCGATTTGGCCATGGCGGCAGTTGCGGCGGCAAAGGCGTCGAAGCGTTCCGCCATGTCGATGATCAGGACTGTCGGTAAGGGCCAATCCTGCGTGATCTGCCTCACCACTTGGGCCACGGAATCGACCACCGGAATGACGATGCGAAGGTCCGGATATTTCTCTTTGAGAAGCACGAGCGCGTCGCCAAAGACGGGAAGCATGCGGCGCACTTCGCCGGCCCTGCTGCCGGGAAGGACGCAGAGGACAGGGGCGTCAGGCGAAAGCCCGTGGCGCGTCCTGAAGGCCGGACCGTCGCCGCGCTCCGCCCCGGCGTCGATGGCCGGGTGGCCGACATAGGTGCAGGGGATGCCGTATTGCGCGAAGAAGGGAACCTCGAAGGGTAGAAGCGCCATGATGTGATCGACCCGCTTCCTCAGCTTTCGCGCCCGGAACGGCCCCCAAGCCCAAAGCTGGGGCGCGACGTAATGGATGACCGGGATGCCGGAGCCACGGAGATGATGGGCGAGCCTGAGACAAAAGCCCGGTGAATCGACGGTCACCACAGCATCGGGCTTGAGCCGCCGCGCCGCCTCGGTCGTCTCGTTGAGACGCCTGACGAGACGCGGCAGATGGGGCAAGACCTCGGCGAGCCCCATCACGGAGAGGTCGCTCATGGGAAAGAGGCTGACGAGCCCTTGGCTCGTGCTTTGCGGGCCGCCGACGCCGGCAAAACGG
>DASWJG010000240.1:0-1983 GCA_036397315.1 Methyloceanibacter sp. | reverse complement strand
CGTCATGCCGCCGAACATCGTGCAGATCCAGTCGACGCCGCCGGCGACCCGCTACATCCACTACCGCAAGGGCGACAGGGTGTTCGAGCCCGGCATGCTGATCGACGGCTTCTATACGGTGACCAAAGGCTCCTTCAAGCTCACCATCGACAATCCGGAGACGGGCGAGCATTTCGAGAAGGTGTTCGGACCGGGCGAGCATTTCGGCGAGCGGGTGCTGCTGCGCTCGGCGCTCAGGACCGGCCTCGTCGTGGCGCTGGAGGACGGCATCCTGCTGTTCATCGCGCAGAAGGACTTTACCCGCTTCGCCCGGGCCTTCCCCTTCCTCGACCAGTACTTCAAGGACTATATCGAGCGGACCTTCGGCGGAACCGACAAGTCCTTCGCGCCGGGCAGCGCCAACCATAAGCACGAGCTCGAAACGCTGCCTTAGGCCGCACCGTATCCTCCTTTGTCATCGTCCGCGAAGGCGGACGATCCAGTAACCACCGACGCTCGTTGTCCTGGATCACAGGGATTACTGGATGCCCGCCTGCGCGGGCATGACACCTTGGGGACAGGGAGCGCGCCCATGCTGACGACGCGCGCCGCAATCCCTATATTCCGGCCATCATGGCCATCGATGACACCAAGGCCCGGGCAGCCGGCAAAGCGGTCGCACGCGGCGACCACGTCTATCTGATCGACGGCTCGGGCTATATCTTCCGCGCCTATCACGCGCTGCCGCCGCTCACCCGGCCCTCGGACGGGCTTCCCGTGGGGGCCGTGCACGGATTCTGCGCCATGCTGTGGAAGCTCTTGCGCGAGACGGGAGAGCTGGCACCGCCCACTCATCTCGCCGTCATCTTCGACTACTCCGCCAAGACCTTCCGGAGCGATTTGTTCGACGGCTACAAGGCCAACCGGCCTGAGCCGCCGGGCGACCTCATCCCCCAATTCCCGCTCGTCAGGGACGCCGTGCGCGCCTTCAACGTGGCCTGCATCGAGCGGGAGGGCTACGAGGCCGACGACATCATCGCCACTTATGCGATCCAGGCGGTCGAAGCCGGCGCCGACGTGACCATCGTCTCCTCCGACAAGGACCTGATGCAGCTCGTCCAACCCGGCATCCTCATGTACGACACCATGAAGAACAAGGCGATCGGCGAGGCGGAGGTGATCGAGCGCTTCGGCGTGCCGCCGGCGAAGGTCGTCGAAGTGCAGGCGCTGATCGGCGATTCCTCCGACAACGTGCCGGGCGTGCCGGGGATCGGGGTCAAGACCGCGGCCCTCCTCATCAACGAATTCGGCGATCTCGAAACGCTGCTCGCGCGCGCTGGCGAGATCAAGCAGGAGAAGCGGCGCGAAAGCCTCATCACGTTCGCCGACCAAGCGCGGCTGTCCAAGACGCTGGTCATCCTCGACAGCCATGTTCCGCTCGACGTGGAGCTGGCCGAGACGGCGGTGCGCCCGCCCGAGACAGAGGCCCTGACCGCCTTCATGCGGAAGCTCGAATTCACCACCTTGCTTCGCCGCGTGGCCGAGGGTCTGGGCGCCGAGCTGCCCGAGGGCATGACGCCCTCGACCACGCCGCAGCGGCGGAAGAAGAGCGACTACGATCATCCCTTGCGGCGCTCGCCGCGCGGCGAGACGGGGCCGCCGCGCGAGCACAAGGTCGTGGGCGGTTCGCCGGCGCAGCTCGCCGTGGAACGCGCGAGCAGGCTCGAAGCGCTCCCCTTCGACCGCTCCAATTACGAGACGGTGACCGAGGCGTCCCGCCTCGCCGATCTCTTGGATGCGGCGCGCTATCAGGGCCATTTCGCATTCAGGGTGAAACTCACTTCGTCAGATCCCATGCAGGGCGAGCTGGTGGGCGTCGCGCTCGCGCTGGTGCCGGGACATGCGGCCTATGTGCCGCTGGCACACCGCGCCGGCGACGGGCTCGATCTTGGCGGCGACGCGATCGCGCAAATTCCCATGCGCGAGGCCTTGGACCTGCTGAAA
>DASWJG010000239.1:0-3058 GCA_036397315.1 Methyloceanibacter sp. | reverse complement strand
CGTCATGCCGCCGAACATCGTGCAGATCCAGTCGACGCCGCCGGCGACCCGCTACATCCACTACCGCAAGGGCGACAGGGTGTTCGAGCCCGGCATGCTGATCGACGGCTTCTATACGGTGACCAAAGGCTCCTTCAAGCTGACCATCGACAATCCGGAGACGGGCGAGCATTTCGAGAAGGTGTTCGGACCGGGCGAGCATTTCGGCGAGCGGGTGCTGCTGCGCTCGGCGCTTCGTACCGGCCTCGTCGTGGCGCTGGAGGACGGCATCCTGCTGTTCATCGCGCAGAAGGACTTTACCCGCTTCGCCCGGGCCTTCCCCTTCCTCGACCAGTACTTCAAGGACTATATTGAGCGGACCTTCGGCGGCACCGACAAGTCCTTCGCGCCGGGCAGCGCCAACCACAAGCACGAGCTCGAAACGCTGCCTTAGCTGACTGACCAGCCATCATTTGCTGTTGAGGCGAATCCGCTTGGCGAGTCCCGATGGATCGACGAGCTCCGGCTCCTGCGGCGTGCATTCCTCGCCCGCCGAGCCGCTCGCCACAGCGCCTTCGCAGCGCATAGCCGCCTCCGCTACGGTTTCCTTCTGCGCCAATAGGAACGCCTCGCGAAGCGTCGGTACCCGGGTCCGCATCGCCTCGACGAGGTTGCGCGTGAAAGTCGCCGAGGTAAGGTCGGCAAAAGCGATCTCATGCGCCCGCGACGATGCCATGAGCGCGATCTGTGGTGACCTGGAGGGCCGAGAAAGGACAGCGCCGTCAGCCCCTGACGCATCGCACGTGTCGAGAACCACCAACGCCGATTCCGCCGGCAGAGCGTCAATCAATCCGCCGAGTTCGGCGTCGGTCATCCAAATCCCGGCCTGGGCCGCGTAAAGCGCCGCGAAGGGGAAAGAGGCGGACCAGAGAAGGAAGGTCTCTTCGGTTCCGCCTTCAGCTCCGCCCCTCTTCGGCAGGAGCATGCCGTGCCCGACATAGTAGACGACGATGGTCGACCCTGGCGGCATCGAGCCCTGGAGGTTGGCAAAGGCTGAGCGGACGGCTGTCGCCATCGCCTCCTCGTCGATGAGGGTCGTGATCTGGTTGGCAGGAACGCCGATCAGGTCCCGCGCCGCCTCGGCGAACTGCACAACGTCGTGCCGACAGACTCTGATCTTCGGGCGCCAGGGAGGGCACGAGCCTACGGCGAGGACATAGATGCTGGCGGGATCAATGGGCTTTGCCGCTGGCGTCGCCGGCGTCGCGATCGCCACCAATTGGGGAATTGTGGAAAGAGCGGCAGTCAGCAGAAAGGTTGGCCAAAGGCGCCTCCGGCGCTCGACCATCACTTGCTCTGCTGTGGGGCCGCGGGCGTTGCCCCGGTGCATGCTTCGAGCGTCTCGAACGTCTTGCCGCTGATCTTGCCGCAGTCGCCATCGGTCTGGGCTATGACGCAGATGTCCTGAACGCGGCAGAAGGTGCCCAGAGGAATATCGCCTGGGCCCATCTCTACGTTGTGCAGGTTCGCGCCCGACACGGGCATTGATGAAATCAAGAGCGCGAGAGCGCCTTCGATGACGGTCGCCATGTCCTCTCCTATGGAACGGTTGTCAGTAGCCCGCGAGCTTACCTGAACTCATAAGAAATGGGAGAGGCGATCCTCGCCTGCTGACGGGGCCTACGGTAATCCCTATATTCCGGCCATCATGGCCATAAGCGAAACCAAGGCCCGGGCAGCCGGCAAAGCCGTCGCGCGCGGCGACCACGTTTATCTGATCGACGGCTCGGGCTATATCTTCCGCGCCTATCACGCGCTGCCGCCGCTCACCCGGCCCTCGGACGGGCTTCCCGTGGGGGCCGTGCACGGCTTCTGCGCCATGCTGTGGAAGCTCTTGCGCGAGACGGGAGAGCTGGCGCCGCCCACCCATCTCGCGGTGATCTTCGACTATTCCGCCAAGACCTTCCGGAGCGATTTGTTCGACGGCTACAAGGCGAACCGGCCCGAGCCGCCGGGCGACCTCATCCCCCAATTCCCGCTCGTCAGGGACGCCGTGCGCGCCTTCAACGTGGCCTGCATCGAGCGAGAGGGCTACGAGGCCGACGACATCATCGCCACCTATGCGATCCAGGCGGTTGAAGCCGGCGCCGACGTGACCATCGTCTCCTCCGACAAGGATTTGATGCAGCTCGTCCAGCCCGGCATCATCATGTACGACACCATGAAGAACAAGGCGATCGGCGAGGCGGAAGTGGTCGAGCGCTTCGGCGTGCCGCCGTCGAAGGTCGTAGAAGTGCAGGCGCTGATCGGCGATTCCTCCGACAACGTACCCGGCGTGCCAGGGATCGGGGTTAAGACCGCGGCCCTGCTCATCAACGAGTTCGGCGACCTCGAGACGCTGCTCGCCCGCGCGGGCGAGATCAAGCAGGAGAAGCGGCGCGAGAGCCTCATCACTTTCGCCGACCAGGCGCGGCTGTCCAAGACGCTGGTCATCCTCGACTGCCATGTCCCGCTCGACGTTCCGCTGGCCGAGACGGCGGTGCGGCCGCCCGAGACCGAGGCCCTGACGGCCTTCATGCGCCAGCTCGAATTCACCACCTTGCTCCGCCGCGTGGCCGAGGGTCTGGGCGCCGAATTGCCGGAGGGCATGACGCCGTCGGCCACGCCGCAGCGGCGCAAGAAGAACGACTACGATCATCCGTTGCGGCGTTCGCCGCGCGGCGAGACGGGGCCGCCGCGCGAGCACAAGGTCGTGGGGGGGTCGCCGGCGCAGCTCGCGGTAGAACGCGCGAGCAGGCTCGAAGCGCTTCCCTTCGACCGCTCCAATTACGAGACGGTGACCGAGGCCTCCCGCCTCGCCGATCTCTTGGATGCTGCGCGCTATCAGGGCCACTTCGCCTTCAGGGTGAAGCTCACTTCGTCAGATCCCATGCAGGGTGAGCTGGTGGGCGTCGCGCTCGCGCTGGTGCCGGGACATGCGGCCTATGTGCCGCTGGCACACCGCGCCGGCGACGGGCTCGATCTTGGCGGCGACGCGATCGCGCAAATTCCCATGCGCGAGGCCTTGGACCTGCTGAAA
>DASWJG010000238.1:0-4420 GCA_036397315.1 Methyloceanibacter sp. | reverse complement strand
ACGGCGGACATGCCGGCCTGCACGAGGTTCCGGCAGACGCGGTCGGCGCCGCGCTTGGTGCGGGTAAAGACCAGCACCCGGTTCATGTCGCGATCGGCGAGGAGACCCTCGAGGAGCGCTCGCTTTTCCTTGGTGCCGACGAAGAACACGCGCTGCTCGATGCGGTCGACCACAATCTTGGCCGGAGCAACGTCGACGCGCACCGGCGCATTGAGGATGTCATGGGCGAGCTTGGCGATCGGCGGCGGCATGGTCGCCGAGAATAGAAGCGTCTGGCGCTCGCGTTTGCAGAGCGAGACGATCTTCCTCACGTCGTGGATGAACCCCATGTCGAGCATGCGGTCGGCCTCGTCGAGCACGAGAATGGAGACCTTGTCGAGCCGAATATGCCGCTGATTGCAAAGATCGAGCAGGCGCCCGGGGGTGGCGATCAGGATGTCGACGCCCGCCTTCAGCGCCTTCACCTGGTGATGCTGGTTGACGCCCCCGAAAATAACAGTAGAGCGCAAGGGCAGCCCGCGTCCATAGGCGCTGAAGCGCTGGCCGATCTGGCTCGCCAGCTCGCGGGTCGGCGCGAGGATAAGGGCGTGGGGCGCGCCTTGTGTACGCGGCTGGCGCTGAAGCGAAAGACGCTGCAGGATTGGCAGCGCGAAAGCCGCCGTCTTGCCCGAGCCGGTCTCGGCGATTCCGAGCAAATCCTTGCCCTGAGCAAGCAGCGGAATCGTCTGCACCTGGATGGGCGTCGGCTTGTGGTATTTCTCGGCCTTCAGAGCAAGCCGCAAAGGCTCGACGAGGCCGAGGCCGTCGAAAGTAGAAAGTGGCACTTGTAAATGTTCCTTGTACGCCGAACACCGGCGGGCGCAGCATGCGCGGCCGTGAATGGCGTTTTGCCTCACCCCACGCGCTATCTGGGGGCAGACGATGAAGAGAAATTGTCTCGGGATGAGGCGCCGCTTATGTGCGGCAGCTACGCGCGATCGCGAGCAATCAATGTGAGGGGAACATGGATGCCGGCCAGCGTTATGTCAAGTAGAACCGAGTTTTGCGGTAAATCAGTCTCAACGGCTGGTTAGCGGGACTAGCCGGTCTTCCGCCGCCGCAATGGATAGCTCGCGCTGTCATAAAGGGCGCGGATGCCGAAGCCGTCGAATCGCTCCTCATTGACCTCAAGCGTGCTGCCGATGAGAAGCTCGGGTGCGAGTTCCTCAACGGCGTATTTGATCGCCTCGGCGGCACTCTTGAAGCGCGTATAGCGCATCGGCCGCTTACCAGTCTTGCTCGCGCTGGCATAAAGCTCGGCGGGAGCCCTGTAATCGAACGCACTCACAAAACGCATTAAAGCATGCCGGGGAAGGCAAGGCCAGCTTCGGGGGTCAAGCCGCTACCGCGGGTCGGGCTCAGTGACTCCCAACGCGATTATGCCGCTTGCGGCGAGCTAAAGGATTGTCGGCGGCGCCATTCATTGTCAGGGTGTAGGCGAGCTCCGGGCGATCCCCGGCCCTCGCTTGCGACCAGTCCGTTCGGCCGAAGGCCCGCTATGCTGCATGTACCCCCACTCGTTTCCACCATCGCGATCGGCCTCGTGCTCGCCTTCGCCTTTGGCGTCCTGGCCAATCGTTTCAAGCTTCCCCCCCTGGTCGGCTACCTGGTTGCGGGCATCGTCATCGGGCCGTTCACGCCCGGCTTCGTCGCCGACCAGAACATCGCCAACCAGCTTGCCGAGGTTGGCGTCATCCTCCTGATGTTCGGCGTGGGACTGCATTTTTCGCTCAAGGATCTGCTGTCGGTCCGCGCCATCGCTATTACGGGGGCGCTGGCGCAAGGACTGATCGCTACGCCGCTCGGCATGGTGGCTGGATGGTTGCTCGGCTGGTCGCTGGACGCGGGGCTCATCTTCGGGGTGGCGCTTTCGATTGCGAGCACTGTGGTGCTGTTGCGCATCCTACAGGAGCGCCGGCTGATCGAGACCGAACGAGGGCGGATCACCGTCGGCTGGCTCATTGTGCAGGACATCGCAATGGTGCTGGTGCTCGTGCTGCTGCCCGGGCTGACGGCGCTGTTTCACGACGTGGAGACCGCGCCCGGTGCCGCCGATGTTGCGCGCTCGGTGACTATCCTGCTCGGCAAATTTGGCATCTTCCTCGCCGTCATGCTGATCGTCGGCAAGAAGCTGATTCCGGCCATCCTGCATTATGTCGCCCATACCGGCAGCCGGGAGCTGTTCCGGCTTGCCGTTCTCTCGATCGCGCTCGGCGTGGCCTACGCAGCAGCCGAGCTGTTCGGCATCTCGCTCGCGCTCGGCGCCTTCTTCGCCGGCATGATGCTGAGCGAGTCGCAACTGAGCCAGCAGGCCGCGACCGAGTCGCTGCCCTTGCGCGATGCCTTCGCCGTGCTGTTCTTCGTCTCGGTCGGCATGCTGTTCAACCCCGGCATCGTGATGGAGGCGCCTGTGGCGCTGCTCGCCACCGTGCTCATCATTCTGGTCGGCAAGTCGATCGCGGCCTTCCTCGTGGTGCGTCGCTTCGGGCATTCGCGCTCGGCCGCGCTGATGGTCTCCGCCTCGCTGGCGCAGATCGGAGAATTCTCCTTCATCCTCGCCGATCGCAGCCTCCAGCTTGGGCTTCTGCCCGAGGAGGGCCGCGACCTTATTCTTGCCGGCGCCATCATCAGCATCCTCATCAATCCGCTTCTCTTCGCCGCGCTCGACATTTACGCCGCGCGGCGGGAGAAGGCGCTCGCCGAGGCGGTCGCGGCTGACGCACAGGAGGAAGAGACCCCGATGCGCGAGCCGATCCGCCCGACAAGCCTCAAGGACCACGTAGTGCTGATCGGCCATGGCCGGGTCGGCAGCTTCATCAGCTCTGTCCTGAACCAGCGGAACGTTCCGCTCTTCGTCATCGAGGACGACGAGGATGGGGTCGCCGAGCTGAAACAGCTTGGCATCGCGGCGCTTGCCGGCAATGCCGCCGATCCCGATGTGATCCAAGCGGCGAATCTGCCCGGTGCGCGCTGTCTCCTCGTCGCCATTCCGGACGCCTTCGAGGGCGGCCAGGTGGTGCAGCAGGCACGTGCCATCAATCCCAAGCTCCCGATCATCGCGCGGGCCCATTCCGAGGAAGAGATCGACTACCTCAAACGCCACGGCGCGACGCTCGTGGTGATGGGCGAGCATGAGATCGCCAAAGCCATGCTCGACAACGTGGCAGAGGCCGCCGCCCTGGTGGAGCAGGCGGTAGGAGCAAGCGCTCCGGCTCCGCCGCCCGGGCTGGCGGAAAAGCCGGCAGCGACCAGCTAGAGTCACCTAGAGCATCGACTTCATGTCAACGGAGAAGGTGGGATAAGCGAACACGAAGTCGCGGATCTCGGTCGCCGTGCCCGCGGCGGCCACGGAACTAGCGCCGGGCTCACGGCGTTTTAACGTCATCACGACGCGTTTCGCGTATTCCATCAACATCGACGGGGGTCAGAGCAATGACTGCTAAGACCGAAACCTCGCGGGCGCGTGACAGCCGCATCCGAAAGGGTGCGTGGCTCGCATCGGTTACCGTTGCCTCTCTCGCACTGCCAACGCTGGTGTTTGCCGCGGAGGAGAGCAAATCCGAAAATATCGGTCCCTGGGAGATCGAGGCGACCTTCAAGGCCGACAAATTCGACCGTTGCTCCATCAATCGCAAGCTTGACGACGACATCATGGCGAGTTTCGTGCGCACCGGCGACGGTCTCACGCTCGGGCTCGAATCGCCGAATTGGAAGCTCGAACGCGGCAAGCAATACCCGGTGAAGATGAATCTCGGTCCGCTCAGCCTCGACACCGAGGTCGCCGCCGAGCCGAACTCCGTCTCGATGGACGTCAAGGACAAGAAATTCGCCGCGGGGCTTCGCACCGCAAGTGCCCTGAATGTGGTTGCGGCGGGCGCGACGATCCGCGTGCCCCTCGACAAGAGCCGAGAGGCGTTCGATCGACTGGAGCAATGCGTCGAGAAGAACAACAAGGCGGTCGAAACCAACCCTTTTGTGGCTCCGGCACGTCAGCCCTAGTGGCTGGCGTGTCGGAGGGCGAAGGCCCCAACTGCCTGCAAGAGACCAAGGCTACTCCAGAGGCGACACCCCCTCAGGAGGCGACGGCGTCCACGCAGGAGACGATGCCCAGTAAGGAGACCAAGGTGGCACCGTCGGTCAAATCCAAGACCGCAAAATCTCGCCGGTTACCGTCTTTTCTGCGAAGGGTTGATCTGTTCCTGTCGCATCGCCGATGAAGGACAGACAGAAGGCAGTTTACGCTGCCGCGCCGCCGACCGGAACGGCCTGTAATGCGTCCACCTCGTCGTCGGTGAAGACCCGGCTTCGCGTCAGGAAGCGCATGCCTTCGGGCGCTTCGACCGAGAAGCCGTGACCGCGCCCCGGCACCACATCGATGATG
>DASWJG010000237.1:0-3312 GCA_036397315.1 Methyloceanibacter sp. | reverse complement strand
CCATCGAAATCGAAAGCGCTCTCCCTTCGCTCAACATCGATGACTTGCGGCGATATATCCTGGCCCGGAGCGGCCGCGTGTTCAACGCCGAGAAGGTGGAGAAGACGGTCGAAGCGTTGACCCTCGGAGTTTCCCTGCAGGGCTATGCCTTCGGCCAGGTCAAGCCGCGCTTCGAGCGCGACGAGTCGACTTACACGATGAATATCGTCTTCGTCATCGACGAAGGTCCGAGAATCTACATCGAGCGCATCAACATCGTCGGCAATTTCCGCACTGAGGATAATGTGATCAGGCGTCAATTCCGGCTCGCCGAAGGCGATGCCTTCAACCGTCTGCTAGTCGAGACGGCACGCAAGAGATTGCGGGCGCTCGGCTTTTTCAAGACCGTGGAGGTCGAGACCGAGCCTGGCAGCGCCCCCGACCGCGTCGTCATCCTGGTCAAGGTGGTCGAGCAGCCGACCGGCGAGCTGTCCTTCGGCGCCGGTTACTCCACAAGCGAAGGCGTCATCGGCGACGTCAGCATCACCGAGCGCAACCTGATGGGCAAAGGCCAGTATGTCAGACTCGGCTTCTCCGGCAGCCTTGACCGCGCCCAGGTGGATTTCAGCTTTACCGAGCCCTATTTTCTTGATCGCAACCTTGCCGCGGGCTTCGACCTCTTTCACAAAGAAGTCGACTTGACCAGCGTAGCCTCGTTCAAGCAGCGCGACACCGGCGGCAATCTCCGGATGGGCTTTCCCGTGGCCTACAATACCCAGATAGGCTTGCGTTACAGATTCGAGCGCGAAGAAATCTTCGACGTGGAAGACAATGCCTCTCTGGCTGTAAAGCAGGCGGCTGGCGTCGCCAACGTCTCGAGCGTGGGCTACACGGTTGCTTACGACACGAGAAATATCCCGAGCTCTCCGACCAGCGGCATTTTCTCGTCGTTCTCACAAGACTTTGCCGGCGTCGGCGGCGACGTGAACTATATCAGGTCGGTTGCCGACGCCCGCGGCTACTATCCCATCACCAACAAGATCACCTTGGTTGGCCGGGCGCAGGGCGGCGCCATCCAGGGCTGGGGAGGCGAGGATGTCCGCCTCACCGACTTGTTCTTCAAGGGGGGTGAGACGATCCGCGGATTCGAGCGCGCCGGCTACGGGCCGCGCGATGCCTGCGAAAGCCCGGTCACCCACGAGCGCGTGGACAACTGTTCGCGGGACTCTCTCGGCGGTCAGCTCTTCTGGGCGACCACGGCGGAGGTGAGGTTCCCCTTCCCATACGTCCCCGACAGCATCGGCATGCAGGGTGCTGTTTTCGTTGATGCGGGCTCGCTGTGGGATCCGAGCCAGCTTGCACTCGATGCTGTCAACGAGGAAGGGAGCTTTATGTTCGACAGCGCGCAAGTACGCATGTCGACGGGATTCAGCATCATCTGGCAGTCGCCCCTTGGCCCACTCCGCGCCGACATCGCGCAGGCTCTCCTCAAGGCCGACTTCGACAAGACCGAAATCTTCCGCTTCGGCGCTTCGACAAACTTCTAAAGGAAGCGGTTTCCGGTTATGGCTTCGCGTCATGGCCCATGTCGCGGCGGCTGCCGGTGAGAATTTGATGGAACATCCAGGTTTCTTCGAGCGCGCCGGCCCCTTTCCCTTAGGGGCTGTTGCCGAGTCCGCGAACGCCAAGGCGGCGGACGGCGCCGATCTCGATCTTGCGATCAAGGATGTGCGACCTCTGGATAGCGCGACCCGAGGGGATCTCTCTTTTCTCGATAACCCAAAATATCTGCCTCTCTTCGCCACCACGGGCGCTAGCGCCTGCCTCGTCGCGCCGAAATTCGCCAGCCATGCGCCGACGGGCACCGCTTGCCTTGTGACGCCGGAGCCCTATCGGGCCTTCGCGCGAGCTCTTTGCCTGTTTTATCCCGATGCCCTGAGGCCTAAGGCCGCGCTCGCAAGCGCCGTGGACGGGCCGACCTTGGTTCATCCCAGCGCAATCCTTGAGCCGGGCGCGACCGTGGAGCCAGGGGCGGTGGTGGGACCTGAGGCGCGGATCGGGCGCGGCACCACCATTGCAGCCGGAAGCGTGATCGGCTACCGCGTGCATATCGGCCGAGACGGCTATATTGGGCCGAATGCCTCGCTCACCCACGCCCTTGTCGGTAACCATGTCACGATCCACGCCGGCGTGGCCATCGGCCAGGATGGGTTTGGCTTCGCCATGGGCAACGCCGGCCACCTGAAAGTGCCGCAAATCGGCCGCGTGATCATCCAGGACGGCGTCGAAATCGGCGCCAATACCACAATCGATCGGGGCGCCCTGCGCGATACCGTGATCGGGGAGGGCACGAAAATTGATAATCTCGTGCAAATCGGGCACAACGTGGTGATTGGAAGGCATTGCATCATCGTGGCCCAAACCGGTATCTCGGGGAGCGCGGAACTCGGCGATTTCGTGGCTCTTGGCGGCCAGGTGGGCGTCGTGGGTCACGTCAAGATTGGTGCTGGCGCGCAGATTGCGGCGAGCAGTAATGTGCGGGGCGATGTGCCGCCGGGCGTGAGATGGGGTGGCACCCCAGCCAAGCCCGTGCGTCTATGGTTCCGCGAACTCACGCTGTTGCAGAAGCTTGCCGAACGCAAGGATTTGAAGCTTGATCAAGGCGAGGGCGGAAGCGGGACCGGCGAGTAGCCCGTTCCAACGTCGCTCGTCCGGGGAGCCGGTCTTTCATGAATGAGAGCAGAGTAAAGTCGAAGCTCGGGAAGGCGGATATCACCGATATCCTGAAGCTCCTGCCGCATCGCTATCCTTTTCTCATGGTCGACCGCATCATCGACATGGACGGTGACCGCTCCGCCACCGGGATCAAGAACGTGACCGCTAACGAGCCCTATTTCCAGGGGCATTTCCCCGGCAATCCCGTCATGCCCGGCGTGCTCCTCATCGAAGGAATGGCGCAAACCGCCGGCGCTCTTTGCCTGCGCCACCTCGAGGAGTTCAAAGAGCCACCGCTCGTCTACTTCATGGCCATCGATAAGGCCCGGTTCCGCCGCCCCGTGGTGCCCGGCGACACCATCCACTATCTCGTTCAAAAGATGCGCAACCGCGGGCGGGTCTGGCGTTTCCGTGGCCAGGCGCTTGTCGACGGCACGCTCGTCGCCGAAGCCGAGGTCAGTGCCGTGATTGTCGAGACTTAGCTAGGGCGAGCATGGCCAACATCCATGCGACCGCCGTGGTCGATCCAAGCGCAAAACTTGGGACGAGAGTAGAGATCGGTCCCTTTTGCCTGATCGGACCCGATGTGGAGCTCGGCGACGGCGTCGTCGTCCACTC
>DASWJG010000236.1:0-6860 GCA_036397315.1 Methyloceanibacter sp. | reverse complement strand
GGCATGAGCCAAGAGCGTCTCGGCGATAGCATGGGACTGACCTTTCAGCAGGTGCAAAAGTACGAGAAGGGTGTGAACCGCATCGGCGCAAGCCGGCTGTTCCAGATCTCGAAGATCCTCGATGTCCCCGTGCAGTTTTTTTTCGAGGAGGCCCCGCATATCGGTGATGGAAGCCCGGCGCGGGGAATGGCCGAGCCCGACTCGGAAACCTTCATCCTCGAATTCCTGAATAGTCGCGAAGGGCTCGAGCTGAACCGCGCCTTCGTCAAGATCGGCGATGCCAAGGTCCGCAAGAGCGTCGTCGACCTGGTGCGGGCCTTGGGCGCAAGCAGCGGCACTCCCTAAATCGCGGTTGGTTGAGCGCGGGGGATTGACCTTAGCCTCAATGGTTGCAAGAACCGGGCGCTATCCAGGCCGCCCGGCCTTCCTTTTTGAACAGGGGGTACTCAAGTGTCGCGGGCAAATTACCTCTTCACCAGTGAATCGGTGTCCGAAGGTCATCCCGACAAAGTCTGCGACCGTATCTCCGATGCGGTGGTCGATCTCTATCTCGCCGCCGATCCGCTTTCGCGGGTCGCCATCGAGACGTTGGTCACGACCAACCGCATCGTCATGGCGGGCGAGGTGCGCGGGCCCGAGAGCGTGACGCCCGAGCTGATCGAGGCGGCGGCGCGGCGCGCGGTGCGTGAGATCGGCTACGAGCAGAAGGGGTTTCATTGGGACCTCGCCGAGTTCCAGAACTACGTGCACGAGCAATCCGCCGACATCGCGCTTGGCGTCGATCCCAACGCCGAGAAGCAGAAGGAAGAGGGCGCCGGCGATCAGGGCATCATGTTCGGATTTGCTTGTCGCGAGACCGAGCCGCTTATGCCCGCGCCGATCTTCTATGCCCATCGCATCCTGCATGAGATGGCCAAGGCGCGGCACACAGGCCGCACGCCGGAGCTTGGTCCCGACGCCAAGAGCCAGGTGACGCTCGCCTATGAGAACGGCAAGCCGGTGCGCGCCGATGCGATCGTGGTCTCCACCCAGCATGGCGAGGATGTCAGCCAGAAGCGGGTCAAGGAGATCGTGCGGGGCTTCGTCGACGAGGTGATGCCGAAAGGCTGGGTGAACGGCTCCACCAAATTCTACGTCAATCCCACTGGGCGCTTCGTCATCGGCGGTCCCGACGGCGATACCGGCGTCACCGGACGCAAGATCATCGTCGATACTTACGGGGGCGCGGCGCCGCATGGCGGCGGCGCCTTCTCCGGCAAGGACCCGACCAAGGTCGACCGCTCCGCCGCCTACGCCGCCCGCTATCTCGCCAAGAACGTCGTGGCGGCCGGGCTCGCCGACAAATGTACGCTCCAGCTGTCCTATGCGATCGGCGTCTCGCAGCCGCTTTCGCTCTACGTGGACCTGCATGGCACGGGTAGCATCTCCGAAGAGAACCTCGAAAACGCCCTGCGTCAGGTCATGAATCTGAGCCCGCGGGGCATCAGAGAGCATCTCAAGCTCTCCCGCCCGATCTACGAGCGGACCGCCGCTTACGGCCATTTCGGGCGGCAGCCCGACAATGACGGCGGTTTTTCCTGGGAACGGCTCGATCTCGTCGAGCCGATCCGCGCCGAGCTTTCGTAGGGTGGACAAAGGCGCTGAGGCGCCGTGCCCACCATGTTCGGTTCGACGTGGGCAACGGCCAAGCCGTTGCCCACCCTATGGTCTAGCCCAATGACCGAGATCAGGCCGCTCAGGTCCTATGGCAGGCGCAAGGGCAAGGCCTTGAGCGCGCGGAAAGAGCGTCTACTGGGCGCGCTCCTGCCGCTTCTCCGCCTCGACCTCAAAAGCCCGCCTCCTCCCCGCCTGACGGACCTGTTCGACGTCCGGGTCAAGGAGGTCTGGCTCGAGATCGGCTTCGGCTCCGGCGAGCATCTCCTGTGGCAGGCCGAGCACCATAAAGATGTCGGTTTCATCGGCTGCGAGCCCTTCGTCAACGGGGTCGCCAGCCTGCTTGGAGCTGTCGAAGATCAGGATATCAAGACCATTCGGGTCCATGACGGCGACGCCCGCGAGGTGCTCGCCTGGCTCCCCGACCGCTCAATCGGGCGCACTTTCCTGCTGTTTCCCGACCCTTGGCCGAAGAAGCGCCAACTGAAGCGGCGGCTTCTCTCGCCCGGCACAATAAGGGAGCTTGCCCGCGTGCTTCGCCCCGGCGGCGAGCTCAGATTTGCGTCCGACAGCGGCGACTATGCCGCGGAGGCGCTTCTTCTGATTGGTCAAAGCGGCGCCTTTAGCTGGCTGGCGATGGGCCCGTCGGATTGGCGTGAGCGTCACACCGACTGGCCCGAGACCCGCTATGAACGCAAGGCCTTGAGCGAAAGCCGGAAACCAGCCTATCTCAGATGGCGCCGTATCTGAGCAATGAGGAGCAACAAATGCGCGCGGCCATCATTGCTGTCATCATCCTGGTCCTGCAGGCTGCGACCCCGGCGAACGCCGATATTGTCACCACCTGCTACAGCGACTGCGAGACGGAGACCGACTCGAATCCCGACTTCAAGGCCTGCCTTGCCCGCGCGGCCAACAAGGCCGACCGGTTGCTCAACAAGAGCTACAAGACGCTGCAAGATGCGATCCGCAATGCGGCCAAAGAGATGAACCAGAGCCCCGACCCGCAGCTCGCCGCGCTCACGTCCCTACAGAAGCAATGGATCGACTATCGCGACGCAAATTGCGCCTTCGAGGACGAACTCGCCTTCGGCGGCACGGCGACCGGCGGCAACTATTCGGGATGCCTCTGTTCGCTCAGCTACGAACGCATCAACGATTTCGACCGCATCCGGGCGCAGGTGATCGGGGAGTAGCCCCTCCCTACACAGGTTAGGATCCTGCTACGGGCGGCCTTTCTCGCCTCGAAGGCCGCTTGAAACCTTGAGAAAAGCTCGTATATTAGCGGCGAACTCATGATTGGTTTGATCAGGAGTGGGCCCTCGCCCGCTCCTTTTTATTAGGCTCATCGCGTCCTCGCGCTTGGGGCGAGGATCACGGCCCGCAACCGATGTCGAGCGCTAGCGCCAACGCCGATCGCCGCTTCGTCCGCGAGACGGGCCCGGCGCAGGCGATCGCCGACCTCGCCGAGCCCGTGCTCGAGGAGCTCGGCTTTCGCCTGGTCAGGATCAAGGTCTCTGGCCGCGACGGAGGAACGGTGCAAATCATGGCCGAAAGGCCTAACGGCGAAATGACCGTCGAGGATTGCGCGACCATCAGCCGGAGACTGTCGCCCGTGCTCGACGCCTACGACCCGATGCCGGGGCAGTATCGTCTGGAGGTCTCCTCCCCCGGCATCGACCGGCCGCTGGTCAGGCCGAGCGACTTTGCGTTATGGGCGGGTCATGAAGCCAAGGTAGAGCTCAAGGAGCTGGTTGACGGACGCAAGCGCTTCAGGGGCCTGATCGAGGACGTGGTCAAGGACGAGGTGCGCCTCAGAATCGAGCTGGAAGGCAAGGCCGAGCCGGTCACGATCGGCCTTCCCTTCTCGCTCATCAACGAGGCGAAGCTCGTGGCCGATATCGGGAGCTTCAGGGCCGACCTTGCGGGCAAAAAGCCCGCACATTGAGTTCAAGCGCGGTGCGCGCGCGGTTGAGACGCGCGGGCCCGCAAGACCGTAACGATTGGAGGCTAAAGAGATGGCTCAGGCAGGCGTAAGCGCCAACAGGCTGGAGCTTTTGCAGATCGCCGACGCGGTGGCGCGCGAGAAATCGATCGACCGCCAAGTGGTCATCACCGCCATGGAGGACGCGATCCAGAAGGCGGCGAAATCCCGCTACGGCAGCGAGAACGAGATCAAGGCCGAGGTAGACCCCAAGACCGGCGAGATCAGGCTCGCCCGGCTCCTCGAAGTGGTCGAGGATGTCACCATGGAAGCAACCCAGATCTCGCTCGCGGAGGCGCGCGGCCGCAATCCGGCAGCGCAGGTCGGCGATTTCATCGCCGAGCCCCTGCCCCCGCTCGATTTCGGCCGCGTAGCGGCGCAGAACGCCAAGCAGGTGATCGTGCAGAAGGTGCGCGAGGCCGAGCGCGAGCGCCAATTCGACGAATACAAGGACCGGGTCGGCGAGATCGTCAACGGCATCGTCAAGCGGGTCGAATACGGCAACGTCATCGTCGATCTCGGCCGGGCCGAGGCCATCGTCCGCCGCGACGAGACCCTGCCGCGCGAGAATTTCCGCTATGGCGATCGCATCCGCGCCTATGTCTACGACGTGCGCCGTGAGCAGAGGGGGCCGCAGATCTTCCTCTCCCGCACCCATCCGGAATTCATGGCCAAGCTGTTCGCCCAAGAAGTGCCGGAGGTCTATGAGGGCATCGTCACCATCAAGTCGGTGGCGCGCGATCCCGGCAGTCGCGCCAAGATCGCGGTGGTGTCGCGGGACGCCTCGATCGACCCCGTGGGCGCCTGCGTCGGCATGCGGGGCAGCCGCGTGCAGGCGGTGGTGAACGAGCTGCAAGGAGAGAAGATCGACATCATCCAGTGGTCGCCCGACGCGGCGACCTTCATCGTCAACGCCCTGGCGCCGGCCGAGGTGGTCAAGGTCGTGCTCGACGAGGATGCCGAGCGTATCGAGGTCGTGGTGCCGGACCAGCAGCTGTCGCTCGCTATCGGGCGCAAGGGCCAGAATGTGCGGCTCGCTTCCCAGCTCACCGGCTGGGACATCGACATCATGACGGAAGCCTCCGAATCGGAGCGGCGCCAGGCTGAGTTTGCCGAGCGCTCCTCGACCTTCATGGAAGCGCTCGACGTGGACGAGGTCATCGCCCAGCTGCTCGCCTCCGAGGGCTTCAGCTCGGTTGAGGAAGTCGCCTTTGTCGAGCCCTCGGAGATCGCTTCGATCGAAGGCTTCGACGAGAACACCGCCGCCGAGATCCAGACCCGCGCGCGCGAGCATCTGGAGAAGCTCGAGGCCGAGCTTGAGGCCAAGCGCAAGGCGCTGGGCGTCGCCGACGAACTGTCAGAGGTGCCGGGGATCAATACGGCGATGCTCGTCACCCTCGGTGAGAACAACATTAAGACGGTCGAGGACCTTGCCGATTGCGCCACCGACGACCTTGCCGGCTGGAGCGAGCGCAAGGACAAGGAGACCATTCGCCATGACGGCATCCTCGACGGCTTCGGCCTGACGAAAAGCCAGGTCGAGGACCTGATCCTGGCGGCCCGCATCAAGGCCGGATGGATCACCGAAGCCGATCTTGCGCCTGTACCCTCTGAGGCTGAAGGCGAAGAGGGCGCGGGCGCCGATGAGGGCGCCGGGGCCGGCGGCGCGGAAGCGCCCAGCGGCGCGAGCGCCTCATGAGCGGGCCAGGAGATCATCCTTGCGGCAGACGGCAGCGGAGCAAGACCACGAAGCCCATGAGGGCGGAGATGACACCGTCCGCGCTTGCGCGCTCACTCGCGCGCGGAGACCCAAGGACGAGCTGATCCGCTTCGTGCTCGGGCCTGACGGCACGATCGTCCCCGATCTTAAGGAAAAGTTGCCGGGCCGCGGGGTGTGGCTGACGGCGGCGCACGATACGGTCGCCGACGCGGCCAAACGCAACGTCTTCGCCCGGGCGTTCAAGGCCGAGGCCAAGGCTCCCGAAGGGCTTGCGGCCCAGGTCGACCGGCTCCTCGCCGAGGCGGCGCTCTCCGCGCTTTCCCTCGCCAACAAGGCCGGCGAGGCCGTGTTCGGCCATGCCAAGGTCGAGGAAGCCATCACCAAAGGCCGGGTGCTCGCCCTCATCCATGCCAAGGAGGCGGCCGACGACGGATGCCGCAAGCTTGACGGCAAAGCCCGCGGAATGGGGGACGGAAGCCCGGTTCCGGCGGTCCGCGCCCTCAGTACGGATGAATTGGGTTTGGCATCAGGGCGGACAAATGTGATACATGCTGCCCTCATCCAGGGTGGAGCGGCTCGGAAATTCCTCGCGGCGGCCGCGCGCTTAGAGCGCTACCGCAAGGGCAGAGCCGCATTTGCAAGCCAAAATGGATCGGATACGGACAAGGAATGAGTGAGACCAACGAGACTGAAGGCAAGACCGCTCGCGGAGGGCGCAAGATGACGCTCAACGTGCGTCGGACGGTGGAGTCCGGCCATGTGCGGCAGAGCTTCAGCCATGGGCGCTCGAAGTCCGTTCTGGTCGAGAAGAAGAAGCGCCGGTCGATCGGCTCGGAGGCGGCGCAGCCCGTCGAAGAAGCCAAGCCGGCACCGCGCGAGGCCGAGGCTCCCGCTCCCAAGCCGCAGCCTGAGGAGGCGCAAGCGCGCCGCGTCGGCGTCGTGCTGCCGCAGCTTTCCGAAGACGAAAAGGACGCGCGCACGCGCGCGCTCGCCGACGCGCGCCAGCGTGAGGCTGTCGAGCGCGAGAGGGCGAAGCAGTCGGCAGTCCTCCAGGTCGTGACGGAAGAGCAGCGAGCGAAAGAGCGCGACGAGGCCGACGAGCGAAAGCGCAAAGAAGACGAAAGGCACGAGGCCGAGGCCAAAGCACGAAAAATCGGCGAGGAGACCGCCCGCAAGCACCTTCTCAAGGAAGAGGCGGAAGAGCCCGCCCGCACGCCGGACGCCCGTTACAAGAAGAGCCCTGTCGCGCCGCGACGCGGCGAAGAGCGCAGGGTCAGAGGCAGGCTCACCATCACCAATGCGCTCGACGAGGAGCAGCGCCAGCGGAGCCTTGCCTCGCTGAAGCGCCGCCAGGAGCGCCAGAAGAAGCAGATCACCGGGCCGCTGGCGCAGCAGAAGATCCAGCGCGAGGTTGTGGTGCCCGAGGTGATTACCATCCAGGAACTCGCCAACCGCATGGCCGAGCGGGGCGTCGACGTCATCAAATTCCTGATGAAGGACGGT